>JACQBS010000035.1 GCA_016194325.1 Nitrospinota bacterium | reverse complement strand
GTATCACTGAGTGCAGCGGCAGACAACAACAAAAAGAGAATAGAATGAGTTCATTGCAAGAAAACAACTAATAAAAAATGCTTTACAAAGCAACCAAGAAAAAATATCCTATTGTAAACTGACTTTTTCTACAGACTCGTTGGTTTTTTGGACAAACACGGCGACAGCATAATGAACTTGGCAGACCGTGCGGTTGGAGCATTGGAAAAGAAAGCCAACAACACAGAAGAACAATCAGAAAACTTACGTGCCATTGCAAGAGGGCAGGAACAATTGAAGCGAGCTATCAAGCAGAGCACAGAGATTCTTGGCACACTCATCAAGTCTGAATCCCTTGCCATCATCGAGAAGATGGAACGAGATCGCGCACGAAATGCGATTGACGATTTGAAAGCTGGCGTTACAGCGATGAAGGAGATTCTTGGCGAGGACAACATCAGTAAGGAACTGACTGAACAGTTCGTAACACACCATCTGGTGCCTCTTCGGCGCTACTTGATTAAGGCGTCAAACATCCTTGATGAGTCTGAAGACAAGAACTTGGGAAGATGTTGTAGGATCATCGGTCTGACAGCCTTAGTTGCCGGTTACGAGTACCTGGGGCAGAATGTGGATACAGGACTCAAGAAGGAGTTGGGTAATGAACTGCTTGCTCTCCAAAAATACATGCTCACAGGGTATGCCTTCTCTATCCTTACACGAGGAGAAGAATTCGAGTGGGAGAATGTCCCAGATATGCTGTCACCAAAAGGAGCGGAATCACTTGCACATCTTTTTATCCAAAGCAACGAAAAGAAAGAACTCACCAAGAAAAAAATCACCAAGAAAAAAGTGCCGAATCCAAATAAAATGAGTGCTACAGAAGCAAAGAAGGCAGTTAAGCGTATTACTGATATGGATTCACTTGTCTTTTTTGTAGGAACTGAAGAGCTTGGAAAAAATCGTTACTCTGTGATAAGTGAGTGTCAAAACAGACAAATAGAGTTAGAGACAGGAGAAGAAGATATAGAATAATTTTTTATGCCTTCATACGGAACCCATAGGGTTACTGACAAAAAATGTGCTACCTGCTCCTACTGGGGAGGGGAAAGGGAAGTCATTTATAATTTTATGATATCATAAAATTTTCTTTTTATATCGTAGGAAGATGATATAATCTTTAAAAGGAGGATGTATTATTTATGCAAAAAGCTGAGTTGAGCGGAATAACGGTTGAAAAGATTTTACAGACAGCGGAGATATTTAAAGGCTTCAAAAAGCAACCCTCTATACTTAAACAACTTGATGGTAAATATTATAAGGAAGGACTTGAAATGAAAAAGGAGGGCATAACAAGCACAACTATAATTAGAGAAATAAGAGAAATAAAATAATGGCTCAAAGAGTTTTCATTGATTCCAATATTTTCTTGAATTTCCTCCTTAAAGAGGAAGACTTCTACGAAGGTTCAAAGCGTCTCCTGACAAGGATTGAAAAAGGTGAGATAGAAGGAATTACCACCCTTATCAATATTATGGAAATATTATCTGTTCTTAGAAAAAGGTCAAGGGCAAAAGACAGCGAAATAATAAGAGATGTTGACACGATAGGTGAAATTCAGAATCTTGAAATCATAATCCCAAATGAAATCCACATCGCTCAGGCATTTGAAATTCAGAAAAAGGCGAAACTTCTACCAACAGATGCTATTCTCATTTCAACCGCAAGAGACTTTTCCAGTATCTTTGTTTCCAGAGATGCCGAATTAAAACAGAGGGCATCAAGCTTTATATCCGTAGTTAAACCTGAAGAATTATAATCTCTTATAAACGGTCTCAAATAGAATAGTATAACTTTTATGCCTTCATACGGAACTCATAGAATTACCGACAAAAAATATGCTACCTGCTCCTTCTGGGGAGGGGCGATGGAAATCGTTCCTAATAGAGATAAACCTTTTTATATAAAAGCCCTTGCCAGTATCCATCCCTGCCATATGATGCTTGCCAAAAAATCTGGCGACTCTTTTTGCAATAAATGGAGTAAATGGACAGTAATAAGATGAAAAATAATCAGATTGAAAAAATTGATTTTTTCTTAATTTTTTGATAGCCTTTTAACAGGGGGTAAAGAAATGACAGCTTCATTGGAAAAAGAAGAGGCACACAAATTGGTTGATCGTATGCCTGAAAATGCCACATGGGATGACCTCATGTATGAAATCTATGTGCGTGAGGCAATTGAGCAGGGGATGGCGGATAGTATGGCAGGCAGAACAAAGGAAGTGAAAGACATTCGCTTAAAGTACGGCTTGCCTAAATGAAAGTCCACTGGACAGAGACGGCTGAAGAACACCTTGACGCTATTTATTCATATATTGCCCAAAACTCTCCGCAATATGCCATTTTGATGGTTGACCGCCTTACCAGACGCTCACAGCAAATCGCTGATTTTCCTCTATCAGGCCGCAAGGTGCCGGAATACAAAATGGAACAGATTAGAGAGGTCATTGAAGGGCATTACCGGATTATCTATCATATCAAACCTGACCAAATTGATGTTTTAGCCGTCATTCATGCCTCTCAGAACATTCTTCGCTAAGACAAAATGAATTATTAGAGCAAATGGACAGCAATAAGATGAGATATGGGTGCAATTACTCAGGATAAAGAGATATACGACCAATATGCGGTGGCGTATTTTAAGAATGATGGTTGGGATGCCTTTGCCATTGGCAAGACCGGAAGATATGCTGATGTCATTGCTGTAAGAGGCAGCACTCTTGCAATTATTGAGGTTAAAAGCCCTAATGAAAAATCTGCTGTAAAGAGCTATGATGACTCGGCAAATCTTTCTGCTTTTCTTAATAGCAAAATCGGGGATTATCTGAGAGAGACACGGAGAAATGTATTCGGGCTTTTTGGCAGTGGACAATCCATTGAGCAGCTTTATGCCGTTACAATAACCTCTCAAATTTATCGCTATTTTCACGAATTTGAGGAAAAGGCAGCTCAATATGAGGAAGCTATAGACGGTTCTGTAAGGTTGAGAGGTGCAAGATTCAATAAAATCCCCTGCCTTGTCATTCCGACAGAATATACAAAAGAAGCCGAGTATGTATTGAAAGTTCTGAAAAACAACGGTTATATATCATCATTCAGAATAGACAAAAGCAATTATGTCTGCGTAATAGAGTATAGATATTAAACAGGTATTTCTAAAACATCAATGCTGTTATAAAGTAGTTTGCTACAAGAATTAGGAGTGATGACAACACAACTGCCTTTGTAGTAGCCTTGCCGACACCTGATGCACCGCCCTCTGTATTAAAGCCCTGATAGCAACTGACTATGGCGATTATCATCCCGAAGACAGTGGCTTTGAGAAGCCCGCTATATACATCATTCAACTTCAAAAAATCCCATGTCCTTCTTTCATATATTGTAGGATTACTGCCGAGGACATAAACACTGACCATATATCCCCCTATTATCCCAATTATATCTGCAAACACGGTGAGTATAGGCATTATAATCGTTGTAGCAAGGAATCTTGGAACAATGAGATATTTTATAGGGTTTGTAGCGAGTGTGTATAGAGCATCTATCTGCTCTGTAACCTGCATAGTGCCGAGCTCTGCTGCCATGGCAGAGCCAACCCTCCCTGAAACCATTAGCCCTGAAAGGACTGGACCGAGCTCCCTTGTTATGGAAAGGGCAACCACAGTCCCCACAAAGGTCTCTGCCCCGAACCTCTTAAATCCGGTATGGCTCTGGAGTGACAAAACCATTCCTGTAAATGCACCTGTTATCATAATTACAGGGATGGAGTTCACGCCAACCTCCTCTATCTGGTTAAGAATATTTTTAAAGTTAAAAGGCGGACGGAATGTCCACAGGAGGGTCTTAAAAAAAATAATAAAAAGTTTCCCGCCTTCTTCCACAAATTTTAGAAACCTATTTCCTATAATTTCAAATAAACGAAACATAAAAATACAGGGGCAAGGGGTAAGGGGTAAGTTATTACTTAATCCTTAATCCTTATCCCTTAATCCTTATAAATTCTCCTCACCCTTCTCCCGATAGAACAGAATATCTCGTATGGAATCGTCCCTGCTAAAGATGCAAGCTCTTCAACTCTGATTTCCTCATCCCCCTGTCTTCCAATTAAGACCACCTCATCTCCAATTTTAACATCAGGCAAATCAGTTACATCTATCATACACATATCCATACATATTGCCCCTACCTGTGAAACCCTCCTCCCCCCAATAAGCACCTGAACCTTATTTGAAAGGGAACGGCTGTATCCATCGGCATAGCCTACAGGTATAGTTGCTATTATACTATTTCTCCTGGTAATAAATCTTCTCCCATAGCTTATTCCTGTTTTTTCTGGAGTATTATGAAGATGGACAATAGATGTCTTCCAGCTCATTACAGGCTTTATTAAAAAATCCTTCACTGAAAAATCAAACGGAAGTGAGCCGTAGAGTATTATGCCGGGCCTTACAGTATTAAAATAGGACTCAGGATAATTTACAATAGCAGCACTGTTGGAGGCATGAATACAGGGAAAACTATATCCATCCTGCCTTAGCTCTTTTATAACCCCTTTAAAGGTTTTGATTTGCCTTTCAGTAAACTCCCTGTTCACTTCATAGGCAGTGGCAAAATGAGTCAATATCCCTTCAATATTTATATTTTTAAGGGAACTTACTTTTTTAACAAACTCCCTGACTTCATCTGACTGTATGCCGATTCTTCCCATCCCTGTATCCACTTTTATATGGACATCTACAACCTTACCCATCTTCTCAGCCTTTCTTGACAAGCTGAGTGCCGCTTCATAAGAGTAGAGGACACTTTTAAGATTATAAGAGGCAATCCATTCTGCATCTTCTTTCGGACAGCCGCCAAGCACCAAAATCGGAGACTCAATTTCAGCCTCTCTCAGTTCAATACCCTCTCCAACAGTACTTACACCAAGCATGTCGGCACCGCTGACAGATGACCTTTTTGCAATTTCTACGGCACCGTGTCCGTAAGCATCTGCCTTTATTATGGAAATAATCTTTTTATCTATGCCAACCTTAAGTCTTATCAGCTTTAAATTATGGGAGAAGGAATTTAGATCAATCTCAGCAAAGGTAGGGGATTTAGAAATTAGAGGGTGATTATGAATTGTAGATTTTATTTCAAATTCTGACCCTTCTACTTCGTTCAGGGCAGGCTTCTGACGCCCTGCCGCTGCAGGTGCCATGAAATTACTCATGCAGCCTCTCCATAATCTTCCTTCGTATCGGCAAGGTTATCAAATCTTGTATATTCTTTAAAAAATGCAAGAGGAACTAAACCGGTTGGACCATTCCTCTGCTTTCCAATTATAATCTCCGCAACACCCTGATTTTCAGGGGTCTCTTTATAAAACTCCTCTCTGTAAACAAATACAACCAAATCTGCATCCTGTTCAATCGCACCTGATTCCCTCAAATCTGATAGCTGGGGTTTTCTATCCGTCCTCTGTTCAGGCGCCCTGCTTAACTGAGATATGGCGATTACAGGCACTTTTAACTCCTTTGCGAGTGCCTTCAGAGACCTTGTAATATCAGAAATCTCCTGCTGCCTGTTCTCCACCCTTCCCCTGCTCCTCATAAGCTGGAGATAATCTACTATAATAAGGTCAAGCCCCTTTCTCTCAGCCTGCAGTCTCCTTGCCTTTGCCCTTATGTCAAGGACAGACTGGGCAGGGGAATCGTCTATGAATATTGACGACTCGGAGAGGAGTCCAGCCGCCCTTGTAAGGTCAGGCCAGTCTGACTTTGAAAGATACCCTGTCCTTACTTTGCCGGCATTTATCCTTGCCTCTGAACAGAGCATCCTGATAACAAGCTGTTCACGGGACATCTCAAGGCTGAATATGGCTATAGTCTTTTTTTTATTTACTCCAATATGTGTGGCTATATTCATACAGAATGCCGTTTTACCCATAGATGGCCTTCCTGCCACTATAATCAGGTCTGAGGGGTGAAACCCTGCAGTCATAGAATCAAATTTAACAAAACCAGTCGGAAGGCCTGTAACAAGCTCCTTCCTCTCAAAGAGCTTTTCAATAGTAATGAAGCTCTCATTTACAACCTGGCTTATATTTGCAAAACTCGGGGAAATCTTATTTTCTGATATATCAAATATCTGCTTCTCTGCATAATCCAGAAGCTCATCAATATCTTCCGTATCTTCATAACATCTGTTGTGTATCTCTGTAGATGTTGATATCAGCTTCCTCAATATTGCCTTTTCTTTTACTATTCTTGAGTGATATTGGATATTTGCTGCGGTCGGGGTTGATGCCACAAGAGATGCGATATAGTCTAAGCCGCCTACCTCTTCCAACTGGTTCTTTTTCTTCAGTTGTTCATTGAGGGTCATTACATCTACAGGCTGATTTTTTTCAAAAAGGTCTATTATTGCTGCGAAAATCTTGCGGTGGGAATCCCTGTAAAAAAAACTCTCATCCCTGAGCACCTCCAGCGATTTTGGCAGTGCCTCATTTTCCAGAAGTATAGCACCGAGGATAGACTGCTCTACCTCTATGTTTTGAGGAGGGAGTTGGGTTGGAGAGATATCAGTCTTTGCCATCCAAGAAATGAAACCACAGATTCACACAGATTTTCACAGATAAAAATATTTTATTTTTTTCTATCTGTGCTTATCAGTGTCCATCTGCGGTTACTGTATAATTTTGGTTAATTTACTCTTTTACCACTTCAACCGTAAGATTGGCAGCAACACCAGGATAAACTCTTATTGATACAGAATGGGCTCCCAGATTCTTTATTGGTGCATTTATATCTATCTTCTTTTTATCAATATCAAACCCTTCTTTCTTCAGCTGGTCTGCAATTTCCTGAGATGTAACAGAGCCGAAGAGCTTATCACTCTCCCCTGCCTTTTTAGCAAGCCTGCATGAAATCTTCTCTATCCGTTTAGCCAGTTCCTCTGCTTCCACTTTCAGTTTTTCAATCTTTCTGCCCTTCTGGCTTATCTCATTCTTTAATGTTTTTAAATTGCCGACAGTAGCAACCATCGCTAATCCTTTTGGTATGAGATAATTCCTTCCATAACCTCCTGCCACATCTACCTCCTGTCCCATACCTCCAAGACCCTTCACATCATCCTTTAGTATTACTCTCATGGTTTACCCCCAAATTTCAAAGATAGGTCAAAGTTGAAATTTTTTACTCAGCCTTAACCTGTTTTTATATTATTTCTCCACAGTAAATGGCAACATTGCAATATTCCTCGCCCTCTTAATTGCATAATTAAGCTGGCGCTGATGTTTTGCACAGTTTCCAGAAATCCTGCTTGGCATTATCTTACCCCTCTCTGTAACAAGGGTTTTAAGTGTTTTAATATCTTTATAGTCTATATAATCTACCTTGTCAGCACAAAATCTGCAATTCCTGTTTACAATAAATTGAACCCTCTTTCGTCTTACCTTCTTTTCCTTAGGCATCTAACCTCCCCTTCAATAAAGTGTCATAGTTACAAAGTATCAGAGTGTCAGAGCTAAAAACTTTGATACTTTGACTCTTTGACACTTTGATACTTTAAAATGGAACATCGTCTTCCACAGATTCTTTTTCAGGGATAACAGCTTCACCACCTGAACTTTGAGCAGCAGCCTTCTCTCCCGCCCTCTGGAGAAACTGCACATTATTTGCTACAACGTCAAGTTTACTCCTCTTTTGCCCTTCATCTGTTTCCCATGAGCGATAGGAGAGTCTCCCCTCAATTAGAACCCCTCTTCCCTTACTTAGGTATTCGGCACAATTTTCAGCCTGTTTTCCCCATACTGTAATATCAACAAAACAGGTTTCATCCTTGACCGCATCCCCCTGCTTATATTTCCTATTAACAGCGAGTCCAAAACTTGCCACTGCTGAACCATTAGGGGTATAGCGGAGTTCCGGGTCCCTTGTAAGATTACCCATCAGAAAAACCTTGTTCAGGCTTGCCATTATACAGCCTCCTCCATTATGTCCTCATCTGCCTCTTTAATACCCTCTGCAACCTTTGGCTCAGAACCTTCCTGAGGGGCAGCAGCCTTTTTTCCGCACTCCTGATATATAACCGTCATATATCTTATGATATCTTCATTAAGCTTGTAGTTTCTCTGTAAATCAGATATCAAGGCTGGTTCCGATTCAAAGCGGAGAAGAACATATATTCCAAATCTGTTCTTCTTTACAATATAGGCAAGCTTCTTTTTCCCCCACTTTTCAACAACAATTACCTTGCCTCCGTTCTTCTCAATAAACTCCTTTACCTTCTCAATCTGCTCATCAACCTTTTTATCATTAAGGTCGGGCTTTAAAACAAATATACTCTCATACGGTCTCATAAATTTACCTCCTTCTGGCTATAAAGCCTCACAAATAATAGATTGTTTAACATTCTTGTGGGGCAAGAAGTGTATCTTTACTTTTTAACATAACAAAATAGTTAAATCAAGATTTTTTTTGAACCTTCTGTTATTAATCCATCTTTTATGTGCAGGTGTCGGCTGCACCCTTTAGCCAGCTCTAAATTATGGGTAACGATAAGGACTGTCTTCCCCTGCCGATTGATAGAGTGGAATAGATTGAATATAGATGCAGCCATCTCTGAATCAAGGTTTCCTGTGGGTTCATCGGCTATTAATACATCGGGGTCATGGATGAGTGCCCTTGCAATGGCAGTCCTCTGCATCTCCCCGCCTGATATCTGCGATGGAAGATGATTGGCACGGTTAGATAAACCTACCATCTCAAGAATCCTGTCAACCTGTCCATTATCTCTTTTTTTAGAAAAGATAAGTGGAATAGTAACATTTTCCCTTACTGTAAGGGTTGGCAGGAGATGAAATTGCTGAAATACATAACCAATCTCCTTTCTTCGTATCATGGTCAACTCTTTTTCTTTCATGCGAGAGATTTCAAGTCCTTTCAAATAAATCCTGCCGCTTGTTGGACTGTCAAATCCACCGAGTAGATTCAAGAGGGTAGATTTCCCTGAACCCGATGGTCCAACCACTGCCGCCATCTCTCCCTTTTCAATAGAAAGGTCAACATTATTCAGTGCCCTTACCGTCTCAGCCCCTCTCTGATATAATTTTGTAATGCCTATTGCATTGAGAATTATATTCATAAATTTATTCCTCCCTTCTGATTGCCTCAACAGGGCTTAATCGGGATGCACGGATGGCAGGATAGATACCACTTAAGACCCCTATAAGAATTGCCCCGAAGATACTAATAATCATTAGTTCAGGCGTTATAACTACCAGATTTCCATAGGGTGCATAAGGAAGGGTAATGCGAATAATCCCTTCAACCCACTTTGCACCGATAAAAACGATTAAATTACCACTCAGTGTAGCTACTACGCACATAAGTATTGTTTCATATAATATGAGTATAAAAATCTGCATACCCGATGCCCCGACACTTTTAAACATCCCGAACTCCCGCGTCCTTTCCATTATAGACATCAGGAGTGTATTGATAACACCAAAGACAGCCACGATTACTGCGATGGCTGCAACTGCAGTAACCATTACCTGTGCACTTTGCACAAGCCCAAGTATAGTCCCCTTTACCTGTGCCATGCTGATAACCTGTATTGCAGGGACATTGTAAAGGCTCTCCTCAAAATCGGGAATCATGGAGACATCCTTTAGTTTAATACCCACCCCTGTAAGTTTCTTATCGAGCTTGAAGAGGGACTGAACGGTATGTAACGGCATGAAGATTGTGCCATCATCGTGTGTGCCTGTCCTTTCAAGGATTCCGATAACAGTAAAATCGCCTTCAACCCCCCGGATAAAAAATTTATCTCCAACAAGCCTCTGCTCCAGCTCGGCAGCTTCATATCCCATGATAATCTCACGCGAGGTATCTGAGCTAAACCACCCGCCTGACTTGAAACGAATCCATGGTTTTAATTCCAGCAATCTCTTCTCCACACCAAGAATCATAGCGTAACTGCCTCGCCCCTCGTTTTTGTCAGGGTCATATACAACCTGGATAAGTTCAGGGGTAATTTTATCAATACGGGGGTCAGATACAATCTGATTGTAAACAGTTTCCTCCATATATCTGAGTCCTGCACCCCCTTTTAGCATGAGTGTTGCCGCTTCATAAGGACAACCTTTAGCTGTGATAAGAACCTGATAACCCATTTTGTCCACATCACGAAAGAGAGCCTCCTTATAACCCCTCTGAAATCCCAGCAGGCTTACAAAAACAGCAGAGGCTATACCAACCCCTGCTATAGTCAGCAGTGTCCTCACCTTTCTCCTCTTTAGATTTTTAAAAGCAATTTTTAGTAGCTGCATAACACACCTCCTCATTTAGTGTCAGTATATAGTGTCAGTGTCAGTTAAAGGAATTGATTTTTTTGCTGACACTAATCATTTCCCCAGTATCTCCGTGCCTGTTGCCTTTATTTTAATTGCCGTCTTACCACCCTCATTTGTAACCAGCCCTTGAACAACCGCCTTATACCCGTTACTTTTTTTGGGGAGTGTGAATTTTATCCCCATTGCCAAATCAACATAGATTGCACCGGTTGAATCCTTTATTGAAAACCAGCACCCCATATCCTGGCAGACATCAAACAACTCTCCTTCTACACGAACTGTCTTATTAAGATACTTTTCAGGCTCCTTTGTAATAGCTCCGATAGATGTCTTCTCTATCACAGTAACAGGGTCGCCATATTTACCTGTTACATCTTCCCACAGGAAGCCTGTGGTAAAGAAAAATATTATTGATAAATAGATAAATCTTTTCATTGTCTTACCCTCCCTCTGGTAGCCGCACCCTTTAGGGTGCGTAAATACGCAGGCTAACCCCTGCGGCTACCGGCTCCAAAATTCATTAAATTGAATCAGATTCTTTTTAATCCCCCGCAGTGTTGCCTTAAAGTCAATATCGTTTCTCTCGATGGGATTTTTAATACGAGAGAGTGGCGATGCAGGGTCATTTACCTTTTCTGTCTTTGGGTCATAATTAAGAAAATCATTTAAGGTTAGCCCTTTAAAGGACTCCAAAAACCCCTTATCCCGAAATCTCTTTGCATCAGGGGAGCTTATCCTCTGGTAATAAAAATTCAAAATTTTACCCTTAAGATCAGTTGCCAATATTAATTGAATCGCTCCATATTCCCCTTTCTGATTTACACCAAAGACCCAGCCGATATGCTCCTTGCCTTTAAAAATCTGATAGTAAAAATGAGGGACATCGATTGTCTCATATACAGGCTCAAAGGAATCACCCAGCCTTTCTTCTATCTTCTTTGCGAGAGGCTTCCCACCCCTTTCAAGAATGGTGATGATATTGGTCTTATAACCTGTTGATTCTGGAAATAGCCTTCTTGTATCCCTGTCAGGGTCATTTAGCTCACAGCTTATCGCAGCCCATGAAACAGTAGGCAGCAAGGAATAAGCAGTAGACAGTAAGCAGTAGGCAGTAAGCAGTAAGCAATAAAATCTTTGCTTATTGCCTCTTGAACTTTTATTTCTTCGTGGTTTCATATTTTTTCCCTCCCATTTATTCAGGTTTAAAATCAAACAATCTCCCCATAGTTGGATAGTAATAATAATATTGTACCATGATACGTTGGTCTGAAAGCCCAGAAGCCATGTAGAGGTCACGGGCACAGTAAATTCGCAGGCGAATTGCACCATTCAATTTATAGGAAAACCCTCCTGTTATCGTAGAGTCGTGCTTCTCCCCATATGAAAGGTTATAAAACCAACTCTCCTGTTGAACATCTACATGGAGTTTCTGGTAATCAGGAATAGTATAGGAGACCTGCACCCATGTCCCGGTAACCTCTTTATCATTATCTCTCCCGTAATCAACCTCACCCTTAATATGAAAGGAGCGGTAAAGATAGGTGGCGTCTATCCCTATCCTTTTCTTTGTTGTCA
This sequence comes from Nitrospinota bacterium, assembly GCA_016194325.1. Lineage (GTDB taxonomy): Bacteria > Nitrospinota > Nitrospinia > UBA9942 > UBA9942 > UBA9942. The sequence goes on along the minus strand of JACQBS010000035.1, from coordinate 22,871 downwards.
GATTATCTGTGAGGAGTTTTCTTCCATCTGAGGTATTAACCACATCCCCATATAATACCGATAAGCCGAGATTGTAATCTGTAAGTGCAGTCTCACCAAGTCCGACCCTTCCAGAGAGGAGATAATTCCCTTTAAAGTGCATCCCCATTCCAGAGCCGAGTGTGGCAGTGAAATGATAATCCCATCCAGTAAATACACCCCTTACACCTGCCCCCCAATCCATTTTAAAACCGATATTCTTCATATCCATTGTCTGAAGTAAGTTCGAGTATGTATCCATCTGCGGCTCCTGCCCAAAGGCAGGCTCATAGTGTCCAACCCATATATCCGCCCTTCCATAAAGGAGTTTGAATTTGGCATAGGCATTATGAAGCTCAAGGTCAAGGGCATCTGCTTCAGGGTCGCCTGTCCCGATAGTCTTATCCGAAATTGTGTTATCACTATTGTAGGCAAGTCTAAGTTGAATATCTGTTGTAAGCCAGTCTCCATACTCCCCTGAAAATTTGCTGAAATTTTCGATTCCTACGCTTTTGGATGAGTCATTGCCTCTACCAAAGAAACCCCTCCTTTCAGAAAATCCCTGAAACAGATTCATCTCCCAGTAATTAAGGGACTGCTCTCCTGCCCACGAAAGGGTAACACTTGAGAACAGATATAGAAATAATAAGATTATAGCTTTCATAACATGACCTCACCCGAACAAGTCGGAAAAGAAAAGAATCAGCCACAGACTTACACAGACTTTTAAAAGTTGCAGGTTGCAAGTTACAAGTAAAAACTTGCATCTTGAATCTTGCAACTTTGTCTTTTTAGTCAGTGAAAGTCTGTGGCTAACCGGTTTTGCCCAGGAAAGGCTCAATTAAGAAAAGAGGATTTTAGAATATATAGCGGTGGCGAAGAATATTTCTTTCTTTGAAAATCTTCAAGAAAGGTAAAACTTAAAGAAGGGACGGAATTTAAAGTCGGGGTAATTGAAATATCAGGTATTGAAAGATTTAACAGGGTGTAAAATGTATGGATATTAGTGGAAGGTTTTTCTGCCATTGTGTATTTTAAGTTTGGATAGCATTTGTCTTCACAGCATTGAATTTCATTATGGGTATTCCCCTTACAGTGACTGGCTGTTTCCGTATGATGCATACTGCATTTGCTCATATGTTTGAGACAGCATGCCCTGGCCTGTCCTATCTGCAACGGTGATGCCGAAATCAGCAGAGAAACAATTAACAATAGAAGAATATTGCCTATATTTTTCATTCCAATAATTATAACAAATTTTTTGTAAAAAGTATTCCAATTTTTGGCATTGCTATAATATGAAATATCTGCTAAATTATGCTCATATTTTCAACTTTAACAGGAGATATATGAAACGGTTATTCTTTATTATACTATTCATATCAATAGTTTTCTATCCCTTTGCTGCAGACCCTGCTGAACAGGAAAATGGTGAGCAGGAAGAGGATGCAATTGAGGTTACAGCAGATGGTGTTGGGTCACTAAAAGAGGATGTAGCAGATGCAAGGAGGTCAGCCATTGATGATGCCTTGAGGATTGCAGTGGAGCAGGCAAAAGGCGTTCTTGTAAGTGTTGAGACAGAGGTGCAGGAATACGCACTGGTGAGGGATGAGGTGGCTACAAGATGCAAAGGCTTTATAAAGACATACAAGATATTGAATGAAAATAAGGATGACAAAGAAAAACTTTACCGTATATCAATTAATGCAATAGTTCTCCTTTCCAACCCAAAGGAGTCTGCACCCGTAGTCTTTGATGAACAAAAATTTAGTGGAAAAGTCCCTGAGATAATAAGAGAGTCGATATTCATAAGCAAAAAGACCAATGAGCTATCGGAGATGATAAACACAAGAAGGGTTAGTGAATTAAAACCTGAAATGTTAAAAAAACTGCATCAACGTTATCTCATAATGGCTCAGATACTCAATTCCATAGAACCCCCTCCGGGAAGGGCTGAAAAACATCAGATGCTAAAAAGGGGTATAATGTTAAAGACAAAGGCTACCCGCTTATACACAGACTTTCTTCTTGGCGGACACCAGCCCGAAAAACTAAAACTGGCAAATGAGATAAACATGGATGCCAACAGGATTCTCCACGATTTAAAAGATAAAATTCAATCACAACCACACCAGAGACCCCGTCCCTCCGCTCACATAAGACCGATTAGACCAAAAAGATAAAATTGTATCAATCTTTATAAAGTTCAGGATATAATTTCCTTGCACATTCAGGACATATACCGTGGCTAAATTCTGCCTCTGAATGTTTCTGGATATACGACTCTATCTGATTCCAATAGCCTTTATCATCACGAATCTTCTTGCAATTCGCACATATGGGTATAAGACCCCGCAGTGTCTTGATAGTCTCAATGGAATTTTTCAATTCCCTATTTAGGTTCAGCAATTCCTGTTCACGATTTTTACGGCGGTCAATCTCCTTCTTTAAGCTAAGTGCCGATCGTGAACGAACCAGTAATTCTATACCCCTCAATGGCTTTGTTATATAGTCCATTGCACCGGCGGCAAATGCAGCCTCAATGTCTTTCTCTTCTGTCTTTGCCGTTACCATTATAATTGGAATATCCCTGAGTCTTTCTACTGATTTAATCTGACGGCACGCCTCTATACCATCCATCTCAGGCATCATAATATCCATTAATATCAGGTCAACCACTGAATCTGCTTCTGATGGATTCTCCATACCGAGAAACTTAAAGGCATCATGGGCAGAGCCTGCTGTCAGCACATCAGTATATCCTGCATTCTCAAGGATATATTTAAAGAGCAGGCGGTTATCAACCGAATCATCAACAATAAGTATGCTCATAAATCTCCAAATTTTAGGTTCATTCGTAAAAAAGTTGAAATGACTATTAAAAATCCTAAATCCGAAACCCTAAATTCTAAACAATATCAAATGTTCAAAATTCAAAACAACATCTTATTTTAATTTAATCTTTCAACTAAAATACGAAAAACCCAAATTTTATTAAGGCTTATTTAACCAGATAACCATAGAAATTTCAATTTGAAAATGAATAAGCCTCTCTGCTATTATAGATTTTATGGAAATAAGGTCAGATTTTTTGGTAATCGGCAGTGGTATTGCAGGACTATCCTTTGCACTTAAGGTATGCAAATACGGGAGTGTTGCTATTGTCACAAAGAGGGACTGTGAAGAATCAAGCACAAAGTATGCACAGGGCGGGATTGCATCCGTCATGGCAGAGGATGACTCTTATGAACTTCATATCAAAGATACTATTGAGGCAGGTGCAGGGCTTTGCAATGAAGATGCTGTAAAGATGCTGGTAGAGAATGGCCCGGAGATGGTAAGGGAATTAATGGAGCTCGGCGCCAAATTTTCATTCAGGGAGGATAATGGTGATGTCTTAGCCCTTGGCAGGGAGGGTGGACATTCAAAGAGAAGGATAGTCCATGCAGCAGATTTTACCGGTGCTGAAATAGAAAGGTCTCTTATAGATGCGGTAAGGAAAAATAGCAACATAAAGATATATGAAAATCACATTGCAATAGACCTCATCACAAAAGGCAAATTAGACAAAAATATAATAATAGGGAGCGGTAACGATTCAGTTATAGGGGCATATGTTCTGGATAAAAATAAAGGGGATGTAATAAGTTTTCTTTCAAAGATAGCCTTCCTTGCAACAGGCGGTGCAGGCAAGGTATATCTCTACACCTCAAATCCTGATATTGCTACAGGCGATGGTATTGCAATGGCTTACAGGGCAGGTGCTGAGATTGCAAATATGGAGTTTATTCAGTTTCATCCCACCTGCCTGTATCATCCGGAGGCAAAATCATTCCTCATCTCTGAGGCTGTCCGCGGCGAGGGGGGTATTCTGAGGCTGAAGGACGGCAGGACATTCATGGAAAACTATCATCCTATGGGCTGTCTTGCACCGAGGGATGCCGTTGCAAGGGCAATAGACTATGAAATGAAAAAGAGCGGTGACGATTATGTCTATCTTGATGTTACCCATTTAGAAGGCTACCGGGTAAGGGAGAGATTCCCGACAATATATAAAAAATGTCTTTCACTCGGCATGGATATGACAAAGTCACCGATCCCTGTAGTCCCTGCCGCACATTATACATGCGGAGGGGTTGCAACTGACCTTTACGGCAGGACAAATATCAGAAGGCTTTATTCGGCAGGAGAGGTTGCCTGCACGGATGTCCATGGTGCAAACAGACTGGCAAGCAACTCCCTCCTTGAGGCACTCGTATTTGCCCACAGAGCATCTGAAATGGCTATTCAGGATATGAAGAAAACCCCATCCGAAGATATTGCAATCCCTCCATGGAATATAGGAAATGCTGTTGACAGTGATGAATCGGTAGTCGTATCAAACAACTGGGATGAAATCAGGAGAACGATGTGGAATTATGTTGGTATCGTCAGGTCAAACAAGAGGCTCAATCGGGCAAAGAGGAGGATAGATATTCTTCTTGACGAGATAAAGGAATATTACTGGAATTTTATAATCACAAGCGACCTTATTGAGCTTAGGAATATTGCCACTATTGCCGACCTTATTATACAGTGTGCCATGATGAGAAAGGAGAGCCGCGGACTACACTATAATATAGACTATCCAAGACGGGATGATATAAACTGGAAAAGAGATACAGTCATACAGCTAACTACAACATCCAAATAATGCAGTTAAAAATATTGGAACGCAGATTTACAAGATTTTAAGGGATTTACTCAGATAAACCCCGTAAGACCTTCGGTCTCTTACGGGGTAAACATTTAGAATACAAATTTCACGAATATACAGAGAATAACTTACAACCTACAACTTTTTTTGGTTGTTAGTTATTAGTTTTTTAGTGGTCAGTTAGTTATTCGTGTTATTCGTGTTTAGGTCTTTATTATTTTGAAAAATAATGAGATTTTGATAATATGAATTTATATGGACTATAAGACTACTTTAAATCTGCCTCAGACAGAATTTCCGATGAAGGCGAATCTCTCCCAGAAAGAGCCTGAAATCTTAAAAAAATGGGAGGAGATGAACATATACAACAAGATAAGGGAATCTCGCAGGAAAAAACCAAAATATATTCTGCACGATGGTCCGCCTTATGCCAACGGACATATACACCAGGGGCATGCCTTAAATAAAATCCTCAAGGATATTATTGTAAAAATCAAAACTATGGAGGGTTATGACGCACCTTATATCCCAGGGTGGGATTGCCACGGCCTCCCCATAGAGCATCAGGTTGATAAGGAGCTTGGCCCAAAGAAAAAGGGGATGAGTAAATCAGAGATAAGAAAACTCTGCCGTGAATATGCCGATAAATTTTTTAAGATTCAGAGGGAGGAGTTCAAGAGGCTTGGAATCTTCGGTGATTGGGAGAATCCATATCTCACAATGAATTATTCCTATGAAGCGGATATTGTAAGAGAGCTTGGAAAGATTATTGAGAATGGCGGATTATATAAAGGATTAAAACCGATTCACTGGTGTCCTACATGCAAGACCGCTTTGGCTGAGGCAGAGGTAGAATATGAAGAGCATGAATCCCCATCAATATATGTAAAATTTCCTCTCAAGATAAATGGTAAAGACAGATTCTCTTCTCTGGAGCAAAAGGATACATCGGTTGTAATCTGGACTACCACCCCGTGGACACTACCGGCAAACCTTGCCATCGCATTAAACCCTGATTACAAATATGGTGCGGCAGATACAGGCGAAGAGGTCCTTATAATGGCAATTGACCTGATGGAAGAGTCTATGGATAAGTTTGGTTTTGTGGATTACGAAATAATAGACACATTTGAGGGCTCTGAGTTGGAGGGGCTGGTGGCAGAACACCCCTTTATGGACAGGGAGTCTCCCCTGATACTCGGCAGCCATGTAACATTGGAACAGGGAACAGGGCTTGTCCACACAGCACCTGGGCATGGGCAGGAAGACTATGAGATGGGGCTTAAATACGGGCTTGATATTTATAACCCTGTTGATAACGAGGGGAAATTCGTTCCCGAACTCCCTTACTTCGGCGGTATGAAGGTTTGGGATGCAAATAAGTCAATAAATGAAATGCTTAAAGAGGAAGGGTATCTGCTCAAAGAGGAGAAGATAAGACACTCATATCCCCACTGCTGGAGGTGTAAAAAACCTGTGATTTTCAGGGCGACACCGCAGTGGTTTATCTCAATGGGAAAAAATGATTTAAGAAAGAGGGCATTAGATGAGATAAATAAAGTGGAGTGGATTCCGTCATGGGGGAAAGAAAGGATATACCAGATGGTTGAAAACCGCCCTGACTGGTGCATATCAAGGCAGAGGTCATGGGGTGTTCCAATAACCGTATTTTACTGTAAGGGGTGCAAAGAGACTATCTTTTCCAGAGAAATATGTGAGCATGTGGCAAACCTCATGGATAAAAATGGTGCAGATGTGTGGTTTGATAAAGATGTAAAAGAGTTGATGCCATCGGGAGTAAAATGTCGTAAGTGCGGCGGGAGTGATTTTGAAAAAGAGGCAGATATCCTTGATGTATGGTTTGATTCAGGTGTAAGTTATACAGTAGTAGAAAAAAGAAATGAACTCTCCTTCCCATCTGATTTATATCTGGAGGGCTCTGACCAGCACAGGGGCTGGTTTCACAGCTCCCTTCTTACATCAGTATCCATAAAAGGCAAGGCGCCGTATAAGTCTGTCCTTACTCACGGCTATGTGGTGGATGGGCAGGGGAGAAAGATGTCCAAATCACTCGGCAATGTTATTGCACCGCAGGAGGTAATAGATAAATATGGTGCAGAGGTCTTAAGGCTATGGGTATCTTCAGAAAACTACAGGGAAGACATCAGGTTATCCGATGAGATTTTAAAAAGGCTCTCAGAGGCATACAGGAAGATAAGAAATACATTCAGATATATACTCGGCAATCTCTATGACTTTGACCCTTCAAAAAATACGGTTAAATACGGTGATATGTTTGAACTTGACAGGTTTATCCTCCATAAACTTCAGGGGCTGATTGAAGAGATAAGAACGGCATATAAAAACCATGAATATCATGTATTCTTCCATGCCTTCCATAATTTCTGTGCCGTGGACTTGAGCTCATTTTACCTTGATATAATAAAGGACAGGTTATATACATTCAGTGCAGATTCAGCAGGCAGGAGGTCTGCACAGACTGCAATCTATGAAATCCTGATGTCAATGGTGAAATTGATGTCGCCTGTCCTTTCTTTTACTGCTGAAGAAATCTGGGGATTTATCCCCGGCAATGCCGCTATCCAGAGCATACATCTTACTCAGTTCCCTGATATAAAAAAGGAGTGGATTGATGATAAACTATCTGAGAGGTGGGAAAAACTCCTCCTCGTAAGGGGTGAGGTATTAAAGGCATTGGAGACTGCGAGGAAGAATAAATTAATTGGGCACTCATTAGACGCAAAAATAACCCTGCTCTGCCCTCCGGAATTAAAGGCATTCTTGGAAGAATATAAGGAAGAATTAAACAGTATATTCATAGTGTCTTCTGTAGATATTCTTCCTGCTTCAGCCTTCAGCCTTCAGCCTTCAGCCTTAAAGAGTGATGAAATAGAAGGTTTGTTTCTATCGGTATCCCAGGCATTGGGCAAGAAGTGTGAAAGATGCTGGAACTACAGTGAGAGTGTCGGTGAAAACAATGAACATCCAACGGTTTGTGAGCGGTGTATTGGTAATTTGAGCAATGAGCAATGAGTAATAAATATTCCCCTTTAATCATTATACTTTTTATAATGGCAATCCTTGACCAGATTACAAAGCTATATATAGTAAGTAATTTTGAGCTCTATCAATCAGCAGAGATAATCAAGGGGTTTTTTAATATTACATATATCAGAAATTCTGGTGTGGCATTCGGCATGTTTTCTAATTTAAAGGGCGTCTTTATCCAGATTGCCTTTATAGCTATTTATATTATTGCAATAATCTCTATTATCATATTATACAGAGAGACTCATGGATATAGCCATATAGCCCTTTCCCTCATCTTCAGTGGGGCAATTGGTAATCTTATAGACAGAATCTTCAGGGGCGAGGTTGTTGACTTTCTTGATTTTCACTGGCAGAATTACCACTGGCCTGCATTCAATGTTGCAGATTCATGTATAACAGTAGGAGTCGGATTGTTGATGATAACAATGTTAGGAGCAGGATTCAAGGATTCAAGGGGTCAAGGGGTCAAGGAATCAAGCAATTGATTTTTTATTTACTTGAACCCTCGAACCCTTGACATCTCGAACCCTTTTAATAACTTATGCATCCAATACTTTTTAAAATTGGTCCTATAACCATATATACTTACGGTGTGCTTATAGCCACTGCCTTTTTCCTCGGACTCACCCTTGCTGCAAGACAGGCAAGAGCAGAAGGTGAAGACCCTCAAAAGATAATGGACTTAAGCTTCTACATACTCATATCGGCAATTGTCGGGTCAAGGCTTTTATATATTGTGGTTGAATATAAAGAATATATATCCAATCCCCTTCGGATTTTTAAAGTATGGGAGGGGGGGCTTGTATTCTATGGCGGTTTTATAATGGCTACGGCAGTAGTTATTATTTATATAAGAAAACATGAAATGAATTTATGGAAGGTCGGCGATATCTTAGCACCATCTGTAGCAATTGGGCAGGGGGTTGGAAGATTGGGATGTTTCTTTGCAGGGTGCTGTTATGGAAGGGAGACAGATGTCTCATGGGCAGTTATCTTTAAAGACCCTAATACACTGGCACCATTGGATGTCCACCTCCACCCGACACAGCTTTATGATTCCGCAAATGGATTTATTATTTTCGCCATACTTCTTATTTTGCGGAAATTTAAAAAATTTGATGGGCAGTTGTTCTGGACATATACCCTCATTTATGCAGTCGGCAGATTTATTGTAGAAATATTCAGGGGAGATGAGAGGGGATTTGTAATTGAATCATTTCTATCCACATCACAGTTTATAGCAATCCCATTGTTTATAGTTTCACTTGCTATGCTGATAAAACTAAAAAGACAGAAGTCAGAACAAAAAACTTAATGAAACCACAGATGGACACAGATTAACACAGATTTTAAAATCTTATTCTTAGCCATTTCTCCTCGTTATCTTGTGTAAATCTTGTGAAATCTTGTGGTTGCTTTTATAATTTCCTATACCTTAAAATAAGTGGCTTCAACAAAATCAATCTATATCGCTTCAGATTCTGCAAATCAGAGAATAGATAAATTCCTCTCCTCCTATGATTCAACATTATCCCGTTCATTTATCCAGCGATTAATTGATAACGGCAATGTAACGGTTAACGGAAAATTTGCTAAATCAAGTTATAAACTCAAAGAGGGGGATGAGATTAAAATAGAGATTCCAGAATTAGAACCCTCAACTGTAAAACCTGAGCCAATACCATTAGATATATTATATGAGGATGAATCAGTAATAGTTATAAATAAACCTGCTGGAATGGTAGTTCACCCTGCGGCAGGAAACTATTCCGGCACTCTTGTAAACGCATTGCTTTATCACTGCAGAAACACCCTCTCAGGCATAGGCGGCATAGAGAGGCCTGGAATTGTCCACAGGCTTGACAAAGACACATCAGGGCTGCTCATGGCAGCAAAGGATGATTTTACACACAATCACCTCTCAAAACAGCTTAAGGACAGGACTATTGTCCGCAAATACCTTGCATTGGTTAAAGGAATCATCAAGGAAGATTCAAAGAAAATTGAGATACCAATAGGCAGACATGTATCGGACAGAAAAAAGATGTCTATAAAAACAAAGAGAGGGAGGATAGCTATAACTGAATTTACTGTCCTTGAGAGATTTGATAATTATACGCTCATGGAGATAAGATTAAAGACAGGAAGAACACATCAGATTCGTGTCCACCTCTCTGCAATTGGCCATCCGGTTGCAGGAGATAGGGTATATGGAGGGAGACAGAAGACAGAAGTTAGAAGTCAAATTTCTATTCCCAGGCAGATGCTTCATGCTGCCATACTCGGTTTTATCCATCCAAAGACAGGGAAATATTTGGAATTTAATGCACAGCTTCCTGATGATATGAAATATATTTTGATTTTTATAAGGAGAAAAAACTGATTCAGAGTTCAGAGCACGGGGTTTTTAAAACCCCGAACCCTGAACCTAAAAATTCTTAAATAATTACCTTACTGCATCTTTTAATGCCTGACCTGGTTTAAATTTTGCAACTTTTCTGGCAGCAATCTTTATTGTAGCACCTGTTGCCGGGTTTCTACCCATCCTTGCAGACCTCTTGCTAACCCCGAATGTACCAAAGCCAACGAGAGTTACGCTCTGTCCCTTTTTAAGTGACGCCTTTACTCCATCAGTGAATGCATTGAGAGCCTTCTCTGAAGCAGCCTTGCTAAGCCCTGCATCCTTTGCAATCTTCTCAACTAAATCTGCTTTATTCATCCTTTTATCCCCCCCTTCTCATATAGATTTTAATGGTTGAATTTCTGTATTTTTACACCCTGAACCCCTTATCTGTCAAGCTTTTTTTAAATTTTATTTTTAATAATAAAGGAATTTATAAAATCTTTAGCCACTAATGAACACGAATTAACACTAATTTTTTAAAAATCTTTTCTTTAATTCGTAAATATTCGTGCAAATTCGTGGCTAAAATTAAGTTTTTGTTCAACAGAAATTTTCTTGCTCTTAAAAATACCCTCTGCTATTATTCATTTTATGAAGCTAATTGTTGAGCCTTCTAATCTAAATGGTGTGATAAACATACCTGCCTCAAAATCTCACACTATACGGGCGGTATTCATTGCCTCCCTTGCAGACGGCGTTTCAGAGGTAATAAACCCGTTAGAATCTGCTGATGGACTCTCTGCTGTAGAGGCATGCCGATGTCTTGGTGCAGAGATTGAAGAGCTTGACAACAAGTGGATTATCCGCGGAACCGGGGGTAACATCAGGGCGGCAAAAAAGATTATTGATGTGGGGAATTCAGGGACTACCGCAAGATTCTGTACCGGCTCGGCATCTCTGGGAAAAGATTTAATAACAATAACCGGAGACGACCAGACAAGGAGAAGGCCTATGCAGCCTTTGATTGATGCACTTAATAATCTTGGGGCAGATATAAAATCTATAGAAAATAACGGAAGGCTTCCAATAAGTGTAAAGGGGAGACTAAAGGGGGGAAAGACAGAGGTAAGCGGAATGACATCACAGTTTATCTCAAGTCTTTTGATAAACTGCCCCCTATCTGATGGAGATTCAGAAATTCATGTGAAGGACCTCAATGAAAAACCGTATGTCGGCATGACCATGTGGTGGCTGAATAAACAGGGGATTGTATATAAAGAGGAGAATCTTGAAAGATTTTTCATAAAGGGTAAACAATCTTATAAACCCTTTAAAGAGACAGTCCCTGCAGATTTTTCATCCGCTACATTTTTCCTATGTGCAGGTGCCATCACTAATTCTGTGATAACCTTAAAAGGGCTTGATATGGATGATACTCAGGGTGATAAAAGGGTAGTCAATATATTAAAAGATATGGGTGCAAATATTAATCTTACAAAAAAAGGAATTGAGGTGAAGGGCGGCAATTTAAAAGGGATGGAGATAGATATGAATGATATACCTGATGCACTCCCTGCAATGGCTGTGGTTGGCTGTATTGCAGAAGGGAAGACAATTTTAAGAAATGTCCCTCAGGCAAGGATAAAGGAGACTGACAGGATTGCAGTAATGAGAGAAGAACTCTCAAAGATGGGTGCAGACATTGAAGAACTCCCCGACGGGCTGATTATAAGAAAGAGCAAATTAAGAGGGGCTAAGGTGAGCGGGCATAGTGACCACCGTGCTGTAATGAGCCTGTCAGTTGCAGGGCTTATTGCAGAGGGGAGGACAGAGATAGAGAGTGCCGAGGCGGTAAATATTACATTTCCAGATTTTATAGATTTAATGAAAAACTCTGGAGCTAAAATAAAATTAATTTAATGATTCAATTTTTAAACTTCTAACAATGGTCAAATTGCTATTGACAGGAGTATTCAAACCTTTCGGTGTTTCCGACGAATACGGCGAAGCATTGTGTACAATGGAACTCCTTAATAATCAGGTTACGCGGGAACAGGGGATACACTCGCCGCGCTCCAACAACCCGAGTTTTGGTTTGTACCTGATGGCGGAAAATCTTGATATCCCCGCAACCGTTTTGGATTTCCCCTCGTGGAAGGATTTCACTAAAGAAATTAATAAAGGTAATTACACGCATGTCGGCATTTCGTTCATAGTGCCGAATGTGCTTAAGGCAAGGCGGATGGCTGAATACATCCGCAGGCAGTCGCCGTCAACGAAGATAATAGTGGGCGGACACGGGGCGGCAATCCCGAACTTGCGGGAAATTTTGGATTACGACGAAGTCTGCCGGGGCGAAGGGGTAGCATGGCTGCGCAGGTATTTCGGCGAAGATGTAAAAAAACCGATTAAACATCCGGTTGTTCATTCGGCGGTGAGGAAATTTGTCTACGGGGCGCCTATATTGGAGATGGCTGGAATTATCCTTCCGGGCGTCGGATGCCAGAACTCCTGCAGCTTCTGCGCAACATCACACAAGTTTGAAAAACAGTACACTTCGTTTTTAAAAACCGGCAGGGAGATGCTGGACGCCTGCAACAAAACCGCTGAAAAGCTGAGGGTTAAAGATTTCGGCGTAATGGACGAAAACTATCTTAAAAGTCCGGTACGGGCCAGACAGTTCGTAGATGAGATGGAAAAAGAGATGAAGGCATACACCTTCAGCATCTTCTCTTCGGCGGACGCAGTTACAAAAATGGGAGTTGATTTCCTCGTCCGGATGGGTGTGAACTTCATCTGGATAGGGGTTGAGTCCAAATGGAATGTATTTGAAAAAACGCACGGTGTTGACCTTTTCAAGCTGATTAAAGACCTGCAAGACCACGGCGTAACGGTCCTTGCCTCCACGATTCTGTTCATGGACCATCACGATAAATTTACGATTGAGGAAGATATAGACTGGGCGATAAGCTTGAAATCCGATTTACTGCAGCTCATGCAGTTCGGACCCATTCCTGGCACCCAGCTTTACAAGGATTACGAAGCGGAAGGAAAACTTTTCATGGATATTCCATGGCCCTCGCAGCATGGGCAGAACGAGATATGGTTTCACCATCCGCACTTCACCTTGCCGGAGACTTCGCATTATTTAAAAAACGCTTTTATAAGAAAATATCAAACGGACGGTCCCGGCGTTTTGAACATGGCACATACGGCTATTAAAGGTTATCTTAAATTGATGGAAGATATTAAGAATCGCGAAGAAAAAGGGCTTGTGTGGTGCACTAAAACCCTTTCATACATTCCGCATCCCAATCCGAAACCGGACGAGTTCATGAAACTTCGCCTTGAATCATGGCGGGAAAACGCCCTCCGATTCCGCCCGATACTCTCCACCGCTTTTAAATATGCTCCGAACGAAAAGGCGGCGGAAAAATGCAGGATTATAATGAATCTTTACGACAAGGTCTTCGGTAAACTAACTATAAAGGAGATGGCTTTAGAGGTTGTTGTAAAAACATTTGCAATTTTGGAAAATCAGAAATATAAAAGAAACGGCTCAGTTATGCGGCAGCCGAAAACAAAAAGGGCTAAGTTTCCGGATAGAAGAAATGATAAGCTGAACTGCTAATTTGATGATATAAATCATACAAGTACACTTACAGCATGGTATATTTATATTAACTAAATAGTTACATATTGTCATTCCGAGCGAAGCGAGGAATCTCCCAGTGATTAAGATTGCTTCGTCGCTCCGCTCCTCGCAATGACAATAAACCTAATTTTATATAATCTTTGTTTAACAAGGAGGTTTGTATGAGTAATGGGAAAGTAACAAAGCTTGATGTAAGGGTGATTCCGCCACATGAAAGGCATCCGAAAAGAATATTTGATATCTGGGATAAATTAAATGTCGGTGATACCCTCCAGATAATAAATGACCATGACCCGAAGCAGCTCCACTATATGTTTGAGGCGCAATATGAGGACTGCTATAAATGGGAATATGAAGCTGAAGGTCCTAAGGACTGGATTATCAATCTTACAAAGACCGGCGGTAAAGATTCATCAAACTCTGACTTAAAAAACAGGGTAGAATCTGCATTAGATGAAATCCGTCCAAATCTTCAAATGGACGGCGGTGATGTTGAGCTTGTAAATATTGATGAGGCTCAAAAGAGTGTCAGTGTAAGACTTGTTGGTGCATGCGGGACATGCCCATCCGCAATCTTTACATTAAAGGCAGGGATTGAAACAGCTATCAGGGAAAGAGTGCCGGAGATAACAGAAGTTATATCAGTTTGAGCAAGGATGTCATTGCGAGCCTCTGATAGATTCATTCAGAGGCGAAGCAATCTCAGAGATTCCTCATTTCATTCGGAATGACAAAAGCACCCTCCATTTTTAGCATCTTCATCTTTAAATCTATTCCGCCATGTGCAGTAAATCCACCCATTCCACCGTCTTCTCTTATAACCCTATGACACGGTATAAGTAAAGGAATCGGGTTCCTTGACAATGCACCGCCAACAGCCCTTGATGCATCAGTCAGACCAATTTTTTTGGCAACCCATTTATATGTCTTTACCTCGCCGTAGGGTATAGTTTTAGTAATTTTATAGACACTTCTCTGGAATGATGAACTGTAAGATAAATCTAAAGGGAAGTTGAAATCAATCCTTTCTCCGTCAAAATATCGTTTAACAGAATCCTCAACATCTCTAAAATTTCTACGGCTGATGGCTGATGGCTGATAGCGGATAGCAGAGATAAGTTCATCTCTTTTCATGCCGGGCAGGATAAACCTCGCTACACCATTTTCAGACAATACAAGTCCGCATAATCCAAAAGATGTATTAAAAATAGAATAGGTGAGGTTTACTTTATCTTCCAATTTTTCAATTTCTCAAGAAACTTATGGTCTGTGAGGTCATAGTGAATCGGGGTGACAGAAACCATATCGTTTTTTATCGCACCGCTGTCTGCATCACTGTCTTCATCAAAGAATAACATCTCCCCCCCCTGCCAGTAATAGATGTGCCCCCTTGGGTCTATCCTCTTGTCAAACTCCTCCCTGAATCTTGAACTCCCCTGTCTTGTAAACACAACACCTTTTATTTTATCTGATGTAATATTGGGAACATTTACATTCAGGAGTGTTCCATCAGGAAGCCCATTTTCATGTGCGGTGAGGGCCAATCGTTTTGCAAAATTTGCAGCAAAAGAAAAATCAGGGTTTACAAATGTGGCAAGGGATATTGCAATAGACGGTATCCCAAGGATTGTCCCTTCTGTTGCCGCAGATACTGTCCCAGAATAGATTACATTTGTAGCAATATTTGCACCAAGATTTATCCCTGAAACAATCATGTCTGGCGGGTCTTTTAATATAGCCCGAACAGCTATCTTTATACAGTCAGCGGGTGTGCCATTTACTGCGTATCCAATAAATTCCCCATTCCTCTCAACCTCCCTGACCCTCAAAGGATCAGACAATGTAATGGCATGTCCCACAGCACTCTGCTCTGTCTCAGGTGCAACAACAATTACATCGGCAATCTCTTTTATGCTCTCCCTCAGAGTTGTCAAACCCTTTGCATTTATACCGTCATCATTTGTCAAAAGTATTTTCATTTTATTTATTAATATAAATTTGCCACAGAGGCACGGAGGCACGGAGAAAAAAAGGATAAGGTAAAGGCACAGGTAAAGATAAAGATTATTTCTGCCTCTACCTTTACCTCTCCCTGCTTTATACTCTGTGCCTCTGTGTCTCTGTGGCTAAGATTAGGTTTTTGTTCTTAAAACTAATGTAATATAATATCATACATAACATGCATTTCAAAAATATGTTCGTAATCCTAAAAGCAGTTATATATCTTTCCACAATAATCCTTGTCTTAAGTTTTCTCATTGTATACCTAAACTCCCATCCTCCAAGATATCCCCTTAACATACCTCCATCAAATTACGGGCTTAAATTTGAATTCGTAGAGTTTACTACACCTGATAAGATTATTTTAAAGGGATGGTTTGTAAAAGGGGTGCCGGTAGCCGCACCCTTTAGGGTGCGTGAATTGCCACAGACTGAAAGCCTGCGACTGCCAGTCATAATAATCTGTCACGGGCTTGGTGCAAATAAGTCAGATTTTACAGAGCTGTCATCTTATTTATCAAAAGCAGGCTATCATGTCCTTCTCTTTGATTTCAGGGGTCATGGCGAAAGCAAAGGTAATTCATCATCACTTGGATTTTTTGAGCAGATGGACTTAAAGAGCGCCATAGATTATGTAAAATCCAGGGCAGATGTAGATATTGATAAGGTTGGCGTATATGGCTTTTCCCTCGGTGCAGCAGTTGCAATCCTTACCGCATCTGAAGATAAAGATATTAAGGCAGTGGTCTCTGACAGTAGTTTCACCTCCCTAAAGGTTCAGGGTGAGAGATTACTGAAATCCTCATTCCTTCCAAAGTTCCCATTTCTATATACAGCAATACGGATATACGAAATTATGTTTAAAACTGATATTGAAAAGATAGCCCCTGTCCATTTTATAGAGAAGATATCACCAACCCCAATATTTATAATTGGAGGTGAGGGAGATACACAGATGCCAGCAACTGATGCAGAAGAGCTTTTTAAGAATGCCAGAGAACCTAAATTCTTATGGATAATCAAAGGTGCATCCCACGGCGGGACTGTTATATCTGCCGGCAGAGAATATGAAAAAAGGCTCATTGAATTTTTTGATAAATATCTTAAAGAACAAAAAAGAGATTAAGGAGAAATGGGGAAATTGGGAGAAATGGAGAAAAAACAACAATTGATTTAAATTAGGATTCACAGGATGCTCATCCCCTGAATGAAGATATCAGGGGTTATATTTATCCTGTATATCCTTGCTTGAATTCTCTCCTTTTCTCCATCTTCTTCTCCCTTTCTCATTATATGTTTTTTATAATTTCCCATACATTTAAAAACTTTAATTTGTTTTTAATGTTTTTCCATTTATAATATTGCATTATGAAAAAAGATAATACTTTTGAGAAGGCTCTTATTGTTTTGATATTTATCACTACATGTATTGCCGGCTTTGAGGCATTCACACAGAAATATCTTCCTGAAAACAGTATACTATATTTCCTTCACCAGCATGGATACCTGAATAATTACCCAATAATATATGAGCCAAGCAAAGGCATCTGGCATGTCATCGGGTGGACAGGCTCATCAATGATGATTATAATGATGCTCTATAGTGTGAGAAAGAGGTTTTCAATATTCAATTCCTTAGGCTCATTGCGACACTGGCTGTCAGCACATATATTTTTAGGCATAATGGGGCCTATACTCGTAACCTTCCATACGACTTTTAAGTTTGGCGGGATAATAGCTACGAGCTTCTGGTGTATGATAGTCACAATGTTCTTTGGAATAATGGGAAGATACATCTATGTCCAGATTCCAAGAGACTTATCAGGAACCGAGCTTGAAACCAATGAGATAGACAAGATTGCAGAATCTCTTGATATAAAGCTCAGTCAATATTTAAAGAATGTAAATATATCAGACCTCTTTAAAGAGATAAGTATTGCTGATGAAAAGGCAAAGTCTCTTAATGTTATAAGTGCCCTTTTCTTTATGATAAAAACTGATATCAAAAATCTATACAGGATAACTCACCTTAAAAATGTTATAAGAACCCGCTATCATTTAAAGGGAAGGGTAAGGAAAGAAATTGTATCCCTTCTGAAGAAAAAGGCTGCACTCATAAGACAGAAGAATTTTCTTGCAACATCCCACAGGCTGCTCCACTACTGGCATGTCCTGCATGTCCCGCTTGCAGTTGTAATGTTTATAATCATGTTTCTCCATATCATAGTCTATTATCTATTCGGCATCAGCCGTTCATCATAACTCTTTCTTATATGTCATTTCGACCGAAGGGAGAAATCCTTGTTCCGATGGTTACTATCCTGTTAAGTCTTTATAATCGCCTGAATCATTTTAATTTATCCTTCTCATGTTCATTCACCAATTGTGAGCATTTAATGGATACTGATTTCATCTCCCTCACATTTGAACTTATCTTTTCAAGCATGATGTTTAAACTCTCGGCAAGCACTTTCAACTCATCTCCCTTCCTCAAACGAAATCTGATAGTCATATCCCCATCTCCAATCCTTTTTAAATCCCTCTCAATCCTGTACAGAGGGCCTCCATAGGAATGGGGAAGGAAAATGGCAATAACCATAGCAGCAATAAATCCTAAAATGCCCGATGTCAAAATGGCGGGTAATAGATAATCCAGAAAATTTTCTGCCGTAATATGAAATTGCCCCATGGAATTAACAATTTCTTTATCAGCATAAAAGTAGAATACGCCACAAGTAACTGTAATACTTACGAAAATAATAAATGCAATCTTCAGAAAGAGTCTGATTTGAAAATTGGTCATAATTTCACATTCTTGCTATTCTTGTTATAAAAAAAGCTGCTAAAATAGATGCTATTATTACTAATAAGTAAACTATCACCTCACCATTTGAGGCAACCTCTCTTTTAAATTTCCTTTTAAATTTTCTGTATTTCATGGATAATGACATTTTTAAAATTTAAATCACTAAGATCTTTTTTTATTTACAAACTCAAAAGAACCGATAAATTTATATTGTTTGTAATTATCAACTAACCCTTTCCTTACAGGATTTCCAAAAATATATTTAGCAACATTTATCGTATCTTCTTCATTTCTCAGAAGACGCTTATAAAAATAAGTCTGCCACAGCAATATCCCCGTTTTCTCTTTATAATGAGAACCTGTATATTCTTTGTAGGATGAAATAAATTGTTTCATATCAGAGTCAGAACTTTTGCCCTCTATTAAAAGATGCAGATACTCCGGCATAAAACAGTATGCCCATATCCTGAAGCCGAAATTCTCTGATTTTATTTTTAAGACATCCACAAGCCATCTTACTAAACGCCCATCCTCAAATAATGGCTTCTTGTTGAATGTGCATTGCGTTATTAAATAGCGATGACAACCTTGATAATTAACCGCTTCAGTCATATGCGTTTTTATATCGTTATTATTATTTGTAAGATGATGAGCCTTTTGCTTTTTTTAAATTCAAACTTTTTTCATAAAACAGCGGCTAATATAACCTACAAATTTATTTCTGTCTACTGCCCATGTGGGCAGTGAGTTGTAAGATGAGTTACTGTTTATGTGCGGGATTAATTCAGTGTCTTCAATGCTTCAGTGGTTAAAATCAGGTTTTTGTTCTTGCGTAAAGAGTGATATGGCGTCAAAGGAGCCGATAAGGATTAGGAGGTATGCAGAGTGAAAATCGTTATTACAGATATAAGTGCGGGGGGGTGAATTTTATAAATATTATCATCAAAGTCTAAGTTCCAGCCCTTCATAGGCAGCAATGGTATTTTTAAATCTCCTCTTTGCTGCCTTCTCTATCTTTTCCAGATCTTCATCGCTATGCCCGTGATGGAAGAGAATCAACTTCTTTATACCGGCTGCCTCAGATAGCTCAATACCCTTCTCCCATGTGCTGTGCCCCCATCCCTGCCTGCCTGAATTCCTATCGCTTCCATAATACTCTTCAGAGGTATACTGGGCATCATATATAATTGCATCTGAGCCCTTTGCAAAATCAAAAAGCTTTCTATCCATACCGTCAAAATGCTCATAATCACAGGCATAAATAAGACTTTTCCTCTTATAGGAAATCTTATAACCAAAGGAGCCTCCTGGATGATTCAGCCTGACCGCTGTTACTGATGCCCTGTTTATCTTTATAACATCACCCTCATGAAGTTCTATGAATTTAATATCCCCGCCCATCTCATAGATGGATACGGGGTAATTTGGTAATTTCTGCTGTCCTGTCAGCGTCTGCTGTAAATCCACATTGAGATGCTTAAATCCATAGATATTAATCATATTCCCTTTGATAAAGGCTGGGCCAAAGAAAGGAACCCCCTGTATATGGTCCCAGTGCATATGACTGAAAAGTATAGATACCTTTCCCCTTCCCATGCCGCTTTTTAAATCAGGACAAAATCCTCTCTTCATCAAATCCAATCCCAGCACTCTCAAGCCTGTCCCTCCATCAATGATTATAATGTCTCTCCCGCATCTCACCTCCACACAGGAAGTATTACCCCCGAATTTAATTGTTGAAGAACCTGGAACCGGGATACTTCCTCTAACCCCCCAGAATTTTACAAGCATATTTTTCACTCCCTTCTCTAATCAATGGTATTGTCAAAAACATTAAATTTAATGTATAGTATTTTCAATGTAGGGCTTGCATAAGCAGGGCTAAAGCCCTGCCCTACAGCGTGTTGCTGCCGGAGGCAGCCTAAATTTATCCTTCTCAGCCAGAGCAACCAATAATCACGGGATAGCCGGTAAACTACAGGGAAGAAAAGAACAGCCCTTCGTTATAAAAAGACTCAATACAATAACCACAATTGTTACCAGTAAATAAAATTTCCTTTCCCTCCTCCATACCCTCCGTAAAGTTTTTTTTCTCTTAGACCTTATATATCTTTTATATCGCTTTTTTGTTGACATAAACCTGCTCTCTACAGCCTTGCCCTATGGAAATAGATTTTGGCTCTCATTTATTTAATGCCATATCTGCAATATGCAGGATCTTTTCCGCTTCTATAGGCTTGGAGATATAATCGAATACCCCAAGTTGAAAGGCTTCCACGGCAGTATAACTACTGGGACTGCCTGTAATTATCACCACAGGACAATCAAGCCTCTTTTTTCTCACCTGTCTTAAGATATCAATACCTGACCTATCATTTAAATTAAGGTCTGTAAATATCAGGTCAAATTCCTTTTCAGAAATCAGGGACAGGGCTTCGTTATATTCCCCTGCTGTATCCACCTCATATCCGCCATAATTGAGTATCTCTTTAAAGGCGAACCTGATACTGTCTTCATCATCTATTACAAGTATTCTCCTCTTCATTCTCCACCTCTTTTTAAATTTCGTAGGGCAGAAGCCTGCCCCTGATTAATTCCTTCTGGGGCCTGCCCTACATTAGTGAATTTTCAGCCTTTTTTATAAGCTCTACATAGGTCTCACCATCTTCTGGAAAGGTAGCAATCCCTTCATCTAATTGAATCTTACCGATATATAAATCTTTTCTGACAATTTCATGTAAAAGTCTTTTTGTAAACGCTACAGTCCCTTTCTTTTCTATCTCTGGCATAATAATGCAAAACTTCCCCCCTCCCATGCGCCCAACAATATCGGTAGTCCTGACAGTTTTTATCAGACATTCTGCAAGTTTTTTAAGTACAGTGTCCTTTTTAAAAGAATTGATATCAAAGCTTTTTATATCTACTATGACTATTGAAAAGGAGTGATTATGCCTGCTTGCCCTTTTAATCTCCTTTTTTATACACTCCTTAAGATAATGGTAGTTATAAAGGCCTGTGATATCATCGATTATGTTCAGGAGCAGCTTTTCCTTAATACCATTTTTGAATTTCAGCGGAACAAATAAATTCCTGCTTATTGCCTGACTGGCTACCTGAATACGGTTGCTTACATCCAGCTTTTTCATGATATTTTTAAGATGGTATTTTATCGTCCATCTTGTTAGCCCCATTATTTGTCCTATTTCTACATTGG
Source organism: Nitrospinota bacterium (assembly GCA_016194325.1). Lineage (GTDB taxonomy): Bacteria > Nitrospinota > Nitrospinia > UBA9942 > UBA9942 > UBA9942. The sequence goes on along the minus strand of JACQBS010000035.1, from coordinate 1,065 downwards.
TCTTCCCTTCTTTTACCCATTTCAGTATTTCCATCTCTATCGGGGAAAAACTTTTTTGTGCCTGAGCTTTTTTCATGCCTCTAAAAATACTCCATAAATTTATTATTGTCTACTACCCAAGTGGGTAGTGAGTCGTAAGATGAGGTACTGTTCAGGAAATTATAAAAATTTGAGTTCCTTCAGAACAAAAACCTAATGAAACCACAGATTACACAGATTAACACAGATTTTAAAATCTTATTCTTAGCCATTTCTCCTCGTTATCTTGTGTAAATCTTGTGAAATCTTGTGGTTACTTTTATAATTTCCTATACATTAAAAAAGTTGAAAATCCTTAAATGAACAAAGATATACGGATGCACAGAGAAAAGTGTCTCTGTGTCTGGCTAAATGTATTTTTCAACTAAAATACGAATGACTCTAATTTTTAAACTGCGTAAGATGGGTTAGTCTCAGTTTTGCTTCTCATAGGTTGGCAGGTAAAAATGAAAGGTTGTCCCGACTCCTACTTTTGAATCAACAGTGATTAGTCCTTCATGCCTGTTTATAATTGAATAACAGATTGAAAGCCCAAGCCCCATACCTTTTTGAGAACCTCTTTCTTTTGTAGAAAAATATGGGTCAAAAATCTTTGATAGGTTCTCCTCCGGTATTCCAACTCCACTATCCTCTATAGATACCTTAATATATTTATCTTCTTTTAACTGAATATTATCCTTCTTACCAATTTTAATATTATCAGCCTTAACCCTAATAACTCCTCCATTTGGCATTGCTTCTACTGCATTTGCAACAAGACCCTTTACTACCTGTTTTATCTGCAATTTGTCTGCCTTAACTGGATAGAGATGAGCAGGAATATCAAATTCACAAGTTATATGTAAATTACTCGGTATTAAAAGAGTTGTTGTCTCTTTTAAAAATTTTGATATTTCAATTCAGTAGTGTCCGCTAAAAATTAAAAAAGCATGGCTTGTAAGCCTCTTTTATTGGATAATTGAAGTTGACAAAACCCAATACCAATAAGGAGGAACAAACCATGCACAAGGTTGGAACTATATTCTC
>JACQBS010000034.1 GCA_016194325.1 Nitrospinota bacterium | reverse complement strand
TTAATATCAACACACCCACAGCAGTAGCAGGAGTAAGAGGCACAGACTTCTTTGTATTTCACGATAGAGGCATTACAGGAGTCATCTTCAAAGAAGGGAGTGGATTTGTAGCCAATCCGAATATGCCGGATAAAATTGTGAACATAAATGCAGGACAGGTTACATTTGTAGTAAGCACAAATATCCCGCCCTCACCGCCGAGACCTGCAACTAATTTAGAATTAGCAGTGCATACAAAGGATACGACACCTGCTGAAAAACCGAAAGAGGAAAAAAAGGAAGATAAGCCCAAAGAAGAAAAGGCAAAAACAGTAGAGGCAAAGGCAGAGGATAAGAAAGAGGAGAAAGAAAAGAAGGAACAAAAGAAGGAGCGCGGGACAAAGACAGCAGAAACAAAAACAGAAGAAAAGAAAGGTGATGAACAAAAGCCAAAAGAGGGAGAGCCTGCTCCTGCAAGCAGTAAGCAGGGGGCAGAAGGAGGGGAAATGGCTAAAACAGAAGAGGGAGCAAAGACTACTGAAACGGCTTCTGGCACAGTTGAAACAAAAGAAGCGCCTGCTGTAGAATCCGCCCCTGCTGCCCCTGTTGAAGTAAAAGCCGATATTCCTGCTGCGGATATAGGCGGGATGGTAACCCCTGCTGACATGATAACAAATCCGGTCTTTCAGATGCCGGTTGGAGGCGGTGATGTTTCAGGTTTCACAGGCTCAGTAGATACTGCAAGCATGCCAGCTGCGATTACAACTGCAGTCAGCGGGACAACAGTGGATGCACTGCCCGTGAACCTGCTGCCTGTTACAGAAACGCACCCGAATCTGCTTACAGATGTAACGATTAATGTGGTGTTTCGATGAAAAAACAGGACAAAGGCTTAATAGGACGCAGATGAACGCAGATTTTCAGGATTAAAAACGCAAAGACGCAAAGGAAAAAGGCAAAAAAAGTTCGCATCTTTGTTTTAATCTTTACAACTTTGCATTAAATAATTTTTATCTGCGTTTATCTGCGTAAATCTGCGTCCAAATTTTTATAATTTCCTAATGGTGAAATAAAGGATGAAGCCAATATGAAAAGAACAATCTAATCCTTTGTAAAAATAACATTAGGCGGGAGTGGAAAGCCTGTCATCGATTCCGAACAGGGGACAGGCTTTAGAGAAAATTCAATACCCTCAAATATATACAAACTCTCATTCACAATAAGTGCATCTGATATGACTACAGTAAATAAGGATGTCCTTGTTGCAGGGCAATTATCAATAACAGAAACCTTTTCAATACAAAATGGCAGCAGCAGATATTTTCTTATAGAGGCAAAGGACAGCTCAGGGACTGTTCTTTATAAAGGGGATACCACAAAAGACCTTGATGGTACACCTGTAACCTTGGATATTATAATGATTGCCCAGAATACAACAGGTGGAGGGACAACTACTACCACCACAAGCACAACTACCACAACTACAACAGCGACAACAACAACTGCAACCACTACAACCACCACGACAACAGATACCACAGCGCCAACAATTACGGCAGTAAGTCCCGGGAGTGGTGCAACAGGGGTATCAATTACATCTACCATCACCGCTACATTCAGTGAGGCAATGGATTCATCAACGATTACAACTGCCACATTTACAGTGAGCGGTGTTTCAGGGACAGTATCATACAGCGGCACAACTGCTACATTTACACCATCGAGCAGTCTCTCTTACTACACCACCTATACAGCAACAATTACAACAGGTGTAAAGGACTCGGCAGGGAATGCAATGGCAACCAGTTACTCATGGAGCTTTACTACCCTCCTCATGGGCGGGACGATACAGGGCAGTGCATTAAATCTCACAAGTTCCAATGCTGCTGTTACAACCTTTGCAAGCAATAATGCTGCTGACGATATAACCACAGATGGGACAAATCTATTTGTAGTTAACAATCAGACTATCAGTAAGATTGTCATATCCACAGGTGATGTTACAATTATTGCAGGAACAGCGGGTTCTTCCGGCTCAACTGATGGCACAGGCACAGCAGCAAGGTTTAATGGTCCTAAAGGTATAACCACAGATGGGACGAATCTGTTTGTATCTGATACCAGTAATCATACTATCCGTAAGATTGTCATATCCACAGGGGTTGTTACAACTCTTGCAGGCACTGCTGGCTCTTTTGGCTCAACTGACAACACAGGCACAGCAGCAAGATTTAAAAATCCAAATGGTATAACCACAGATGGGACAAATCTGTTTGTTGCCGATTACAATAATTACACAATCCGTAAGATTGTCATATCCACAGGTGTTGTTACAACTCTTGCAGGCACTGCTGGTTCTACTGGTTCAACAGATGACACAGGCACAGCAGCAAGATTTAATCGCCCTAAAGGTATAACCACAGATGGGACAAATCTGTTTGTAGTTGATTATGGTAATAATAGAATCCGCAAGATTGTTATATCCACTGGTGTTGTTACTACTCTTGCCGGTTCTACCATTGGCTCATTAGATGGCACAGGCACGGCGGCAAAATTTTACGAGCCTTACAACATAACCACAGATGGGACAAATCTGTTTGTAACTGATTGGGGTAGCCCTGCCATCCGCAAAATTGTCATATCAACTACGGTTGTTACAACTATCGCAGGTAACGGCAATGATGGCTCAACTGACGGCATAGGCACGGCAGCGCTGTTTTCTTACCCTGAAGGCATAACAACCGATGGGACAAATCTATTTGTAGCTGATAATGGTAATAGCACTATCCGTAAGATTACACCCACCACACTTATGGGCGGCTCTATGCAGGGCAATTCGTTAAATCTTACAACTGCGGTTACCACCCTTGCAGGCACTGCTCTTTCAAGTGGTTCAACAGATGCCACAGGCACATCAGCAAGATTTGCCAGGCCATATCACATTACTACCGATGGGACAAATCTATTCGTAGCTGACCAGACTAATCATACCATCCGTAAGATTGTCATATCCACAGGTGTTGTTACAACAATTGCAGGCACTGCCGGCACAAGCGGCTCAACAGATGCCACAGGCACATCTGCATTGTTTAAATCGCCTGCGGGAATAACTACTGATGGGACAAACTTATTCGTAGCTGATTACTCTAATCATACAATCCGTAAGCTCGTTATATCAACAGGTGTTGTTACAACTATTGCAGGCACTGCCGGCACAAGCGGCTCAACAGATGCCACAGGCACGGCTGCAAGCTTTTATTTGCCTAAAGGTATAACCACAGATGGGACAAATCTATTCGTAGCTGAGGAGGGGAACCATATTATTCGTAAGATTGTAATATCTACAGGTGTTGTTACTACTCTTGCAGGTTCTACTACCAGCGGTTCAACTGATGGCACAGGCACAGCAGCAAGTTTTAATGCTCCTCGTGGCATAACAACTGATGGAACAAATCTGTTCGTAGCTGATAGCGCTAATAATACAATCCGCAAGATTGTATTATCGTCAGGTGTTGTTACAACAATTGCAGGTTCTACTACCAGTGGCTCAACTGACGGCACAGGCACAGCAGCAAGGTTTAAACTCCCCGTTGGTATAACCACAGATGGGACAAATTTATTCATAGTTGATAACAATAATCATACTATCCGTAAAGTTGTCATCTCAACAGGTGTTGTTACTACTCTTGCAGGCACTGCCGGCACAAGCGGCTCAACAGATGCCACAGGCACATCTGCATTGTTTAAATCCCCTCTTGGCATAACCACAGATGGGGTAAACCTGTTTGTAGGTGATGGGAGTAATATGACAATCCGTAAGATTCAGTAGCTCAGCAGGCTCACAAAAGTAGGGCAGGTCTTTAGACCTGTAAAAAAAACAAACCCCTAACCCCCTCCCCGATTAATACCCCCGATAGAAGCATTCGGGGGCAGGCTTTCGGGGACAGGTTTATTAAGGGGGAATTCCCATCTCTTTTTCATTGTATACCTGAAAACCCTTTATTTATAGGTGTTTTCAATTTCACAACTCCCTCAATTTATAAAATGCTTGACATCGTATATATAAATAGATTAGTTTTGTATATATAGGGAGGTGGAAAGAGATGAAGACTTTGATAGATGTAAATGAAGACACATTAAAGAGGGCAATGATTTTATCAGGAGCTATCACCAAAAAAGAGGCGATTATGCTGGCTCTGGAAGAGCTGATTAGAGCTAAACTTCGTCAGAGGCTCAAACAGATGGCAGGAAGTGGAAGTTTGGACATGAAACTTTCTGACTTGAAAATGCTGCGCCAAAAGAGGACAAAAATTCATAACGGGCTGCTTGCTAAAAATAAATGAGCGAGCTGGTTCTCATTGATACAAGTACATGGATATGTTTTTTTGCCCGTAAGGGCTTTAACGAGGTTAAAAAGGTGGTCTCTCTTCTGCTTGATGACGACAGGGCTGCAATCTCGGGTCCTGTGCTTCTTGAGCTGGTTCAGGGAGTAAGGACTGAAAAAGAAAAAGGGGATATTCAGGACTTAATCAAAGGCCTCCACTGGCTTACAGTAAGTGATACACACTGGCACAAGGCGGCAGATTTAGCCTTTAAGATGAGAAGAAAGGGCGTTACAACATCTGGTGTTGACACTATTATTGCAACATTAGCCATAGAATACGAGTGTCTTTTGTTGCATAGAGATTCGGATTATGAAATGATTGCCAAACATTCTTCTCTTAGATGTTATAAATACATATAGTTTTTATAAGGGAAGCTCTTGACACTAACGATTTTCATCATTACAATACAATCATGAAAAATAAATGTGGATTGACGTTATCATCTGTATTGTTGAGCCTTCTTATAGCCGCCTCATCAGTCTTCCTGTCTGCCGTGCTAACGGCACAGGCAGGTGCTGTAGAGGTTGCACCGAGGATAAGTGATAAGGAGATTGTAGAGAGATTAACCCGTGTTGAAGAAGGTATAAAGGCAATACAACAACAGATCGCTGATACAAACAAACGGATTGATGATACAAGCAGAAGTACAAACAGAAGAATTGATGACCTCAAGGAATCAAATAATGCACGGTTTGATGATATGAACAGGAGATTTGATATACTCCAGTGGATGTTTGGACTCTTTATTACCATTTCCATTATAATTTTAGGTTTTGTCCTTCGCATGCAATGGCAGATGAATAAAAAACAAACACAGATTGAGGCATCCCTTGAAACACAGAAAGATGAGATTTCATTCTTAAAAACCCTCATTGAAAAACTCCTCCCAAGAGGCGCTATGTAAAATTTACGGATGAAAAATACATTAGAAAAATGAAATTAAACAGCAGGGTTTTTATTCTCTTTTTTATATTGTTTATTACATCTTGTGGAAAAGATAAACAGAAATTAGAGGCTATTGCAACAGTCAATGATGCCCCAATTCTCCTTAAAGAGTTTCAGAAAGAAATTTCAATTCAATCCCGAAGAAACCCCTCATTCAAAATAACCTCTCAGACACTTGAAAATCACCTTGACACTACAATTGAAAAAAAACTGATGATACAGGAGGCAATGAAGATGGGATTGTCTGAAAGGGAGCAGTTTGTAGAGACAATAAAAACATTCTGGGAGCAGACACTAATCAGAGAACTTATAGATGTAAAAAGTAAAGAATGGGCTGACAGGATCTTTGTAACAGAGGATGAAATACAGAAGCAGTATCAGAGGATGGAATACACCACTCCTATACCACAATTAAAGGATGTCTATAATGAGATAAAATCAGCACTGCTTGAACAAAAGAGGCAAAAGGCAATGGAGGATTGGTTTGATGGTGTTAAAAAATCAGCCATTATTGAGATAAATACTCCGCTTCTTAAAAAGATTTCCCATGAATGAAAAACCAATATTCAGGCGAAGGAATTATTTTATAAAGAAAAAGTTTCAGATAGATTTCTCTATAAAGTTTCTTATTTTGATAGTTCTTGAGGCTGTCCTTGCAATCGGACTTTTTATCTACCTGTCAAAGGGGACACTTACAACAAGTTATCTTGGCTCTGACTTAAAGATTGCAAAAACATCCGAATTCTTCCTGCCGACCCTCCTCCTTTCAAATCTTGTTATACTGGGTGTAACAGGCATAGTCGGAATAGTAGTAATGATTTTTATATCACATAAGATAGCAGGGCCATTGTATCGCTTTGAGCAAACTCTTGCTGATATAAGTAACGGCAACCTTACACATAGATTCAACCTGAGACAGGATGACCAGTTAATTCAGCTTGCAGAAAGTATAAATAAATTCACAGCGGGTATGGACAAAATGGCAGGAGACATGAAATATAATGCCCATGAAATTTTAAAACTTTTTTCCGAACTACAATCTAAGATGTCTTCTAATAATCAATTATCAAATAAGGAACTTGAAAATCAACTGCTGGAGGCCTCTAAAAAAGTGCAAGAGTTAAAGGAGGCTATAGACTATTTCAAGACCTCAAAAGACAAGGAAATCAAAGGTTAGTAATCCTGTGAAACTATACCCCAATTCTCTTTATCTGGGGCTATTTTTTGTCCTTATATACCATCATCCTGTCTTTGGATGTGAGGAATGGCAAAAGACCTATGAAACTGGCTATGCTACCATCTGCTACCCTGATGATAAAGAACTCTACAGTTTTACAGGTGCAATAAAGAGGGGGTTCAGTATTTTCAGTGATAACCCGGGAAAAAATCAGTCACTGACAAAGGAGAGGGTGGATATGATAGTTGACAGGGTTAGCAGGATACTGGATATGTTCCCGCCTGACCTCCATTTCAGCATCTATCTATACCCGGCACACAGAGAGATTGAAAGGGTTTATCTCAGGCTCGGTGCATCACATATTTTTGAAAAGGCACCCATTGCATTCTACTCTCACAAAGCCGGGGCAATATATGTTTCAATTGAAAATATAACAGGCGGAGTCCTTGCCCATGAGATTGCCCATACAGTCATTAATTTTCACTTCCGCACTCCCCCGCCTGAGAGGATGCAGGAGATACTTGCACAGTATGTTGATAAACATCTGTGGGAGGAATGAGTAAATGGATAGACTTAAAAAGCTATTTATACTAACAGGCTGCAAGATAGGCATCCTTATAACTATCCTTTCTCTCATCATCTACGGAGTAGGTATTCCATTCTTTCAAATAATGGAATTAAAGGCATTTGACTTTCATTTTCTGTCCAGAGGGGTAATTGAGCCTACAGGTGAGGTTGTCATAATTGCCATAGATGAAAAGAGCATTGATAAATTCGGACGCTGGCCCTGGCAAAGAAAGAGGATTGCAGAATTGATAGATAAATTAAATGGGTATGAAGCGAGGGTTGTTGCCTTTGATATAGTATTTTCTGAGCCTGACGAAAGCTCAGGCATAAATGTTGTGAAAGACATAAAGGGGAGACTTAAAAACAAAGGCAGGGATGTGGTATCTGCCATAGAACTTGTTGAGCGGGAGGCAGATAATGATAAGAGGCTTGCAGAGGCTTTAAGAAAAAACCCCTCAATAATAATCGGTTATTATTTCTTTACATCCAGAGACGAGATAAAACATATTGTAAAGAATGAAGAAACAAGAGGAGATAAGCCTCTGTATATAAATAGCTCTAAGTTTACATCAATACGGAATATTGAAAAAGATGCTCCAATGCCGGAACTCTTAACTGCTGTTGGTGTTGAGGAAAACATACCTGTTATATCTGAGGCTGCAGGGGATTTTGGTTATTTCAATATTGTGCCTGATTCTGACGGGACTGTCCGGTGGGTGCCGCTTGCCATAAGTCATGGTGAGAATGTTTTTCCTCATATTTCACTTGAGGCTGTCAGAAAATATGCTGATTCTCCGCCGCTTTTCTTAAATGTGGCTGGATATGGGGTTGATTCAATCAGTATAGGAAATGAAACTATACCAACGGATGAAAAGGGACGGCTGCTTATAAACTTCAGGGGTCCGCAGAAGACCTTTCCCCACTATTCATTTTCAGATGTAGTTGATGGAGTGGTGCCGGTGGATGCCTTAAAAGATAAGATTGTCCTTGTTGGTGCTACTGCCACAGGGATATATGATATGAGGGTGATACCATATGAAGGGACATTTCCGGGTGTTGAGATACATGCAAATATCATAGATAACATACTGCAGGGTGATTTTATCCACCGCCCGGAGTGGATATTGGTTTTTGACCTCCTTGCCATATTACTTCTTGGAATCTCTCTATCCGTCCTGATACCAAAAATTCGGTCAGTTTATGCTGCAATACTGACAATAAGCTTAATCATTTTTTATATAACTGCAAATAATTATATCTTTAATAAATGGAATATGTGGCTGACAGAGGTCTATCCGATTTTTACAATAATCTTTGTATCAGGGGGTGTAACTATTTTTCAATTTATGACAGAGGAGAGGGAAAAAAGAAAAATAGGCAAGGCATTCTCTCACTATGTCTCCCCCTCACTTATGAATGAGATTCTCAAAGACCCAAAAAAACTTGTCCTTGGCGGAGAGGAAAAAAGGCTGACAGTCCTCTTCTCTGACATAAGGGGATTTACAACTGTTTCAGAGGGGCTAAAGCCGCAGGTGCTTGTTAAACTTATAAATGACTATCTGACCCCTATGACAGACATAATTTTAAAAAATGGCGGAACAATTGATAAGTATATGGGTGATGCAATAATGGCATTCTGGGGCGCACCTGTATGGCAGGAAGACCACCATATAAGGGCATGCAGGACAGCACTGGAGATGCTGAAAAAACTTGGTGAGTTACAAGCTGTCTGGGAGAAATCAGGAATCCCAAAACTTGAGATAGGCATTGGTTTATCTACTGGAAAGGTCACTGTCGGTAATATGGGTTCTACTACAAGGTTTGATTATACGGTAATGGGTGATACTGTTAATCTCGGCTCCCGCCTTGAGGGTTTAAATAAGGAATACGGAACTTACGCCATTGTCCCTAAATATACCTATGAAGATGTGAAGACAGAGTTTATATTCAGACAGCTTGACTGGGTAAAGGTTAAGGGCAAGGACAGGCCTATAAAGATATATGAGCTTATGGGAGAGAAGAATGATGGGAGTGGACTTAAAGAGATTGCAGGAATGTTTGAGTCAGGATTAAAGTCTTATATGGAGAGGGACTGGGATAAAGCTAAAGGATATTTTCATAATGCCCTTAAAGTGAGAGATGATGATGAGCCATCAAAAGTCTTTTTATCAAGGGTGGATATGCTTCGTAAGACTGAACTGCCGCCTGATTGGGATGGTGTATTTGTGATGACAAAGAAATAATCCCTGTTTAAAATTTATGGGCGGTAAAAGAAAATTCGGGCAGCATTTTCTGATTGATGAATCTGTTGTAAGAAAGATTATAGATTTTGCCAGCATTTCTCCTGATGATACAGTAGTTGAAATAGGTCCCGGCAGAGGCATACTTACATCAAAACTATCGGGGGTATCAAAGAGGGTTATTGCCATTGAAATAGATAGAAGGCTCTGCAGCCTCCTGCAAGACAGACTCTCTACATATAAAAATATCAGTATTATCAATGCAGATGCCCTTTCCTATAACTATGACGAGATACCTGAAAGATTTAAGGTTGTATCAAATTTACCTTATTATCTCTCCACACCGATTACATTCAAGCTCATTGAAAATAGAGAAAGGATAATTGACATGATTCTCATGTTTCAGAGAGAGGTAGCGGATAGAATAATTGCAAACCCCGGAACAAAAGACTACGGCAATTTATCAGTTGTAGTTCAATACCGGGCAGAGGTTCATAAACTAATGGATGTAGGTAAAGGTGCATTCAAACCTATACCTAAAGTTAATTCGTCTGTAATAAGGATAACCCCAAGAAAAGAACCCCTTGTCAAAGTAGCAGATGAAGACCTATTTTTTAAAATAGTCAAGGCATCATTTGCCTACAGGAGAAAGACCCTTAAAAACAATCTGAAGAACTTAAATTTTTCAGATGAATTTCTTGGGGAGGTTTTTAAAGAAACGGATATAAAACCTTCTCAAAGAGGGGAAACGCTCAGCATCTCAGACTTTGCAAGGATTGCAAACTTTATATATTCAAAATAAGGATGATTGATTAAATCTTGTGCCAATCCAATCGCCGATGTAATGTGTTATTACTATAACTATCAATGCAATCAGCAGATGCTCTGCGGCTACAATCCATGGCTTTACATGCTGTTCTCTGGCAATATACAGGCTGAAAATGCCCAGCAGTGATAATCCATAAACTATGCTGACAATAACTGCTGTTGACAACTGAAATAAGAGGAGGGGGATTATGAATGTCAGTGAGAAGAAAAATTTAGAAATAAAGGTGAAGATTGTTGCCTCCCATATCTCCTTTGCATCATGCTTATTCTCCGATTCTTCTGAGATATGGATGCCAAGTGCATCTGAGAATGCATCTGCTATTGCAATCGTCAATATACCGCCAATCACTATACCCTTTGAATGGGTGCCGGAATGCAATCCTATCATCAATCCGAGTGTTGTAATTATCCCTGATGTTAAACCAAAACTGACTCCTGTCTTTAACGAATGTCTCATTCTGTCTCCCGTAGCTGCCCTTCATCTATCTTTTCCTTCAAGAAACTGTTTAAAAGTTGTCATCATAATAATTGCTTAAATTATATCTTATGCAGTATAACTTACAACTAAAAATTATTTCACTTATTTTTTAATGAGAAGGAACTCTCATAAAATGTTATTGACTCTCCATGCAAATTTCCACATAATTACCTAAAATACTGCATAAACATAAAAAAGAATGTTATGCCATAGAAAAATAAAGATAAATCTAATACAATATATGCATTATGACGGTTGAATTATCAAATACCTTAGATATTGTTCGTAAATCTTTGAATGGCAGTACCTGTCGGCACAAACGATCAATAATCGGACAATTCTTTACTCCCGCTTTGATAGCGCGGTATATGGCATCGCTGTTTGAGAAGGAAAAGGCTGATGTGCGAATACTTGATCCCGGGGCTGGCACTGGCGTTCTATTTGCTGCATATATAGAGACATTAGCATATAGAAAACAACGTCCAGATTCAATCAAAGTAGTAGCATACGAAAATGATAAACAAGTTCTGCCATATTTAAAAGAAACAATAGAGCGGTGCAGGGTGCTGTGCAGAGAGGCTGGTATTTTATTTCAAGGCGAAATACGGGCAGAGAACTTTGTCTCGGCTGCAATCGCCCAAATAGATGATGGGTTATTCAGCATAAAGGCTGAACGATTCACTCACGCAATTTTGAATCCTCCGTATAAAAAAATCAATGCAGAATCCGTTATGCGTCAAGCACTATATGCAGCTGGAATTGAAGTATCCAATCTTTATGCCGCATTTGTGTGGTTGACAGCCCAAATGTTGGAGACTGGTGGCGAAATGGTCGCAATAACTCCCCGAAGCTTCTGCAATGGGCCATATTACCGCCGTTTTAGGGTCGATCTGCTTGACATGATGAGTATACGGCATATACATGTGTTCGAATCGCGCAAGAAGGCATTCGGTGATGATAACGTGCTTCAGGAGAATGTCATCTATTATGGAGTTAAGGGAGTGGAGAAGCCTGAATATATGCTTCTTTCATCATCCGATGGAGTAGATTTTGATAATACTAAAACTGGAACTATCCCTTATGAACAGATAATTTTACCATCTGACCGAGATGCTTTTATACATCTTGTGTTGAGTGATAAGGACAGCCATGTAACGGAACGGATGCGTGTTTTTAATACCTCGCTCACCGAGCTGTGCTTAGATGTTTCCACCGGACCAGTCGTAGATTTTAGAACGATGGAGTATCTTCACCAAATCGCCGGCAAAGGAACTATGCCGTTGATATATCCTTGTCATTTTGAAGGCGGTTTTATTAAATGGCCGGATGAGTCACATAAAAAACCAAATGCTATTGAAGTTTCACCGCATACAAAAGATTTGATGGTTGAATCGGATTTTTATGTGCTAACAAGACGTTTTTCAGCAAAGGAGGAAAGGCGTCGGGTAGTGGCAGCGATATATGATCCCCACCTGATTAATGCTCCGCTTGTCGGGTTTGAAAATCATCTAAATTACTTTCATTCCAAGGGCAAGGGACTTCAGACAGCCATAGCAAAAGGATTGGCATTATATCTGAATTCCACTCTCTTTGATCGATGCTTTCGTATTTTCAGCGGACATACACAGGTTAATGCAACGGATCTGAGAAAAATGCGATATCCCTCTCGTGATCAGTTGTTGCGGCTTGGCTCGCATGTGAAGCATCAAATGCCGGATCAGGAAACTGTGGACGCAATCTTGAACAAGGAATGTGAAAATCATGGCTAAGAAAACTGATACCAAGCATGCGGAACGGAAAATCCAAGAAGCGTTGACAATCTTGGCTGCTCTTGATTTTCCCCGACAACAACAAAACGAACGTTCTGCACTTACACTCCTTTCTTTGTTAGGTCTCAAACCTGATGATTCATGGAAAAAAGCAAGTAATCCTTTAATGGGCATTACGCCAATGATGGAGTTTTTTGCCAAACATTATGCGAAACAGTACGCACCGAATACGCGGGAAACAGTACGCCGCCAGACTGTTCATCAATTTATGCAGGCTGCTTTGATTGTGCCTAATCCTGACAAGCCTTCAAGACCGACAAACAGCCCAAAGGCAGTATATCAAATCGAGCCTTCTGCTCTTAAGCTTCTTCGGGAGTTTGGAAAATCAAGCTGGAATAAACACTTGAACAAATATCTTCTAACGGTAAAGACACTGAAAAGGCTTTATGCACGGGAACGGGATAAACGTCGTATCCCTATAAAAATTGAAGATGGTCAGGAGATTAGGCTTTCGCCGGGTGGTCAGAATGTATTAGTAAAAAGAATAATTGACGATTTCTGTCAGCTTTTTACGCCTGGCGGTCAAATTATTTATGTGGGGGATGCACAAACAAAATGGGCTTACTTTAATCCTGATGCACTCAGAGCAATTGGAGTAGAGATAGAAGAACATGGAAAGATGCCTGATGTTGTGGTATATCATTCGGAGAAGAATTGGCTTGTTTTAATCGAAGCGGTTACAAGCCATGGCCCCGTCAACCCCAAGCGGAGACAAGAACTGAAAGAGCTTTTTGCTGATTCACATGTTGGGATAGTTTACGTAACGGCATTTCTTGAACGACGAACAATGATCAAATATCTCGACGAAATATCTTGGGAGACTGAAGTCTGGATTGCCAAATCCCCAACACATCTTATTCATTTTAACGGTGAGCGGTTCCTCGGCCCATACGAAGACTAACTACATATACTGAATATAGAGTTTTTAATAAAGTATCTCTATAAATGCCTTTTCTCTCATCTTTTTCACCCATGCATCTTTGAGAGATTTTATCTTCTCATTAAAAATCCTTCTTTCTATTTCCCTTGAAACATCTTCAAGTGTCTTGAAGCCTGATTCCCTTCTGTCTTCATACTTTAAGATATGAAACCCAAAGGATGTTTTTATCACATCACTCACCTCACCTTTTTTTAAAGCAAAGGCGGTGTCTTCAAAAACCTTTATCATCTTCCCTTTAGTAAAATATCCGAGGTCTCCCCCGTTTTTTGCCGATGCATCTTCAGAATACATAGAGGCAAGACTGGCAAAATCCTCACCCTGTTTGATTCTGTTTAAAATATCAAAAGCCTTCTTTTTTATAATCTCCTCTTTCTGGCTATCCATATCCTCACTATATGCAAACATTATATGTCTCACCCTTATTTCTTCAGGTGTTGCAAACTCGTCTCGGTGCTCATCATAATATTTTTTTACATCCTTCTCATCAACCTGAACCTTAGACCTGACCTCATAGTTGATAACCTTTGAGACAGTAATCTGCTCCCTCAATCTCTCTTTATAATCATTAAGTGTTATATTCTCCTTATTAAGCTCCTTCTCCAGCATTTCATCTGTAAAGTTATTCTGTTTTTTTATATCCTCAATGGCTGCCTTTACATCCTCATCTGAAACTTTTATATTATTATCCTTGGCAAACTGCAGCATGAGCCTCTCTTCAACCATCTCATTTAAAACCTCTTTCTCCACTTTATAAATATCATCTTCTTTCAAATCTTTATCTCTTTTTTGCATATCAGATAAAGTCAGAAAGCTCTTCCCCTTGACCTCACTCACCAATATGATATCGCCATTTACCCTTGCAGCAATCTTATCAATAACTTGAGCATCGGCAGAAGATACAGTATGCAATATGGAGTAAGCAGTAAGCAGTAAGAAGTAAGCAGTAAAAAACTGCCCTTTGCCTACTCTTTTCTGTTTGCTGCCTACTGTATACTGCCTACTGCATACTTCTTCTGACTTCTGACTTCTATATTCTGTCTTCATATATTTCTATCTTTGCATTTTCTCTGAGGGAGGCGAGCAGTTTTTTCAATGCCTCCCCATATTTTTCTTTCATCAATATCCTTCTTATATTTTCTTTTGCCTCAGCAGGGTCTATCTTCTTTGGCTCCTTCCTCTCTATCAATTTAAATATATGGTAGCCGTAAGAGGTTTTAACCGGATGGCTTATCTCTCCAACCTTCAGTTTAAATATCGTATTATCAAATTCCTGAGGCATCTGTCCCTCACTAAAAAAACCAAGGTCCCCCCCTTTTTCCGCCTCAAGCCCGATGGATTTCTCTCTTGCGATTTTTTCAAAATCCTTCCCGCTGAGAAGTTCTGAACGGACATTGAGTGCATCCTCCTCATTCTTTACAACAATCTGCAGGACATGGACTTTGAGAGGTTTTACAAAATCCTTAAAATTGGATTTGAAATAAGAGTCAATCTCTTTATCGCTGACATCAAAACTCCCCTTATATTTATTGGCTACAAGCCTTTCAATGAGCATATTCTCTTTAATCTTTCCCTTCCATTCCGCCATACTGATTTTCTCATTTTTGAGCATCCCCTCCAATGCACCCGGCGGATAACCACCGGTCATCTTTTTCACTGCCTCATCCAGCTCATTCTCTGTAATTGATATGTTTGATTTCCTTGCCTCCTGTAAAAGCAGTCTCTTTTCAATAAACTGTTCCAGCAGATTCTTTCTGAGCGTCTTTAATTGTTCTCTCTCAACTGCATCGTCTGTATCCTGTTTCTTTCTTAAAACTGAAAATTCTCTTTTAAATTCATCCTCTGTTATCTTTTCGCCGTTTATAACTGCAACAACCTTAATATCCTTTTTTGCAGGAGGAGGCTCCGATGTCTTTTGACAGGAAACAAAAACAAAACTTACTATAACCACAGAGAGCACAGAGAAAAAGAAACAAAAATCTGATTTTAACCACTGAAACACTGAAAACACTGAGTTAAAAGATTTATTTTTCTGTGCCTTCTGTGTCCTCTGTGGTTTATATTGATTTTTGTTCATCATTTTTTCAAATTAACACGCTATGGAGAGCGCCTGCAAGTTATTTTTTATATCGGCATATCTCTTTCTCCAGTTGCCGTTACTAATGGAGAGCTGAATAGTATCCTCCGATAGAAATCTTATTCGCCGTTTGTCTTTTTTAACAAACTCCATAATTCTTTCAGCAGAAATCGGTGTCCCCTTGTTAAAGGTAAGGGTTATTATATCCCCTGACATATCCACCTTTTCAATTTTGAGATTCTTTGAAAGTATCTTTAATTCCACAGTGGAGAGAAGGACATCAACAGGTTCGGGCATACTGCCATATCTGTCTAACAGCTCATCCTTTAATCTGCCGACATCTTCCACCCTTTCCAGCATATCAATCCTCTTATATATATCAAGCCTCTGATTAAGGTCGGATATATATTCTTTAGGTATATACCCCTTCATGCTCAATTTCATAGAAGGCTCTATAGACTCCTCCGGCGGCTCGCCTTTAAGCTCCTTGACAGTCTCCTCCATCAGCTTACAGTACAGGTCAAACCCTACTGCCGATATATGTCCTGACTGTGCATCCCCGAGGATATTTCCTGTACCCCTTATCTCCATATCCCTCGCCGCAAGCTTAAACCCGGCACCCAGGTCGCTTAACTCCTCAATAGCCAAAAGCCTCTTCCTCGCAGTCTCTAATAGGACATCCTCACCCGGTATGAGTAGATATGCATATGCCTGGTGCCTCTCCCTCCCGACCCTCCCCCTCAACTGATAGAGCTGTGCCAGCCCCAGCTTATCGGCACGGTTAATTATGATTGTATTTGCTGCAGGTATGTCAAGCCCCGACTCAATTATCGTAGTACATAAAAGCACATCATGCTCCTTGTTTATAAACTTGAGCATCACATCTTCCATATCCCTCTCATTCATCTGCCCATGAATAATTCCTAACCTGATATTTGGAATAATGCCCTGCAGATACTTTGCCATAGGATATATGCTCTCCACCCTGTTGTGGACAAAGAAGGTCTGCCCCTCCCTGTCCATCTCCCTCATTATCGCCTGCTTTATAATCTCGTCAGCAAATTTCCTTACAAATGTCTTTATGGCAAGCCTGTTCTGGGGCGGTGTCTCTATGACACTCAAATCTCTCACGCCCATGAGTGACATATGGAGTGTCCTTGGAATCGGTGTAGCCGTAAGTGTTAGGACATCCACACTCTCTCTCAATTTTTTCAGTTTCTCCTTATGGACAACACCAAATCTCTGCTCCTCATCTATAATAAGAAGCCCGATGTTCTTAAATTTTATATCTTTCTGAAGCATCCTATGGGTTCCTATCACAACATCTATACTCCCCTCTTCAAGCCCTTTTATGATTTTCTCCTGCTCTTTCTTCGTCTTGAATCGGCTTAAGACATCTATTTTCATCGGGAACAAATGAAACCTGTCGGTAAATGTCTGGAAATGCTGCTGGGCAAGTATTGTGGTCGGGACAAGAAAGGCAACCTGTCTGCCGTCAAATACAGATTTGAATGCCGCCCTCATTGCCACCTCTGTCTTGCCATACCCTACATCACCGCAGATGAGCCTGTCCATAGGCTTATCCTTTTCCATATCATCAATTACATCCTGAATAGCCTGCAACTGGTCTTCTGTCTCCACATATTCAAATGAATCTGCAAACTCCCTGTGCCAGTGTGCATCAGGTGTAAAGGCAAAACCCTTGACAATCTCCCGTGTGGCATAAATCTTGAGCAGGTCTCTTGCCATTTCCCTTATGGATTTCTTTATCCTCTCTTTCGTCTTTGCCCACGAAGTCCCTCCCAATTTATCAAGTGGAGGGGTAACGCTTCCACTGCCTGTATATTTTTGTATAAATTTTAATTTCTCCATAGGGATATAGAGCTTCTCACTATCCGCAAACTCTATATCAAGAAACTCTTCAAATACCCCGTCTGCACTTATATCCTTTGTCCCTATATATTGCCCTATTCCATAATCCACATGAACCACATAATCGCCAATCTTTAAATCTCCCAAACCTACGCTGAAACTCTCCCTCTTTGCCCTCTTCTCTCTTTTTAACTTTCTTGACGGGCCAAATATATCCTCTTCAGTGATGAATACTTGCCTCTCTGAAGACACTATAATCCCTCTTGACAATCTGCCGACTACAATACTTAGTTTGGAGTTCGGAGTTTGGAGTTCGGAGTTGATTCCGCATTCCGCATCCCGCACTCCACATTCAATCTCTGCACCCAATTCATTCTCTGATAGTATCTCCTTTAATCTCTCAGCCTGTCCATCAGTATGGGTTATAATTATTATTCTAAATCCATCACCTAACCATTTATTTATACCTTCCAAGAACAGATCAAAATTCCCTTTAAATTGTTCTACAGGTTTAATATCAAATCCCCCCATTCCCCCCTTTAGCAAAGGGGGGAGGGGGGGGATTGTTTCCTCTGAAAGACTTAAGGCTGCCAACTGAATAGTAATACCTGCCTCTAATCTTGCCTTTAGCTCATCTTCCGGTATATAGAGTTTTGCAGGCAAGGGAGACAACTCTTTTCTTTTTACAGATTGTTCGTATTCCTTCTCTATTAATTGCCAAAAGTCTTTTATTTTTTTATGGACATAAGACGGCTCATCCAAAATAACAATTGCATCAGAGGGGACATAATCAAATAAAGTATCCATATTTTCATAGAAATATGGAGCCAATCTTTCAATTCCTGGGACGGATAATCCTGTTTTAATTCTATCTGTAATTATTTTAATATTATGACTTCTGACTTCTGACCCTTCGACTTCGCTCAGGACAGGCTTCTGTATTCTGTCTTCTGTAATTATCAACTCCCTTGCTGGGACTATCTTAATCTCTTTGACCTCCCTTATTGACCTCTGGGTGGATGAGTCAAATTCGCGGATGGATTCAATCTCATCTCCCATAAATTCTATGCGGAACGGGTTGTCAGAATCAGGCGGGTATACATCAAGTATCCCCCCCCTGATACTGAATTCTCCCTTATCCTCAACGATATCCGAGTTTTTATATCCTCCTGTTATCAGATATTCTGAGATGACATCTCTCTCAAGCGAATCCTTTACACTAAATCTCAAAATAGTCTCCCTCAAAACCTCCTTTGGAATAATCCTCTGAATAATAGACTCAACAGGTGCAACAAGAATAAAATTACCATCCGATTCCATGACAGAGCTCAAAACTTTCAGTCTTTCACCTGAAATATCCTTATGGGGTGAAATAGGCTCATAAGGGAGGGTTTCCCATGGGGGAAAATAATAAATTGAAGATTGAAAATTGAGGAAAGAATTTATATCGCTGAGAAGCCCTTCTGCCTCCTCCTGGCCTGCTGTAATTATGGTAAGAGGTTTGGATGCAGTCTGACAAAGGCGGGCTATGAAGAATGCCTTTGAAGATGAATCACGTAATCCTTCAATCCTGCATAATCTTTCTCCGTTATCAAATTTTTGTAAAATGTCATGCAATCTTAGACTCATACCAGTTTCTTGATGTTCAGGAAATTATAAATATTTACCGCAGAGTCGCGGAGACACAGAGGAAACAATAAGGAGAAAGGGGAAATTTGAGAAAGGGAGAATGAAAAATTTATTTTATTTTACCTTTTCTCCATCTCTCCATCTTCTCCTTTTCTCCTTAATCTTTTTTGTTTTTATTCTCGCCTTCCAGTTCTTTCTTGATAAAATCTACAAGGACAGGTGCGACCTTATCTGCGGCATTACGAAGGGATTGAGCGATTCCAATTACCTTATCAGTTGTAAGGACATTCGTAATTTCATTTTTTTCAACAATTAGTGTCTCTTTTTTTACAGAATATACCTTTGCATTCAGCTCTGCCCTTACTCCTCCTGTCTCAGTCTTCGCCTCTGCTATTCCGAGTATCACTATATCTGCATTAAACTGTTTTCCTATATTATACACAATTTTACCATCGCCTGTTATCGCCTGTTTCAGGTCTTTAAGGTCAACTTTATTTCTTACTGTAGTCCTGTTGACAATTTCAAATCCGGTATCTGCCAACACCTTTGAGACAGCATCTTCTGATATGGAAAAAGGGAGCAAAAAATTATCTTCCGCAAGAGATATGTTTGTCTTCTCATCAATTATAAGCAAAATCTTTCTGTTATCATGCTTAATAGAGGCTATTCCTAATGAAAGGAGTCTTTTTTTGATGCTATCCTCAAAGATATTCACCTGAATAGTTACGCTGTATGTATCTTTATCCTGCATCTCGCCGAGTATCTTGTAACTCTGGATGAAGTTTTCATAATTATTGTATATCTTCTCCTCCAGACTCCCCTTGTATGTCTCCAGCCCCTCTACTTCCTTTGTGAAGTTTGTTACAACATCGGTAACTGCACTTCTCATCGCATTTTTAATGGCACTATCTTTTGCCAATGTAAGGTCTCCATCTGTTACAACCGCAGTCCCTTCAACAACAGCAGCAGATAGACGTGGTTTTGCAGCCTCACTCCCAGAAGCAGTAAGCAGTAGGCAGTAAGCAGTAAGCAGTAATAATCTGCCTATTGTGTGCTTCATACTGCATACTGCATACTGCTTACTGTATCTCATCTTCCTGCCATCTCCATTAATCTCTTTGCCTCTTGACTATTCAAACTTCTATACTCGCCTAATTTTAAATTTCCCAATTCCAAAAAACCATATCTTATCCTTTTTAACTTTATAACCGGATGCCCTATAATTTCACACATCCTTCTAATCTGCCTTTTTCTACCCTCATGCAAGGTGACACTGAGCCAGCTATTATTACCTGTTGTCCTGTCAAGTGTTACCTGTGCAGGGGCTGTCTTTCTCTTAAACACTACAACGCCGTCAGACAGCTTTCTTAATTCTTTCTCTGTTGGTATGCCGCTAATCTTTACTGCATATGTCTTTGGAATTTTATGGCGCGGGTGTGCAAGACGGTAGGCAAAATCTCCGTCATTTGTTAAAATAAGGATGCCTTCAGTATTAAAATCAAGCCTGCCTACAGGATAGACCTTCTTCTTTATACCTTTAAGCAGGTCTATTACAGTGGGCCTCCCTCTGTCATCCTTGACTGTAGTAACACAGCCCTTCGGTTTATTTAATAATATATAAACCTTTTGACCTGACTCCCTAATCTTTTTTCCATCAACCCTTATATCATCTATCTGCGGGTCTGCCTTTGCACCAAGCTCGCTGACTACAATACCGTTTACCAGAACACGTCCTTCAAGTATTAATCTCTCGGCCTCTCTGCGGGATGAAATGCCTGCCTGTGATATAATCTTCTGGAGTCTTATGAGGTTTCCACTCTCTTTACTCTCTTTCATCTGATTCACCCTGCTCGCCGCCGTTATTAATATCCTCTGCCTCATCAGACTCGGGGTAAATCTCTGTATCCTTAAACTCTGTCTCTTTATGAATTGTCTCTTCCTGAAGCTTTAATTCACCCTGAACCTTTTCTTCCTGTGTATCCGTATCTGTCTTTTGAGTATCTTCTTTTAATTCTTCAAGTGTTGGGAGGTCTGTAAGGCTCTTTAGTCCAAAGTATTCAAGAAATTTCCTTGTAGTCCCGTACATCATGGGCCTGCCCGGAACCTTTTTCCTCCCCATATTTTTTATAAGATTTTTTTCAAGGAGGGTCTTTACAACACCGCCTGAATCCACACCCCTTATCTCCTCCATCTCTATCCTTGTTATTGGCTGTTTGTATGCAATAATTGATAATGTCTCAAGAGAGGCATGGGAAAGCTTTGAGCCTTTATCAATCTTATAAAATTTCTTTATCCATTCAGCATACTCAGGCCTCGTGCATAACTGATACCCCTCCGCAATCTCAACAAGCTGAACACCGCGGCCATTGTAATCTGCCTTAAGCTCATCCAATATCCCCTTTATTTCAGCCTTATTCACCTCTCCGTTAAATACCTCACCTATCTTTTCTATGGTGATGGGGGTGTCGGCTATAAAGAGTATGTTTTCAATTATTGACCGTGCTGTATTTATGTCCATTTTTTATTTCCTCATAAAAACATTTTGCCACGAATAAACACGAATTAACGCTAAAAATATATTTTTTTTGAATTCGTAAATATTCGTGTAAATTCGTGGCTAATTAAGTTTCTGTTTTCTCCTCCACTGCCTTAAAAATTCTTATTGTGCTAAACCTCTTTGTCTGTTGAATCTTGACAAGTTTTAGCCTTATCAGTTCCAGAAGGGCAAGGAATGTGGCAATAAGCTCCATCTTCCGCGTCATATCAGAAAAGAGCGATTCAAATAAAATATAGGGCGAGTTACCCAATGCCTCCATTATGTAGTTTATTCTTTCAGTAACCGAAACCTCATCTACAGAGATTTCAAATGTATCACTGCTTTTTATATTCTTTATTACATTTTTAAATGCACTCAGGAGGTCAAATATGCTTACCTCTACCAAAAGCTCATCCTCATCAGGAAGCTCATTTTCCGCCTTTCTCGTAAATACATTTTTATAGGCTATCTCCTTATCCCTTAGCAATCCTGCAGCCTCCTTATACTTTTTATACTCAAGGAGCTTTCTTACAAGTTCCTCCCTCGGATCCTCACCCTCCTCTTCCATATCGATGCCGACCTCAGACTTTGGCAGGAGTGTCCTTGATTTTATATAAATCAGGGTTGATGCCATAACCAAAAATTCTCCTGCAATCTCCAGATTGAGGTTTTTCAGCAGTTCAATATACTCCAGATACTGTTGTGTTATAAAGGCAATCGGGATATCGTATATGTTTATTTCATGCTCCCTTATCAGGTGCAGGAGGAGGTCAAGGGGGCCTTCAAATATGGGTAGTTTTATCTGATATGTCATGGATTGTGTGTATATTTAGCAAGCGTTAATCCTGGATTATAGCAGGGGTCTTTACTGCCTCAAGGATAGTATTATTTCCGTATTTGCTCTTGTTATATTTAAAATAATTATAAAATGTCAGAACCCTGTTTACATAACCCTCTGTCTCTGAAAACGGGGGGACATTTCTTTTATAGGATAAAACCTTATGCTCGCCGGCATTATAGGCAGCCAGTGAGAGCTTAACATTGCCATTAAACATCATGAGGAGATACCTCATATATCTTATTCCCCCTTCAATATTATCATAGGGGTCAAAGGGGTCTGATACATCATAAGCCCTTGCCGTTGCCGGCATAAGCTGCATCAATCCCTTGGCACCTTTTGGGGATATTGCCTCTGAATTGAAATTAGATTCAGTTTTTATCATAGCCCATATAAGGTCAGGGTCAACATCATGTTTCCTTGCAGTATGCTGAATGTTTCTATACAGAATATCTTTGTTTACCTGTGACTTGCGAGCCGCTTTGGAGTTAGATGATTCTGTCTTCTGTTTCTTCTCTTCTTTTTTAGCCGTTTCTTTTATCTTTATATACTTGCCGTGTGTAGGTGCATCCGTAAAAAATATAGAGCCGTTTTCATCCACATACATATACAAGTCGCCATAGCATCTGCCCGAAAAAACTATTGTAAAAACAATAAGCAACGAAAATATCAATTTCATTTTCTTCATCCTTTCTTAATTTAGATAATCTTTTACAGCCCCTGTCTTAGCCTTTGACAGCAGTTTAATCTTTGCCCTCTTTTCTATCTGCCTTACCCTCTCCCTTGATAATCCAACCTTTTTCCCTATCTCCTCAAGTGTCATCGGCTCTCCTCTAAACCCAAACCTCATTTTTAATACCTTCTTCTCACGAGGACTAAGCTCACTTAGAAGCCCGTCTATCTCCTTTTTAAATGACGAAAAGATGAGGTCTTCATCCACTGGATGCTCAGTTGATGATGTAAGCATGTCCAGATAACTTGTCTCATCATTCTCCTTTAAGGGAGTATCAAGAGACAGATGGAATCTGTAAACCCTCATTACAGACTCTACATCTTCAGGAGAAATCTTTAATGAATTTGCAACATCTTCAGTTGTAGGCTCTCTCCTTAAAGAAAGCAAGAGTTCCCTATATGTTGCACTTACCTTATGCAGGAGTCCAGCCTGTTTAATCGGCAGCCTGACACTCCCTGACTGCTCCGCAAGTGCATGAAGTATAGACTGCCTTATCCACCATACCGCATAGGTTATAAATTTTACACCCCTCTGCGGGTCAAATCTCTTCGCCGCCTCTATCAAACCTATGTTTCCCTCATTTATCAAATCCGGAAGGGATAAGCCGCATCCCTTATACCTGTTTGCAACACTTACCACATATTTCAGATTCCGACTTACAAGTTCATTCAATGATTTCTGGTCCCCTTTTGCCGCCAGAATCTTTTCTTCCTTGCCGCTTAGTGGCTTGATACTGCTTATATCCTTCAGATATGCCCATAATGGATTAAAATCGTAATAATCCTCTTTCCTATTGGTTGTCATTTTTTGCCATTTTTTTTATATTTTCTATATCGGCAATTCTAACCGTTGCTGTATTAAAATATCTGCTGGTTGGATATTTTTCTTTAAGCCTTTTAAATTCAGCCAATGCATTTTTAAAGCTATCCTCCCTGTAATAAGACTCTGCAAGATAATATATCGCCTCATCCTCATAAGGCTCTCCGGGATATTCTGTGAGCAGACTGTTCATCCGGCTTATAACCGATTGATAGGAGGCTGTCCTGAAATAAAACTTGCCTATAAAAAATATATGCCCAGCCAGCGACCTCTTGCACTCCTCTATCTTCTTTTCAGATACCTCATAGAACTGGCTTTTTGCATAATCAGGATTTGAGGCGATTTTTTTAAATTCCTCAAGGGCATTCTTTGTAAATGTCTGGTCCCTGTCCGCAGGCTTCATCTCGCTAAATTCAGACATCCCCTTATAGAAACGGGATTTTAGGGTGTCATTATGAACAGGGTACAACTCATAAAACTCCTTATACTGAAAAGCTGCCTCCTGAAACTTATCAGCCCTGAAAAGAGAATCCGCCATCCCCATCATTGCATGTATCCTCAACTTACTGTCAGGATGGTCGTCCAGCAGCTTTTTAAAATTTTCCTCAGCCCTGTCAAACCTCCTGTTTGCAAAATTCTTCTGCCCTTCATTCAAAAGCTCAAAATCTGTCTTTGCCTCTTTGACAGAACAACCATTTAGGATAAAAAATGCAGCAAAAAATAAAAAACTTAATTTGAAACCACAGATGGACACAGATGGACACAGATAAAAAACCTTTTTTATTTTTTCTATATATCTGTGTTTATCCGTGTTCACCCCGTTAGAAATTTTGTCACCAGATAGGATAACGAACGGTTTTGATGTTCTATTTCTAACGGGGTTCATCTGTGGTTAATTTTCTCTTTAATTAAAAAGTTGGTGGGCGAAACAGGGCTCGAACCTGTGACCCCTGCCTTGTAAGGGCAGTGCTCTACCAACTGAGCTATTCGCCCGCAAAATTAATTATTGCCACAGGCTTTCACTGACAATATAACGCAGGTAAAGGCAGGTTAAATCTTTACCTTTACCTGTGTCTCTACCTGATTTTGATTAGTCTGTGTCTGTCAGTGGCTAAATTAAAGTATGTTTAGATTTATCAAAAAAATGGATGATTGTCAACCAATTAGCATATTGCAATTAGCATATTGCATCAGCAGTTTTTAGCAGTGTTACCATTTGTCATTGCAAGGATATATTGCCCTTATCCTGTCATCGCATAGAGGATTCATTGACTTTCAAGCCGAATGTGGAAAATCTGCATGTTCGGATCTGAGAGGGGCATCGAGGTATAACCAATGAAAGAATATTGTGACACTCTCCACACCGAAAGGGGAGAGAAACAGGGAATACGAAGCATACCTCTAAAGATGATACTTGAAGATGCCTACTCGACATCTATAATTTCCTATCTATCCTATTTAAACATATTTTTACCTGTTTTTTATAAATCCTTCCAAAGTTTTTAACATATTACTATTCTTTCTTATCTCCTCTAAAAAATTCTCGAACTCTTTAAGTCTCATATTAATAACTCTATGCAATTCATATTCCTCGTCAGGCAAACCATGCTTTTTTACATCTACTCCCGCCTTTTTTGCTGCCTTTAGAATCCAGCCTTCTAATCTTGGAGACAGTATAATCAAATGGTTTTTAGTCTTTTCATCGTACAAGAGCTTAATTTCATCTTTGGCTGAAATTAATTTTAATCTCTCGATATAATTAGGCTGTGAACTAAAAGGGTCTTAATCTATCAATCCTTTTGAGTTGTAAGTTTTCTCTAACCTGTTACATATTCTCCCTTTACCCCCTGCATGTTCTATCTTTCTCTTCGGAACCCCCAAAACTTTCAGTAAAGTCAAGTCTGGAAGACATTCTACATATATCATTCTTCCTCCAGAAATCTGTCAAGATTAAAGAATATACTTGAATCAAGGTCAAAAATTTCAGCCATCTGTTCTATACTTAAGGTTCTGATTTTTGTTTGATAATTCTCAAAATAAACAATAAAAACTCCAATATCGTCTTTTGGTGTTTTTTCTATAATGGACAAAAGCAGGTAAGGATTATGAGTAGAGATGAAATATTGATTGCTTTTATCCATGGCTATCCTTTCGGCAAGAAATTTAGTATAAAAAGGGAATGCGTGGGCTTCAGGCTCTTCAAAAATGAGGGTAGAGCCTTTGTTAGTTTCGATTGCCACAAGATAAAAAATTATCCCTCTTTCGTATTTAAGTTGAAAACTTAGGGTCAAGCAGTCCACAATGCTGATGTATCTTGAGTAAGAAGTATTTAACATCTCTATAGCCGTAGGCCATATGCTTTAGCCTCTTTATCTTGTTGTTAATCCCTTCT
>JACQBS010000033.1 GCA_016194325.1 Nitrospinota bacterium | reverse complement strand
CACCTCCGGTAAGTTTCGTCATCAGCAAAACTATACCAGATACGGCTGAAATTCGATGCACCCTTTTATCTCATTGTAATTCCTAAACTTTATTAAGCTTAATTTCTTGACTTCAACTTTATTACGAAAGAACCAAAATTTGTTGATGAAATAAAAGCAGAACTTGATAAGCAAGAAGAAATAAAGCAAAAGATTATGGCGGAAAGAAACAAGATTGATGAGATTATTGAAAAGGCTATCGCCTAAGACATTAAAGTATCAATTGATGACTTATTCATTATAACGGCATATTTTACAGATACGATAAAGAGAGGTGATATTTTATGGAAAAAGAAATAAAAGTGCATATTCCGACCTAATTCGGCCGGTGATCCCAAAGCAAATCGGCCACCCATTCCAATCAAAACCGGCCACCTATTCCGAAGGAAGTCGGCCGGGTCTTTCTGGATAGAGAACTAACCCTAAAAGGAGTTAAAGGAGAAGACGCTGGTCTAATCTAAGAAGTGGTAATCTGAACCTCTTAAGAACCAAAAAAGGGAGGGGACAGATGCCAATGGAGAGATTGACCATCCAGGAATAATGAAGTAGAATTAAACTATGGGGATGCTTGAAGAAATCAGGAGCAAAATACTCCGGCGGCAGTATGAGTTCTCTAAGCACGCCGTTGATCAAAGCATTATTCGGGAGATTAGCGTTGTGGAGATGGAGGAAGCAATATCGGGCAGGAATGAGATTGTGGAAGACTATCCTCAAGACAAGTATGGCCCAAGCTGCTTGATTCTTGGGTTTACAAAGACCAGACGGCCCTTACATATTCAGTGCAGTTATCCCAGCCGTCCGCTGATTAAGATTATCACGCTCTATGAACCAGACCCTGATTTATGGGTAGATTTTAGAATTAGAAAGCACGACTAATAAAGGGGGTAAACATGAAAGAAACAATGATTGAAACCGAAGTTACATATACCTTGGCGTCCGGTGGGAAATTCTATATTGTTGAGCATGTACCTGCTCGTGTGTGCCAAGAGACTGGGGAGCAATTCTTTTCCCCTGAGACCGTGGAGCATATCCACACATTGGTCAAAGGAGGGAAGAAGCCCGATAGAGTGGTAAAGACACCAGTTTACGAATACGCGTGAGAGATATCAGTAAACCGTTCGCCCTGAAGATTGAATGACTTATATATTAAAAGAATTTCTTGGATGTAGTTTGCGATAATCCTTTAACTCTTTCTTTATAAATTCTATCTCCTCATCTCTATTTTTTATAAATCCGTCAAGTTTTGCATCTCGGACAGCCTTCAGTATTGAGCCTACTTCGGGTCCCCTTTCTATTCCCATTTCTACAATGTCATCTCCTGTAATATCTATCTTCACAGTCCTCAGTTTTGTGAGATAAAGTGATATTGCCTTTTTTATCCTCTCCTGCGGCACCTTTGCCATCATAAACAGGAGGGCTTCAAGAGGGAGGGGATGAAGGACATCATATATCAGGCTTGACTTAAATGTATTTGTGCCTGATGAGAAAAGCTCCTGATACGCCTCTTTTATCTGGCTTCTGCCGGTCATCAGTTTATTTTTATAATGCTCTGATATGGAGAGCCGACGACATATATCCAAAACATCTTCATCCTTTAAATCATCTAAAAGCCCCATCAGGTAAATAAACCAGCCTTCAGCCTCACTGCCAATAAACAATAGGTGGTGCCACGAAATCGTCTCACCAATATTTAAAAATAACTCTTTCATAGAGTCACTGTATATAATCTTCGGATGTATAAACTTTAATAGTGAAAGCTCTTGCATCCTCCTTATCATCTTAAGAGGCTCTCTCTCCTTCAGCATCAGTGTGAGCTCTAAATGCACCCTTGAACCCGACAGGCGGTTAAAGAGGTCTTTCTTTACTGCACCCTCAAGGAGTGTCATTGTCTGTTTGCCAATGCTGAAATTAAACCTCTGCTCAAACCTTATCGCCCTGAATACACGGGTCGGGTCTTCCACAAAGGAAAGGTTGTGGAGAACCCTTATTGCCCTTTCCTTTAAGTCCCTCTGTCCGCCAAAAAAATCTATGAGTTGCCATGCCTCTTTTTTATTAAGGCTTATAGCAAGTGTATTTATAGTGAAGTCCCTCCTGTAGAGGTCATTTTTCAATGAGCTCATCTCAACAATCGGGAGTGCTGCAGGATGCTCATAATACTCCATCCTCGCTGTTGCAATATCTATCTTAAATTCGCCCTTGCCCCCTTTTTCTAAAGGGGGGAGAGAGGGGATTATTACGACGGCAGTGCCAAATTTTTTGTGGCTCTTGACCCTCCCGGATAGCCTTTCGGCAAATTTTTCTGCAAAGAGAATCCCATCCCCCTCTATCACTATATCTATGTCAAGATTTTCTATTCTTAGAAGCAGGTCTCTTACAAAACCGCCTACCAGAAATGCAGAGAATCCCAATCTGTCTGCTGCATCTCCTGCCTCATATAGGAGTTTTAGTATCCTTTCCGGAAGTCTCTCAGATAGAAGCCCCTTTAAATTTTTTGAAAAGGGGTAACGGGTGCCCCCCTCTTTTGAATAAAGGAGAGCAGGTTTCTTGAGCATATCTCCATATATAGCCCTTAGCAGGTCTCCCCTGCTTATAATACCCTCCATCTCACCGCTATCATTCACCACAGGAACCGACCTCTGCTTACCTACAATAATAATCTCGTCTATACGGCGGTATGGTGTATCAGAGTGGACAGTTGAAAACTCGCTTATCATCAAATCTGACACCTTTTCCTCTTTTAGATGATGAAATATAGCCTTTTCAACAATCTGTCTTGTTATAAGTCCGACAGGTTTTTTTCCATCCATCACAGGGAGGGCACTGATATTGTATCGGGTCATCAACTCCTCAGCCTG
The DNA here is from genome assembly GCA_016194325.1 of Nitrospinota bacterium. Lineage (GTDB taxonomy): Bacteria > Nitrospinota > Nitrospinia > UBA9942 > UBA9942 > UBA9942. Next base: position 1,933 of record JACQBS010000033.1, on the reverse strand, counting down.
TTTTATTGTCTCATCCCTCTGGACAGATTTTACCGGATATGTCATCATCTCTTTTGCAAGTTTTACAGGATGAACCTTTTCCTTTAAGACATTGATGAGCCTCTCCTCTACCTGAATCATGGTCATATCCCTTATTGTTGCAGAGGATGCAGTTGGATGTCCCCCTCCGCCAAACTCATGGGCAACTGCTGCAACATCCACTGCCTCTATCCTGCTCCTTGCCACGAGATGTATCCTATCCTCCATCCTTACAAGGACAAAAAGGCAGTTCAGATTTTCCATATCCTTTAACTTATGAGTAAGGATTGCCAAATCTCCTATATAGCTATCAGATGATGCAGTGGCTAAAGCAACCGGTAAGCCGTTTATATCATGTATCTCAAGCCCGTGAATCAGGTCATTTAAAAGGGAGAACTGTTCAGGGGAGAGCTCCCTGTATATAAAATCTGAGACTACATTGAGGTTTGCACCAACTGATAAAAGATAAGCAGAAGCCTCCAAATCCTCTGGTCTTGTAGATGTAAAGGTAAGGGAGCCGGTGTCTTCATATATGCCGAGTGCCATAATAGTTGCCTCTGCAGGGGTGAGGGGAATGCCCTTTTCCTTTAGGAGTTCAACAAATATTGTGGTTGTAGAGCCTCTCTCTTTTACAATTGTTACTTCAGATTTTATATCCTGAGGTGTATTTGGGTGATGGTCATATACATGGACTGATACACCCTTCTTATTTGCGACCTCCCCAAAGGGACCAATCCTTCCTGCGAGTCTTGTATCTACAATGATTAAGGTTGTTATCTCATCAAGGGATATATTTTTAAGTTTGTCAAACTGGAAGGAATAATCAGAGGCTTTTAAAAAATCCCTCACATTTTTCTCCTGCGCCCCCGGAAATACAATTCTTGCATCAGGATAGAGCTTCTTTGCAGCAAGCATTGACGCAAGACAGTCAAAATCCGCATTAAAGTGTGTTGTTATTACTTTCATAAGAGTGTCATTTAGAGAGGCTTTGCCCCAAAGTAATCGTAGAAGATTGAATTCATATTACCCTATTACACTAAATCCAGTCAAATCTTACTGGATTACTGATTGGATTAAAATCTAAGATAAAATCTAAGTTCATTTAAGTCTCTTTTTCTGCTATAATTGAAAAAAGTGAATATAAAATTCAGCTATCATGCAGAATTTAAGCTAATATTATATGGAATAGAGAAAGAAGAAGTCGTATCAGCTTTAAATCATTTTGAATTAAAGTGTGAAGACACAGTTGAAGATTCAAAAATTATCATTATACAGATAAGAAATAGACTTTTTGTAGTAGTTTTATCAAGTGACAGCAAAAAGTTAATTACTATTTATCCTACGGATGATAAGACTATAGAAAATAGAATAAAGAAAGGTCGGTGGAAATGCAAATAGATATTGAAGAATTTCAAAAACATATTGATGAAGAAACAGGGGCTATTGTCTTTTATAAAAAAGGGTTCAAAGGTATTCCTGACAGGGTCATTCAGGGAGATGGTTTTACTATTGAAATAAAAGATGAAGAAGTAGTCATATTTGATATCTATAATCCCCAGCTTGTGCTTTCAAAACTGGCAAAAGAAGTCGTTCAGGAAGTAGCTTGATAATTCACAATACTCTTTGAAAAGTTATACAGAATTTGTTTAGTTATCTCTTTAGCACTGAAATAACCCACGAAACAAGTTCAGGGCATGGTTCAATATGACATTTGAATTTCCTCCCTTTTGAGCCGTAACCTCATGAGGTTTTATAATATTAATTTTTCTTATCTTACCCACATTCAACCTTGAAGTGCAACAAAAGAAGAAGCCACTTCAAGTGGTGTTTTAAAGCCCAGACACTTTCTGGGACGGTTATTAATAAGAGATTCGATATGAGCAATCTCATGTTCAGTGATTTTACTAAAGTCAGT
>JACQBS010000032.1 GCA_016194325.1 Nitrospinota bacterium | reverse complement strand
ATTCCCTCCGGCTTACTATGATAATGTCCTTGACTGCCATATTACCCTCCTCTTAATATTTAAAAGTTTGGGTATTATGACATGCTTAATTTAGGACATTTCTATCTTGCCAGATTAGAACATTATCATTTTGCTGTTACATTATATGGCTGGCGTAAAACGGCATTGCAATTTAAAAGGATTAGTGGCATTATTTCATTAGAATAAAAATCTTTTTAGTGAACCCCGTTACACCCCGTCTCTGAATCAAGTTCAGGGTGGGATCTGAGGGGTGGGGCATTCTGGGTGTAACGGGGTGAAGGACTTAAAATGAAAAAGACCTTAATTATTACTTTTATTGTTATTGCCGCTCTCCTGATAATCTATACAAAATTTATTCATAAGGAGATGATAGTTGATTACATTGATACCACAGGTATTATTGAGGTAAAGGAGGTAGAGCTTGCGCCAAAGATTCCCGGCAGGATAATCTGGCTCTGCTGTAAAGAGGGGGAGATAATAAAGACAGGGGCATCTGCCATAAGGCTGGATGATAAGGAACTAAAGGCGATGGTTGAAAAGGGGAGGGAGTCCCTGTCTGGTGCAAAGGCTAATCTTAATGTAAGCAAGGCAAATCTTGAAAATGCAAAAATTGAGATTGATACAGTTAAGGCAGAAGTTCAGTCAGCAGAGGCTGAGGCTGCCAGAGTGAATATCCTTGTTGAGGATGCAAAAAAAAATATGGAGAGGGCTTCGGCATTATTTAAGGATGGACTTATATCAGAAAGGGAGATGGATTCAGTAAAGGCAAATTATGATGCAATAAATGCCCAGTTGGATTCTGCGAAGGCACGGATGAGTGCAGCAGAGTCCAAGCTAAAAAACTCTATTACAAATATTAAGGTATTTGAGGCACACCTATCCTCTGAAATAGCAAAGGTGCAGGAGGCAGAGGCATCACTCAATTTGCTTGAAATCCAGTTAAAGGATGTTGAGATAATCTCTCCTATAGAAGGGGTGGTTGTATATAAGGCATTTGAAGAGGGGGAGATGGTCAATACAGGTGCATCTGTCTATACCATCCATGACTTTAAAAATATCTGGGTGAGGGTTGATATTGAGGAGACTATGGTAGGGAGGATAAAACTCGGCAGTAAGGCTATTGTGACAGCACCGTCAATACCAAATAAAGAGTTTAAGGGAGATGTGATTGAAATCGGAAGGGAAGGTGAATTTGCCACACAGAGGGATGTTACAAGGGGGAGGGCTGATATAAAGACATTCAGGGTTAAGATAGGTGTAAAGGAAACTAACGGATTATTAAAACCCGGTGTAACAGCAATGGTGAGGATATATTAGACATATTAAGGCAATAAAAATTATGCCACAGATGGAATTGTACAATTTTTATAATCAGGGACTTTTTTCAAATAATTATCTTGAATATCACCTGCCTCATGCAGCTATATGGGTGAAAGATGAAGACAGGATAAAAAAGGCATTAAATGATATAACTTCTGTATATGAAGGAATAAAAGGGCTGAACTTTGGTTCAGGAGAAGAAGCTAACATTGAAGATAAATTCATAAGACCGGTTTTAAAAATACTCGGATATGAATGGGATGTTCAGCCTGTAACACAGCGAGGGATAAAAAAGAAAAGACCTGACTATGCACTCTTTAAGGACAGAGTTGCCCTTGAGGAGGCTCGCAGAGAAAAGGATAATCTGAGACGGTTTTTTTCCTATCCTTTGACTATTCTTGAGGCAAAATACTGGGGAAGACGGCTTAACGATGCTGACCCTGAAGACAGGCTTGACAGCCGTGACCCTACAGCCCAGACAGTAAAATATCTGGATGATGTATACCATGCCTCTGAAGGCAAAATACAATGGGCTATACTTACCAATGGGAAACTCTGGAGGCTTTTTTATTATCGTGCTTCTTCAAGGGCAGGCAATTTTTATGAAGTGGATTTAGAGAATATTCTCCGAAACAAGAATCCTGATGCCTTTAAATATTTTTATCTCTTCTTTTCAAGAGATGCCTTTATCAGCGATACTGCTACAGGAAAGACCTATCTTGACCAGCATCTTAAAGGGAGCGAGGATTATGCAGCGAGGGTGAGCGAGCAGCTTAAAGACCTTGTATTTGATAAGGTCTTTGAAGGGCTGGCGGGTGGATTTATTGAGTTCAGACGCACGGAGCGTAAGATTCAAAAAGAATCGGAGAAGAGCCTTAAAGATATATTTAGCGGCTGTCTTACACTTTTATACCGCCTCCTGTTTCTTTTATACGCAGAATCCCGTAGTCTTCTGCCAGTTGATGACCAAAGCCGTTACTACAAAAAGAGTCTTAAGAAATTGAAAGAGGATATTGTAAAAGATATAAATACAGCAGGAATTGACGACATGAGCCGTAATGCTTATGACTACTGGTCCCGTCTTGAATCACTATGCAGGATAGTTGATAAAGGCGATAAAGCCCTCAATATCCCCATTTACAACGGCGGTCTTTTTGAAACACCGCCTGACGGTTTTCTATACACTCACAAAATATCCGACCCATATCTTGCAGAGGCTGTTTATCTCCTGACAGTAGACCAGCAGGCAGAAGAAAACAGAGGAGGCTCAACTCTGTTCATAGACTATTCATCACTGGGTGTCCGTCACCTCGGCGATATTTACGAAGGGCTTCTGGAATTTCACATCAGGATAGCAGATGAGCCAATGGTAGAGGTTAAAGAAAAAAATAAGTCCCTCTGGAAAAATGGGTCCGAGATTAAAGAAGGGGGCAGGATAGATAAAAGAAAGAAAAAAGGAGAGATTTATATAGAAAACTCAAAACATGAGCGTAAATCAACAGGCTCTTATTATACCCCTCACTATGTTGTTGAGTATATTGTTAAAAACACTGTAGGTTCTGTTCTGGATGAGAGATTTAAAAGGGCAGAAAAAATCCTTTCAAAAGTGGGTGAACTCTACGAAAAACAGCGGAAGCAGCTTAAAAAATCACCTGAATGGAAACACTGGCAACACTCAGGAGAACCAAAGGGAAATCATATTACTGAAATTCTGAATTTAGAAAATAGTCTGTTTGAAACCATATTTGATATAAAAGTTCTTGACCCTGCCATGGGAAGCGGCCATTTCCTTGTCCATACAGTAGACTTTATTTCAGACAGAATTATCACATTTCTAACGGATTATCCTGAGAATCCTGTAATAAGAAGAATTGATGAGATGAGGAAAGAGATACTAAAAGAGATTGGCAGGCAAGGGGTAATGATAGATGAATCTAAGCTCACAGAAGTAAACCTCATCAAAAGGACGGTGATGAAGCGGTGTATATACGGCGTTGATTTGAATGAGATGGCTGTTGAACTTGCAAAACTCTCCCTCTGGCTTGACTCCTTTACCCTTGGTGCTCCGCTTTCATTTCTTGACCATCATTTGAAGTGGGGCAATTCTCTTATAGGCACAGACCTTGAAGCCCTTGAAAAGGCTACAGAGGGGCAGCTATTTACCATAAATCTTGAGCCATTAAAAAGGGCTATCAGAGAGATGCTCTTTGTGTCCAGCCTTTCTGATGCAACATACTATCAGGTAAAGGACTCTGCAAAAAAGTATATGGAGGCTGATACAAGTATTCAGGGATACAGGATACTCCTTGACATGCTTATTTCGGAATACTTTGGAATAAAAGAGGCAAAGACATTTTTATTGGAAAAGGGGACAGGAATAGACCTTAACAACCTCAAGAAATCCCTTAATTCAATGCATGAGAAGGATAAAAAGGTTATTGAGTCTATAGAAAATATTGCCCATGACAAAAAGTTCTTTCACTGGGAGATAGAATTTCCAGAGGTTTTTTACGAGCGTGTGGGGGATATGCAGCAGAAGGTTGAGAAGAAAGAAAGTCCGGGTTTTGATTGTGTGATAGGAAATCCGCCGTATGGTGCAACGACAGAAAGAAATTTTATCAAAAATTTCTATCCAGCCACATTGCAAAACTCAGATGTTTATTCAGCCTTTATGGAACACGGCTTTTCTCTTTTGAAGTTACAGGGGCTTTTTAGCTTTATAGTTCCCGTATCATGGCAGACTGGCGTGCATTACAACTTATTGAGAAAAGACTTATTAGAAAAATACCGATTTGACAAACTCATTAACCTACCCTTTGATATATTTAAAGATGCATATATTGATACTGGTATCTTTGTGTTTGAGAGATCAGTTTTATCAAAAAAGCATAATCAAACTTTAATCTATGAATTTCCCAAACAGGTTAAAGTTAATAATTTGGATGAGATTAACTATTTTTTAATTAAGCAAAACCTTTGGGAAGAAACTAATCAAATTATATTAAATGCGGAAGCAGTTTCTATAGTGAGAAAGCTCACTACAGGGAAAGTAGTCCCTCTAAGCGAAATTACCATTTCCGCAAGAGGGGTTTTAGCAAACAATGAACATATATCAGCCAATAAAAAGATGGGATTGCAGCCTTTTTTTGATGGAGAATTGTTTAGATATGAGATTGATTCTCCGAATAAATTTATATCATACACAGATGATTTACCGGAGTATCCATCATCGTTTGATTTCTTTACAGGTCAAAGAATATTAGTTAGACGCTTGGTAAGCAGACAAGACCGTCTTATGGCATGTCTTGCTTCAGAATCATTTGTAAACAAAAAAGACATTTATATATTCAAACCTAAAACAAATCTATCACTATATTATCTCCTACCGATACTTAACTCTAAACTACTTTCTTATGTTTATCTTAGTCAGGATGTTGTAGCAAAAAAAGATGACTTTAGACAAACAACATTGGAAGGAATTAGAAACCTCCCCATTCCGCTCATCTCCTTCACAACCCCTGAAAAAGAACGGGCTAAAAAGGTTTCAGAGGCAGTTGCACTCTATAAGGATTATATGTTAAATTTACAACAGAATAACTCACAAGGGGTATCAGATGAAAAGACAGGAATCTCAAAAAAATATTATAAAAAAGTGGAGGGAAATCAAAACCTCGGCAGAAAAGAAAAGACGGTATCTGGAAAGTATCCCGAAACAGGTAAGCTCCTCTATGGCATTCGAGGGAGAACCGGTAAGCATAAGGATGTTGAAAGAGTATCTGAAGACTCTGAAAAATACCGTTCTACAACCCGATTCATAGAATCCAGCCTCGGCATCAAATCATACACTGAACTTGCCCCGCACCTTGCAAAAGCCGTTGAGAAGGTAATGGCTCATATTCTCAATCAAAAACCTGATGAATTGATAATAACCTCAGAGTTTATTCGCAAGCTTCATAGAGATGCATTTGGAGAGCTTTTCCCTTCATGGGCTGGTAAATATCGGGACAGGGATGTAACCGTTGGCAATCATACTCCACCACCGTATTTTGAAGTTCCTGCTCAAATGCAGCAATATTGCAATGACTTAGAGTTACGATTGGCTTCTCTGAGTATTAAGCCTGTTGATACAGATATGCTTTTTGAAGCACTCACCTTTGCAGAAGGCAGGTTTTTGAGTATCCATCCATTTCTTGATTTTAACGGCCGTGTAGTTAGAATGCTCCTTTTTGCACTTCTTTATAAGTTTGATTTGCCACCTGTGCAGTTAGTTCCTGATGAAAAGAATGAAAAAGAAAAGGAAGAATATCTCAAGGCACTTTCCGAAGCGGATAAATTTAACTGGCATCCTCTCGTTAATATATGGAAAAGAAGACTTGAATAAAGGCAATCATTAAGTGTGTTTTCTTATTCAATCAAGTATAGTATGTTTGTTTTTTGAGAAATAAAAGAATAGATGAGATATTAAAATTTGCTTTGAATTTTGACAAGTGTGTTTTGACCAAAATGAATTGAGAAAATCTAATACAGGCTTATCAATTAATCTTATACAGTGAAAACTACTGACTTTTTTCTTGAGTTTAGAGGGAATACTGCTATCTAAAATAAATCCTATCATACCAGCTTCGTCTTCTTTTTCGGCGTAATCAAGTCTGATAAAACGGATAAGACCATCGTTTAAATATCTATCTTCATCAGATGTAAGCTTTTTACATTCAAAAGTCAAATCGCATATATGAGGAATGAAAAAAACAATGTCAGGTCGTTTTCTTTTAACAAGGTCACAGCTTTCAGGAATAATCCTGATAATGTGATTCTCAAGTGCATGTCCGACTATTTCATTTTTTGTCTCAAGATCAATAATAAACTGATTGCGGATATTATTCTCGTCTAACTTGGCAATCCCCACCACATCTTTTACTCTTCGATACGAATCAATTAACGCCCTATAACAAAGGTCTTTTATTTCCTTAGCAGATTTATATCTGCTGTAACTCTGTTCCAATTGTTGGTGAAATTCTTTATCCATTTTTATTTTTATTCTTTTGGGAGATGTTTAAGAAATAGTCCAATCTCTTCATTTGCATCTTTAATAGCTTCTGTCTCTGTCCAATCCTTAAATTGATTGCTCTTTATAATGGCAAAATGATTTTTGTTATAAATCTTGATTTTTTCCTGTTTAAGTATCTTATTCTTTTGTAAATTGTCTAATTGTTTTTTAGACACTTCCCATGTGAATTTTTTAATATCTGCCATATTTAAAAATTTAATATCTTCCAGTTTTTCCTTTTTATCACTCAAAACAAACATAATGCCAGTTCCTATAGAAGAAGAAATATATCCCTTTGCATTGAGATATTTATCATCCTTTATAATAAATCTAAATACATCCCGAAAACGATTGACATATCTTTGCAAATCATCTTTCAGGAACTTGTCAAATTTTTAGTTGAAATTATAAAGTGGCGTTCCATTAGTTTTACCATCAAGCCGCAGCCTTTAGTGTGGAATTCTCTGCATCTTCTCTGTCTATAACTGCCATCACCTCTCCGATTGAGGCATACCCTT
>JACQBS010000005.1 GCA_016194325.1 Nitrospinota bacterium | reverse complement strand
TTTCAAGAGTTCCGAGAATATAGTTCCAACCTTGTGCATGGTTTGTTCCTCCTTATTGGTATTGGGTTTTGTCAACTTCAATTATCCAATAAAAGAGGCTTACAAGCCATGCTTTTTTAATTTTTAGCGGACACTACTGAGTATTCGTGTAAATTCGTGGCTGAATTAATATGAAATTCTACATAACCACACCTATCTACTATGTAAATGATATTCCTCACATAGGACATGCCTATACCACTGTAGCGGCAGATGTCATGGCACGATATAAAAGGCTCTGCGACTATCAGGTGTTTTTTCTGACAGGGACAGATGAGCATGGGCAGAAGGTAGATAAGGCAGCCAGAGACAGGGGTCTTAAACCAAAAGAACATGCGGATTTGATGGTAGAGAACTTTAAAAAACTCTGGAAGAAATTGAATATATCAAATGATGCCTTTATACGCACTACTGATAAAGAACATATCAAGACTGTGCAGGGGCTTTTACAAAAGCTCTTTGATGAAGGTAAAATAGAAAAGAGAAGTTACTCAGGATGGTATTGTGTCCCTGATGAGCGGTTCTGGACAGAGAAGGAAATAATGGGAGGCAATTGCCCCGACTGCGGTCGTCCTGTGGAACACATAGAGGAAGAAAACTATTTTTTTCTGATGTCAAAATATCAAGAAGATTTGAAAGAATATATTGAAAAAAATCCTAAATACATACTCCCCGAAACCCGTAAAAATGAAGTCCTTGGCTTTCTGAAAAATAATAAACTGGGAGACCTCTGTATCTCAAGACCAAAGCAGAGGCTTTCATGGGGTATTCCACTTCCCTTTGATGAAAATTATGTAACCTATGTCTGGTTTGACGCACTTGTTAATTATTATTCGGCAACCAAATATCGTGCCCCTACCGATGTTGATTGGTGGCCTGCTGACCTGCATCTGGTAGGGAAGGATATACTTACTACTCATTCTGTTTATTGGTCTGCAATGCTCCTGGCATTAAAAAAGGAGCTTCCAAAAACGATATTTGCTCATGGATGGTGGACAGTCGAAGGAAGTAAGATGAGTAAATCCTTCGGAAATGTTGTTGACCCTTTGGCTGTAGTAAATGAATATGGGGTTGATCAGTTTAGATATTTTCTACTAAGGGAGTTTCCTTTTGGGCTTGATGGGAATTTTTCAATAAGGTTGCTTAAAGAGAGGATTAATGGGGAGCTTGCAAATGATCTCGGAAATCTCTTGAGCAGGACGCTCGCGCTGGTAATAAAAAATAAAAGACCGGGGTTTCCTGAAAATATAACCGCTAAAGTTGAGAAGGATGAGTTTATTGAGTTTATAAGGGTAAGGGAATTTCCAGAATTTACGGTAAAATTTTCTAATAGCTTTAAATCTTTTATGGATCATGGACTTAAACTAAACCATACAATATTGTATATTATGGATGCTGTAAAAAAAATGAACATATACATTGACAAGAGATCGCCATGGGGGGAAAAAGATTCGGATATGCTCTCATATACACTCTATACACTTTTAGAGGGGTTAAGAATAATAGCTGTTTATCTATTTCCGTTCATACCTGAATCAGCCCAGAAAATTTGGGATGCTCTCGGAATAGATAAGAAGATAGAACACTGTAAATTAGACGAGGAGGTAATTTGGGGTAAAGGCAGCTTCGATTCAATGAAGATTCAAAAAGGGAGACAGCTTTTTCCAAGGGTGGAGGAGAAAATGGAAATTGGTGATAAAGTAACAGCAACAGTAACAGAATCAACAGTGGCAGCAGAAGAGAGGCAATTAATAAGTATTGATGAATTTGCAAAGGTTGATTTGAGAGTCGGTGAGATAAAACAGGCAGAAAAGATTGAGAAATCAAAGAAACTCCTCAAACTAAAGGTTGATATAGGAACTGAGGAGAGGCAGGTTGTTGCAGGTATTGCCGAGCATTACACACCTGAAGAATTGATAGGTAAAAAAATAGTATTGGTAGCAAACCTTAAACCTGCAAAACTGATGGGTACAGAATCGCATGGAATGGTATTGGCGGCAGGTGGAGATGGAAGGCTGGTTCTTATAGGATTTGACGGAGAAGTAAAGTTAGGGTCAAAGGTGAAATAGACTTGACAAGAGAAAATATTAAATGTTAATGTTTTTATTTGAAATAATGGGGCTGTAGCTCAGCTGGGAGAGCGACAGGCTGGCAGTCTGTAGGTCAGGGGTTCGATCCCCCTCAGCTCCACCATTTAGTTTATTAACTTAATTTATGAACCCCATAAGAGACCGAAGGTCTTACGGGGTGAAGGGAGAGTATTGTGAATAAAATAGCAAAGAGTTTTTTAGCGGTTTTAGTTATAGGCGGGTTCATGTTGTCTTATCAGGATAGTCATGCTGAAAGTGGGAAAGGTAAAGGTTCGCCAGATGTAAAGACAGCAGAAAAGAGCGAGAAGGTTCCTGATGTTGTAGCCACTATAAATGGAGTGAAGATCAGCGGTGTTGAGTTCAGCAAGGGGCTGCAGAGCTACAAGAAAAGGCTTGCAATGATGGGACAGGAGGTTCCTCCGGAACATACAAAAGAGATAAACAAGACAATCATTGATGACCTGGTGAGCAGGGAGCTCCTTATTCAGAATTGCAATAAGACGGGGATAAAGGTATCAGATGATGAACTGAATAAAGAAATGACTTCTATTAAATCAAGGTTTCAAAACGAGGAGCAGTTCAATCAGGTGATAAAATCCCAGAATCTGACTATGGATGATGTGAAGAGTGATGTGAAGAAGGCTTTAGCTATTAAAAAATTGATGAAAAATGATATAGAGGATAAGGTATCTGTTGATGAAAAGGCGGTGAATGAATATTATAAAAGTAATCCTACCAAGTTTGTTGAAGGTGAGTCTGTGAAGGCAAGCCATATACTTGTGATGGTTGACAAGAATGCAACCAAGGATGCAAAAGAGACTGCCAAGAAGAAGATTGATGGACTTTTAATCAGGGTAAGGAAGGGTGAGGATTTTGCAAAATTGGCTAAAGAAAATTCAGATGATAAAGGGAGCGGTCAGAATGGCGGTGACCTCGGATTTTTTAGCAAGGGTATGATGGTGCCCAATTTTGAGAAGGCCGCATTCAGCTTAAAGAAGGATGAGGTTAGTAATGTAGTGGAAACTGAGTTTGGTTATCATGTAATAAAACTTATTGACAAGAAGCCTGAAAGGACAATACCGTTGAGCGAGGTGCATGACAGGCTGAAAAACTTTTTAAAATCAATGGAGGTAAACAAGAAGCTGTCTGAGTATTTGGCAGATTTGAGAAAGAAGGCAGATGTAAAGGTTATGGAATTTTAGTATGGGGGGATATTCTGTATGACAAAGTTGGATATAATAAACAGGGTAGTTGAAAAGGCTGGTTTGCCTAAACCGCAGGCAGAGGAGGCTGTAGAATCAATAATTGAAAAGATAAAGGAGACACTAAGCAAAGGCGAGAATGTAGTGCTTAGGAGATTCGGCTCTTTTTCTGTGAGAGGTAAAAATACAAGGATTGGAAGAAATCCAAAGACCGGGGAGGAGGCGGAGATATCTGCCCGAAGTGTGGTCAGGTTTAAGTCAGGAAAGTATTTTAAGGATGCGGTAAACAAGTAAAATCAATCTGTTAAGCTGTATAGACTCTTGACAAATTCTTATAAAAGATGTATATTTAAGTCAAAATTCGGGAATTTGATAGTTGTTAAGAGAGGGAACTATAAATGTCCACGGTTGGGAATATACCTGATATAAGAGATAGTATAGTTGAGAATGCCCGCCAGCAGCGGAGGAGTGAAAGTGCCTCTGTCAGCAGGGGAGGACAAAAGTCAGGCAGAGAGGTGGTAAGTGCAGGCATATATAAACTTGAGGCAATGAAAAATGCCGTCCATTCTGTGATGAAAGAAAAGGCACTCAGCAATATAAGGGGTGAAGATGTAACCAAGGTAGAACAAGAGGCAAAGGCAAAACAGGCAAAATTAAACATTATGAAGGAGCGGAGACACGATGCAATAAGGGAAAAGTTTATTGAAGAAGAAGGTAAGGGTGGTGCCTTAAGTGTAACTGTTTAATATTCCGTATTGCTTAGCTCTCTAATCCTGATTGATAGTTCCTCAATTTCACCCCTCATTTCTTTTTTTCTCTTTTCAAGCGTTTCAAGTATTTTTGTTTTTATCTCTTCAGGCGGCATTGTGTTTGGCACCTTAAAATTCTCTAAAAGTTTATAGAGCCTCCTGCTTTCCTCATTTAACATCTCCAATCTCATGCTGATACACTCAAGTTCGGTCTGTATATCTTTCATATAAAAATTTTCCTTCCTCGCATTCCCTCCCTTGATGGGAGGGAAATTTAAAGGGGAGGGTGATAACATTTTCCCCCTTCTTATACCCCTCTCACAGATTCGCCCCAGATGTATTTATGAATCTGAAGATTCAGCCGCACATTCAAGTTATCATTGATTATCCACTCGGACAATTCTCCTGCGGTTAAATTATCATAGACAGGGGACATCAGAATATGACATCTATCGGTAAGTGAATATTTTTTTATTATCTCCTTTGACCAGTCATAATCTTCCCTGCTGTTTATGACAAACTTCACCTCGTCATTTTTATCCAATTCACTCAGGTTCTCCCAGTTTATCTTATCTGACATGCCACTGTCAGGACATTTAATATCCATAATTATCTTGAGCCCTTGAATCTTTGAACCCTTATCCTGAACCTTGCCCTGAACTTGATTCATGGGTTGTTTCAGGGCTTGAGCCCTTTCAATGTCAATACTTCCATTTGTCTCAATTAAAACAAGTTTACCTGTTTCTAACAGTGCCCTTATTAAGGAATATACACCATCCTGAAGGAGAGGCTCGCCCCCTGTTATTTCTACTAAATCACAGTTATAATCATCAATCTTTGAAAGTATATCATCTATTGAAAGCCAATCGCCGCCTTCATACGCATAGACTGTATCACAGTAGATGCATCTGAGATTACAACCGGTTAAACGGATGAATACACAAGGAGTTCCTGAGAGTGTAGATTCCCCCTGAATACTTTTAAAAATCTCAGTTACCTGTAATTGCATTATTTGTAGCTCTTAAGGAAAGAAATTCTTTTAAAACCTCTTTTCTTTTAATATATATTTTTTTAAGGCTGTTGTCAAAGATAGCCTCCCCTGATTTAAGATTACTGTCTGACTTGATATCTACCTTGAAATCAAATTCAGATTCTATTTTTTTTATATTTGACCTTTTCTGTCCTATAAAATTGGATAATTCTCTATGTGATATAAAAAAGGTTGTCCCTTGCCCCTTGCCCCCCCTGCTTACTACTTGCAGGGGCAGGCTTGCCCCTTGCCCCTTTATTATATGTTTCATCATGTCATAGGCTATCTCTGATTCTACCAATTGTCTGAATGCAGGATGAAATGGCCCATCTAAGATAACATCCTTTTCCATTAGTGACGAAGCAGGCTGGAGTCCTATTCGGATGACAGGAATATTATTGACCTCAAACCTGATAAGCAGATATTTAGCCAGTCTTACAGCATCGCCAAGACTCAAGGGTTTAAAAGAACCGCTGAGATACAAATCAGCAAGCCCTGTATTTTTTATAACAACTGCCGGGTATATCCTCACAAAATCGGGTTTAAGTTTCATAACCTCATACGCAGTATATAGTGAGCTTTCAAATGTATCACCAGGAAGGCCCGGCATAATCTGAATTCCCACTTCAAAACCGTGGGATTTAAGCAGTTTGCACGAACTCCTTATATCATCTGCCGAATGCCCCCTTTCTGACAGTGATAAAACAGAGTCATCCATTGACTGGACACCAAGTTCAACAGTTTTGACTCTGTATTTTTTTAAGATGGCAAGATTTTCAATGGTTATACTATCAGGCCTTGTAGATAATCTTATACTGTCAATTACTCCATCATTTAAATAGGGCAATACAGAGGAAAGGAGAAGCTCCTGCCTTTCTAAAGGGAGGGCAGTGAAACTTCCTCCATAGAATGCAATCTGTCTGTTACCAATAGCCGATAGCTGAGCTGATAGGGAGAGCCAGTTATCAATAATTTTCTTTATTGTTTCTGTATTAAGATATGCATTCTCTCCGGTAATCTTTTTTTGATTGCAAAAGATACAGCGGTGGGGACAGCCTGAATATGGTATAAATATTGGGATAATATACTGTTTCATAGAGAACTGCTAAACCTAAAAATATATAAAATCACAGATGGACACAGATTTACACAGATTATTTAATGATAATCTGTAGCTAATGCATAATTTGGATTAAAGATAAGTCTATAACCTGCCGATAAAAATAATGAGGGGAGCAGGAATATTAAAAAATCATGCTCTTACCTCCTCGCCCCAGAAATAGGTTTCGACTTGTTTCTGGGGTATTATTTTTTATGATATTAGCCACGAATGAACACGAATTAACACTAATTTTTTAAAAATCTTTCTTTTAATTCGTGAATATTTGTGTAAATTCGTGGCTGAAGATTATTCATTTTTTTGAATATATGTAGTCATAGACCTTTCCATTTTTATCAAATTCTATCCAAAGGGATTTTAGATTTTCATCTTTATAGAAAAACTGCTCCTTTTCACTCACATTTAGTATATTTATCGGCTCTCCAAAAATATTTATTATCTCCTCCTTTGTTGTAACCTTGATTTTCATAAGACGGACATTCTCTGATTTCAGCAAATCTGTCTTAATCAGGTTTATTCCCCCTCCGCACCCCATAAGAAAAGATAAGAGTATTACTAATAATGCTATCCTTGCCTTCATTGTTATTCCTCCCTATATTCAATAAATAACATAAATTTTGTAAAGAGTAAACCCCGTTACTTAAGCAATTAGGAAATACCACAGAAACCACTGAAGGCACAGAAAAAAACAACAAAAAAATAATCTAACCACAGATTAACACAGATTTTCACAGATTTTTTAAAATTTATATGGCTCTTGTGTAAATCTCGTGAAATCTTGTGGTTTCATCATTCTTTTCCTTCGTGTGCTTCGTGGTTAATCAGATTTTTTTCCCCTTGAAAATGAATTGTGCTGTGTTATAGTTTTACCGAATAGTTAATGAGCCTGCCTATACCATGAATGGAGATTCAATAAGATATTTATGACCCTTAAAAAACTGCAGACAATGAATCCATGGTATCTTCTCCTTCTTGGGGTTACTGCCTCAATACTGCTTACTGAGGCAATTGATGCACCTTTGAGTATTCTGTTCAGGGGATATGTTGCATGGGATTATCTGGTGACAGGGGCAATTACTGCTTTTTTGGTGTCATTGACTGTTGCATCAATCCTCGTATATCTTAATATCTTAGGGCGAAAAACATCAGAAGAGTTGTTGAAACAGAGTGAAGAAAAATACCGTCTTCTTATAGAAAACATCCCGGTTGTAACATATATGGGAAATACAAAGGACAGGACAATAACCTTTATCAGTCCAAATGTAAAAGAGGTTGATGGTTATACCCCGGAGGAATATTATAAATTGAGCAGCGATAATTGGTGGTTTGGCAGGATACATTCTGATGATGTTGAATCAGTAATGAAAGCGTATGGGCAGTCCTTAAGAGAAGATAAACCCCTTGATATTGAATACAGGATCAGGCGAAAGGATGGAAAGTATATATGGCTGCAAAATAGAGCCATGGGAACATATATGAAGGAAGGGGAAATGTATTTTTATGGTATATTTTCTGATATTACAAAGCGTAAGAAGATGGAAGACCAGATTAAGGCATCCCTGAGAGAAAAGGATGTGCTGTTGAGAGAAATCCATCACAGGGTAAAAAATAATCTGCAGACTATTTCCAGCCTGCTCAGGCTGCAAATGAGAATTATTGATGAAGACAGATATGGCGATATATTTAGAGACATTCAGAACCGTATACAGGTAATCTCCCTTGTCCACGAAAAACTTTACCGCTCAAAAGATATTGCAAATATTGATATTAATGATTATATTAATAGCCTTATAAAGGTTATACTTCAATCTCATGGGGCAACTGCAGGTAGAATTTCAGTAAATGTAGAGCATAATGATATCTCTTTTGATATTGACAAGGCAGTTACATGCGGGTTGATTGTCAATGAACTTGTTTCAAATGCTGTGAAATATGCTTTTCCCGGCAGTAGAAATGGAGAAGTAATGGTAGCAATACGTCCGGTATTTGATAAGGAGATAGAGCTCATTGTCAGAGATAACGGTATAGGTATGCAAAAAGATTTAGATATCAAAAAGGTTGAATCTCTGGGGATGCAACTGGTTGTTATCCTGTCAGAGGAACAGCTAAAAGGGAAGATAGAATTAAATAGAATAGATGGAACAGAATTCAGGATTAAATTCAATAGATAATTGATTTGGGAGGGCTTATGGGAAGAGGTCTGATATTGATTGTAGAGGATGAGGCTATTATTGCTATTGATATAAAAAAGAGTTTGCTGGAGATGGGATATGATGTTACACCGGTTGCGGGGTCAGGAGAGGATGCGATTCATAAGGCAGAAGAGTATAAACCTGACCTTGTGTTAATGGATATTGTGATGCCCGGCAAAATAGACGGAATTGAGGCTGCAAAGCAGATACAATCCCGATTTGATATCCCTGTGGTATTTCTCACCGCTTACGCCGATAAAGAGACAATAGACAGGGCAAAACTTACAGAGCCATTTGGATACATTGCCAAACCTTTTACAGACAAAGACCTCTACAGTAATATTGAAATCGCACTGTATAAATATAAAATGGAGAAGAAATTAAGACATAATCTGAATATAGAGCATAGGTTAAACAAACAGCTTCTTAAGAGAGAGGAGAGGATTAAGGAGCTGAAAGATGAGAACGAGCAGTTAAAATTAAAGTTACAGGAATTGGAAGGTAAGAAAGGGTAATCTGTTAAATAATTTTTAGAGATTAAATACTATCAGTTTTAATTCTGTCATTTCTTTTATTGCGAATTTGATGCCCTCTCTGCCTGTGCCGCTCTCCTTTACGCCGCCGTATGGCATATGGTCTACCCTGAATGTAGGGACATCGTTTATTATTACACCTCCTACATGGAGTTTCTTGAAACCTCTGAATGCCTTATCTATATCCTTTGTAAATATCCCTGCCTGAATGCCATAAATTGAATCATTTACCATGTCAATTGCATCTTCAAAATCCTTATATTTAATCAGTGTCACCAGAGGTGCAAAGACCTCATTACATACAACCTTCATATCCCTCTTTACATCTGTCATGACTGTTGGTGTTATTATGTTCCCCTTTCTCTCACCACCGCATAAAATCTTTGCCCCTTTATGAACCGCCTCCTTTATCCACCCCTCTGCCCTAACAGCCTCCTTCTCCTCAATCATTGGTCCATATTCTGTATCAGGCTTCATCGGATTTCCAACCTTCATCTTTCTTACAGCCTTGATGAATTTCTCCTTAAACTCATCAAATATCTTTTCATGGACATATATCCTCTGGAGGGAGATACAGACCTGCCCTGCATTTGAAAATGCACCCATGATGCATCTTGGTGTTGCCAGATTAATATCGGCGTCAGGCTCTATTATTGCTGCAGAGTTTGAGCCGAGCTCAAGCGCCACCCTTTTCATCCCCGCCCTTTCTTTAATCCTTCTTCCAACAGATGGACTCCCTGTAAAGGAAATCATTGCTAAATCCTGACTCTCCACGAGCCAATCCCCGACAGTTGAGCCACTGCCAAAGACAATATTTAATGCACCATTTGGAAGTCCTGCCTCCATCATAATCTCACCCAGCTTGATAGAGGTTAGCGGTGTATAGCTTGCAGGCTTTAGGATTACTGAATTGCCGGAGGCAATTGCAGGGGCTACCTTATGGGCAACTAAGTTTAGGGGGAAATTGAAGGGTGTAATAGCACCTATAATACCAATCGGGAATGGCTGGTAAAATGCAAATCTCTTTTCAGAATTTGGCGAGGCATCCATCGGAATAGTCTCACCGTGAATCTGTTTTGACTCCTCAGCAGCAAACTGGAATGTTTGTATTGACCTCTCTACTTCGGCAAGAGAGTATTTAATCGCCTTTCCAGATTCCTTTGTTATTAACTCTGATATTTCTCTTTTCGTGCTTTCTATAATTTTTGAAGTATTTGAAAGTATGGTTGACCTTCTGTGGGCAGGCATTTCTGCCATGGCTGAAAAGGCATTTTTAGCAGATAATATTGCATCCTCTACATCCTTTTTTGAGGAGAGGGGAACGCGGTCAAGGAAACTCCCGTCATACGGATTCTTTACATCAAAATATTCTTTACCTGCTCTCCATTCACCATTTATAAGCATCTTATTTATTCAAAATCTTAGTTGCATCTTTTGCAAAATAGGTTAGAATCATATCCGCACCTGCCCTTTTGATATTTAAAAGAATCTCCATCATGATTTTTTCTTCATCTACCCACCCCTTCTCAGCAGCAGCCTTTACCATGGAATATTCACCGCTCACATTATATGCAGCCACAGGCACATTGAATTTGTCCTTTACCCTTCTCACAATATCAAGAAAAGCCATTGCAGGTTTCACCATAATAATATCTGCCCCTTCTTCAATATCAAGGGCTACCTCCCTCATCGCCTCGTTGCTGTTTCCGGGATCCATCTGATACGATTTTCTGTCTCCAAATTTTGGTGAAGAGTCACACGCATCCCTGAATGGTCCATAAAAGGCAGAGGCATATTTGGCAGAATAAGACATAATTGGTATGTCTGTAAAATCCTTTTCATCAAGCGCCTTTCTTATTGCACCGACTCTGCCGTCCATCATGTCAGATGGTGCTATCATATCCGCACCTGCCTTGGCATGTGTTACTGCCATCTTTGACAGGAGTTTCAGTGTCGGGTCATTCAATATCTCATTTCCCTTTACAACCCCGCAGTGTCCATGAGATGTATATTCATCTATACATACATCTGTTATTACAAGTAAATCCGGAGCTGCTGATTTAATCTCCTTTATAGCCCTCTGGACAATTCCATTAGGGTTATATGCCTCTGACCCAACATCATCCTTTTTCTCAGGTATGCCAAAGAGTATTACAGCAGGGATGCCAAGGCTCTTTACCTCTTTAATCTCTTTAGACAGCGTATCTATAGAAAAACGGTAATTGCCAGGCATTGAGCCAATCTCATCTTTTACCCCCTTGCCATAAGTTACAAATAGAGGATAAATCAGATTGTCCACAGAGAGAGAGGTCTCCCTGGCCATCCTCCTCAAATTTTCATTTTTTCTCAATCTCCTCATCCGTGTAATTGGAAATCCCATTTTTCCTCCTATGATTACCCTTTTCCATATTACCTCCCCCCTTGCGGGGGAGGATTAAGGTGGGGGGTTAATGTACTGTCTCTGCTGTTTTTAATACTGGTTGTATTGCATCAACCTTTATCTCACCGAAAGACTGCTCATATTTAGAGATATTATTCTGAAGTGCTAACATTAATTGTTTTGCATGGACAGGGCTTGTGATAATTCTCGACTGCACTCTGGCAGCATTTTTACCCGGAAGGACAATGGCAAAATCAAATA
Source organism: Nitrospinota bacterium (assembly GCA_016194325.1). Lineage (GTDB taxonomy): Bacteria > Nitrospinota > Nitrospinia > UBA9942 > UBA9942 > UBA9942. The sequence goes on along the minus strand of JACQBS010000005.1, from coordinate 6,660 downwards.
TAAATTCATTCTTATTATGAATAATATTTGCCACATTACTATAAACCCCACCCTCTATCAACTGACTAATCTCAAGCATCAATTCCGCTGCTACAGGTTCTTCCTTTTTAGCCATTATTTTTCCTCCCAAAATATTCAATTATTTTTTCAGTAAATCTCTCAATAGTATGCTCATCCGATACAATAGCATTTTTTAATCCAAGTTCTTCAACTGTCTTTGCAGTAATAGGTCCTATACTGGCAATTATTATATCTTTAAGCATTTTCTTATCAGTATTAAAATAAGACATGAAATTTTTTACAGTAGATGATGAGGTAAATGTTATCACATCTATTTCTCCATTTTTCAGCATATTTTTTATATCATTTGCCTTCTCTACAGGCTTAACTGTTTTGTAGGTATCAACTACATCTATCTCTGCCCCCATCTTTTTAAGCTCCTCTGGCAGAATATCCCTCGCTACAGCAGCCCTCGGGAGGAGTATTTTTTTTCCATGTATTCCATGTTTTTTCATCTCTTCTATTACACCCTCTGCTATATATTTTTTTGGTACGGCATCAACCCTTATTCCAAGGGATTCTACAGATGCAGAAGTCTTTGGGCCTATTGCACAGATTTTTATCCCCTTAAGTTCTCTTATATCCTTTCCATTAAATTTAAGTCTTTCAATAAAAAATCTCACGCCATTTGCACTTGTGAATATGAGCCATTGATAGGTATCAAGCTTTTTTATGGCATTGTCCAGCGCATCCCATGAATCAGGAGGGACAGTCTCTATTGTAGGAAACTGTATAGCAATTGCACCTTCCTTCTCAAGGAGTTCAACAAAGCTCTCTGCCTGTCCTCTTGGCCTTGTTATGAGTATTCTTTTCCCGAAAAGAGATTTTTTCTCAAACCAGTTTAATTTTTCTCTTAATGCTACAACCTCGCCTACAACTATGATGGCAGGAGGTTTTATATTCTTCGCTTTTTCAGTAATATCATTCAATCTCCCTACTATTGTCTCTTGTAAAGGGGTTGTCCCCCATCTTATAACAGCTATTGGTGTATCTGGATTTCTCCCGTTTTCAATCAACTTTTTTATTATAGTGGAGAGATTCTTTGCACCCATAAAAAAAATGAGATTTTCTATGCAAGTAGAAAGCCCCTTCCACTCAATCTTTGACCCTCCCTTTGATGGGTCTTCATGCCCTGTAATAAGTGCAATGGAAGAATTAAAATCCCTGTGTGTAAGTGGTATCCCTGCGTATGCAGGGACTGAAGTGGCGGCAGTAATTCCAGGTATAACCTCAAAAGGTATTCCATTATTTACAAGTTCTAAAGCCTCCTCTCCGCCCCTTCCGAATATAAACGGGTCGCCGCCTTTAAGGCGGGCTACAACCTTTCCCTCTTTTGCCTTACTTACAAGCAATGAATTTATATCATCCTGAGATTTAGTATGTTTCCCGGCTACTTTACCTACATATATGATTTCAGCACCATCCTTTACAAACTCAAGGAGTATTTTATTGACAAGGTGGTCATATATAATTACATCAGCCTCTTCAATATACCTCTTCCCCTTGAGTGTAAGTAATCCCGGGTCGCCAGGACCCGCACCGATAAGATAAACTTCCCCAAATTTCATATAAATATTAAGCTACGAATTTTCACGAATAGACACGAATAGAAACTAATAATAAAATAGATTTATTTTAAAAATTTGTGTTAATTCGTGTTCATTCGTGGCTAATCTACAATTCAATTCCCTTCTCAGGCATTATCATGATTATTTCATTTTTATTCAATATCAATATTTCTGCCTCTGTGGCATCCCTTTTCATATCTATAGGGGATAATTTTGCCTTTAAAATCGGGATGAACTGAATGTCCTTGTCATTCAAGAAATCAGATAATCTTTTTCTGTATCCTTTTCTTATGATAGCCACCTCACCAATAATCATAAATTTTTCTGTATAAACTGTTACCCTTTCAGAATCCATAATCACCCACCTCCTTTTTAACTTACCCTGTTATTCTGAGGCGGCAGCCGAAGAATCTCTTTATTATTCCTTGTTTATTGAGCAGCCTCATTTTTATGCCCATTCTGGATACTACCAATAATCAATGTTATTTCCCCTTTTACTTTTCTACCTTTTAATTTCTGTATAACCTCATCTATACTCCCGCGTATAATCTCTTCATAAACCTTTGTCATCTCCCTTGCTACTGCTACAGGCCTGTTGCCGAGTATATCTCTTATCTCCTGCAGAGTGGCGAGGATTCTATATGGCGACTCATATATTATAATAGTTCTCTCTTCATTTATAAAGGATTCTAATCTCTTTTGTCTTTTTCCCGATTTTCTCGGAAGGAATCCCTCAAATATAAATTTATCAGTGGGGAGCCCTGATACCGAAAGTGCTGTAATTACCCCAGCAGGGCCTGGAATAGGGTTGACTTCTATATCATTATTTAACGCCAGTTTTATTAAATAATATGCAGGGTCTGATATGCCGGGTGTCCCTGCATCAGAAACAAGTGCTATATTTTCACCTTCTTTTAATTTATTCAGGAGATATTCTCCTTTTTCCTTTTCATTATGGCTAAAGTAGCTGGTTAAAGGTTTTGATATTCCATAATGGTTGAGCAAGCCCTTTGTCCTCCTCGTATCCTCTGCCGCTATTAAATCAACCTCTTTCAAAGCCTTCAACGCCCTTAATGTAATATCCTCAAGATTTCCTATAGGCGTGCTGACAATGTATAAGATGCCTATCATAATGAATTTGTAAAAAGTCAAAAATTAGCCATAATGGCAAAAGTCCTCTTATTGTTGTAAGGGCTAATTTTGTTTTGACTTTTTACGAAAACCTTCCTCATAGAGTTAATTACAAATTACTCAATATCTTGAGTGATTTTACTCAAAATCAAAAGAGAGTCAAGTATTTAATTAGAAAGACGAAGTTAATTATGTAAATCTCTTGCGGCAGAAGATAGAGGGATGCGAGATGGAAGTGGAGATAATTTGCTCAATTCATCATTTCAATCTGTACTCATTTCAAAAATAACGCTCTCCCAACCCGAAGACTTCCTTTTGACGGCATTAAAATATGCAGTTTCTTCAATGTTATACTTTTTCAATAAGGTAATTGAAAATTTCCAGCAACTATGCCAGGGACAGTAATATCCTCATCCAATGATTCCCATCGTAAAGCATAACCATCTAATCGTAAAGTTACTTCCTTTAATTGTTCGTCTGTTGCATTTTTCAAAATTTTAAAACGATCAGCTGGAAATCCAATAATACGCCCATCTGTTAGCTCAATATAAATGGTTCGTCCCTCTGCCCATGCTTTTATTGCTGTTGGTTCAACGCTAACCTCTTTTTCAATAACTATGGTGCTCATTATATTTCTCCTTTAAAAAGTCACAATACTGAAAAACTAATCTTTCTATCTCTCTGACCACATGCGGCGCCACACCTTTATTTCTGGCAAGTCGAACAGGTTCTAACCAAAATTTACATTCTCCAGCAGATGTTGCCACATGAATATGCGGTGGCTCATTGCATTCATCTGAATAAAAATGAAATCTAAATGAGCCTATTCTTAAAACTGTAGGCATTGTTTTTCACAACAAAACTACTTTCTTTAGAAAAATCTATCATGACAAGAAATTGATGTCAATTTAAAAAACAATTTTTAATTAGAAAGACGAAGTTAATTATGTAAATCTCTTGTATTAGTAGAAAGAGGTTTTTGAGAGGGGAGTGATAATTTGATTGTTTATTGCAGTGAGCAATATATTGGTGATTTGTAAATAGTGTCAATCCTCTCTAAATGTCAATTTAATGCCCATAACCGGCAGCAAAAAGCAGAGCGACGAAGGAGCGACGCTTTTTCGCTGTCCGCGTTGATGGGTTTGTTAGCCGTTGTGTAATTGCCTTTTCGGTCCACATGCACAGCTACTTCCCTTGCGCTTCGTCAACAACCTCACGAATCGCCTGAACCACAATTTTCGGTTCGTCATTTTGCACAAAGTGTCCACTCTGTTTAGCGATGATTTGTCTCCCTTGCGGCGATAAGGCCACCAAGCGGCGCTGGTTTTCTTGGAAAATTCGATTAAACACATCACCGACCAGCCAAGAAGGCGGTTCCTTACCAGCAGAGATTACAATGAGCGGAATATCCGGAAACGACGGCGCTGCCCCTGATCTGACTGGCTGTCTCCGCAAACGACGTGATTTCCATATGTCGTCTTGGGTAGGTGACAGAATCAAACCAATAAATGATGCCGCTTGTAGCACGGCGAATCGCACCTTCCTGGGCTTGTCTCATTTCCTCCTGATCCGGATGAGCCGAGTCGATTAGAACGACACCGGCTACTTCTTTCGGGTACTGCCGCGTAAAAAGTTGGACATACACTCCACCAAGCGAATGTCCCACCAAAACATAAGGCGGCTTCAACCTCTTTTCTCGGAGAAGACTCCGGAGCGAGGCGATTATCGCTGTTCCCGTTTGCGGCACGTCGACCTTATCGCTGTTACCATAGTTAAATCGGTTGTAGGCGAAGACGGTGCTGATTGTTTTAACTTCCGGAAAGATTCTGCTCCATGAAGTGTCGATGTCGGCTCCGTAGCCACTCAGAAGTACAACCACCGGATTCCCTTCACCGGCCATCACGTACTCGAGTTTTGGTCCACCGATATCAGCAGTTTGTTTATCATCCAGCGGTCTTACCATTGCCATCGAGCACCCAACGAGGCTTAGTGGAATCAGCAGTAACAGATAACGCATCGACATATTGTTCTCACTATGGAAATCTGGTTTTGAAACGGCTAACAAGTTATTATATAGATATGTATATCCTGCTAAAAGCTGGATATACGACAAAAAGCAAGTTATGTGCCGAGATTATTTCTTTTAAGGGGACTACCCTTTTACTTTTTTAGTAAATATTAGGTCAATTTGTGATGAGAGTCAAGAGCAGTAGCGAATTTTATTTTTAATGTTTTTTTAGCTCTGCTACGAAATTAATTCTTGTTTGAACTATGATATAACATTGTTTACTCTTTTGATGATTCTCTCTTTCCCGAGAATATTCATTATCTTTTTTAGTTCAGGTCCTTCTGTTTTTCCAGTAAGAGCTATTCGTATAGGCATCATGAGTTTTTTGCCCTTTAGGTTGGTTTTTTCTTTTATCCCCAAAATAATTTTATCGGCTATATCTTCTGTAATATCGTTTTCTCTTTCAATCATTTCTTTAAAGAGTTTTAAGACTTCTGCTGCCCCCTCACCCTGACCCTCTCCCCTAATGGGAGAGGATTGAGATGAGGGGGTTATAATCTCATCAAAAAATATCCCTGCATATTTATTAATATCTGAAAGGGTTTCTATATTATCCTTTATGGCATCTATTACTTTGTAAAGCCACTGCCTCTCCACAGTTTCTGTCCTCACCCCAGCTTTTTTTAAAAAGGGAATTGAGAGTTCAGTTAGTTCGGCAATATCTTTGTTTTTTATATAATGGCTGTTAATCCATTTTAATTTTTTAATATCAAATACTGCAGGGCTTTTTGATACCCTCTCTATTGAGAAATTTTTTATAATATCGTTCAGTGGCATAATCTCTCTGCCATCTTCTGATGACCAGCCAAGTAATGACAGATAATTAATAACCGCCTCCGGCAGGTATCCTTCTTCTCTAAGTTCTGTTACAGATTCTGCACCGTGTCTTTTGCTCAAACGGGATTTATCTGGTCCCAATATCATGGAGAGATGGGCAAAGTGGGGTGAATCAAAACCCATTGCCTGATTTAAAAGAATCTGTCTCGGCGTATTTGAAAGATGGTCTTCTCCTCTTATTACATGGGTTATTTTCATTAAAACATCGTCCACCGATGCTGCAAAATTATAAGCAGATATACCATCTGAACGGAGGATTACAAAGTCCCCTATGTCTGAACAATTAAAAGTTATTTTTCCTCTTACTATATCCTCAAATTCTATCAACCCATTTTCAACCTTAAATCTTGTAGATGGCTTGATTCCTTTCTGTTCGTAACTGACAATCTCTTCTCTTGAAAGATTACAACATTTACCATCATAACGTGGAGGAAGTCCCTTTGATAAAGATTCCTTCCTTTTTTTCTCAAGTTCTTCCGGGGAACAGAAGCACTTATAAGCCTTTCCTTCCTTTAATAATTTATCCGCAAGTTCCTTATATATATTGAGTCTTTCAGATTGGCGATATGGTCGGTAATTTCCACCACAATCAGGTCCTTCATCCCAAATAAGTCCAAGCCATTTCAGGTCTTCTAAAATACTTTCCTCATATTCCCTTTTAACCCTGTCAAAATCTGTATCTTCTATCCTTAATATGAAATTGCCATTATGTTTTTTAGCAAAGAGATAGTTAAACAAGGCAGTTCTGACATTTCCTATATGAAGATGGCCGGTTGGGCTTGGTGCAAAACGGACACGAATAGATTCGCTTCTCTCACTACAGGTCTGATTTGACATAAATTAATTATAAAATTTACCACAAAGCTTGCTATATTATAGAAAGTAGTTAAGCTCTAAAAAAGAGGCTATACTCTTTCTGTTTTAGAATAACGAGTTGGTTTAAACCTAAAACAAAGAAAGGAGTATAGCCATGAAAAAGATTCAAACAAAAAAGCT
>JACQBS010000028.1 GCA_016194325.1 Nitrospinota bacterium | reverse complement strand
TCTCCCCTCATACAGCATTATCGTAATTTGATCTCTTTCAGACAAGGTTAGGTGATTGTATCGTTTTGTCATAGACACTTAGGATAGCATTTCTCCTTTCTGCTTCCCAAGTGTTGCACTTCATTGTTGAACTGGCGAGTAGAAATTAAACATAAAATTAAAAGTTATTGCGAAAATAAAAACATAACTTATTGGCAAGCAGTAATAGTTAGGAATGAAATGGATAGATTCGGAAGAATGGGCAAAATCGATTTGATTGCTAATGATCAACTAAATTCGAACTTATCTATTTTTAATTTTAGACCAGATACATGTGTGCGTGATAAAGAGCACTTGCAACATTTTAAAACAATAAGTATTAATAGGCTATCAGATCACCCTTACTATGATATTGATAGAAATTTTTTTGACAACCATTATAAGAGGGCACAGTCAAGGCACAGGAGACCCAAATAGTTATAGAGGATAGGGTTTTAATCCATTAATAGATAAGGGTTTGAAGGATAATAATCTTTAAAAGGCTGATAATATTAACTTCGGAATATACAAGGGATATAAACCCTTTTAAAATATTCAGTGGTGCGGGGGGGGGGAGTTGAACCCCCACGGTATTACCCACTGAGTCCTAAATCCTATCAAGCCTATTTTTATTTTGACACTTGTTTTAGTAATACTGTATAATAATACTAATCATAAATACGGAGGTGATACTATGATAAAAACTTCAATATCTATTCCTGATGAAATTTATACAGAAGCAAAAAAGGCTACTGATAATTTTAGTCTATTGGTATCAGATGCACTTAAAGAATATTTGAGAAAGAAAAGTATCAACAAGGCTGTATCTTCTTTTGGTAAATGGCAAAAGAGGGATAAGGATAGCGTAGATATTGTAAATGAATTAAGAAAAGAGGAAAGCCGAAAATATGCAAACCGTAATGATTGATACTGATATAGCCATTGACTATTTAAGAGGCATATCATCTGCAAGGGATTTAATATTACCTCTATGGAAAACTAACACAGCATATTTGAGTATTCTAACGGTTTACGAACTCTATGCAGGCATGAGAGAGAATGAAAAAGAAGATACAAATAATTTTATCAATGCCTGCAATATAGAACCTATCACAATTGAAATAGCCAAAAAAGGCGGTGAGATTTACAGGCATTACAGAAGACAGGGCATAACATTAACCTCTAACGATTGTCTTATAAATGCCACTGCCATAGTCAAAGGGCATAAAATAGCAACCAAAAATAAAGCTCATTACCCTGATAAAAAGATGCTGTGGAAACATTAAACACCTTTTCCCCTTTTTTAGTTATACCCCCAATACATTTATAATATACAGTTGGTGCGAGAGGGGGGAGTTGAACCCCCACGGTGTTACCCACTGGATCCTAAGTCCAGCGCGTCTGCCAGTTCCGCCACTCTCGCCTATGCCTAAATTTAACAAATTTCAACACCTCCGTCAATCCATAGAAAAGTCTTTTGAAAATTCATGAGTTATGGTAGATTTTACAATATTACTTTTTGAGGAGGAATTATGAGTTTACTTGTTGTCGGTTCTGTTGCATACGATTCTGTAAAGACCCCATTCGGTGTAGCTGACGATATCCTCGGCGGCTCTGCCACATACTTTTCTGTATCTGCAAGTTATTTTACTGACCTATCTCTCGTGGCTGTTGTAGGTGAGGACTTTCGCAAAGAAGACATAGATATATTCAAAAAGAGAAATATAAACACAGAGGGGCTTGAGATAAGAAAAGGGAAGACCTTCAGATGGAAGGGTGAGTATGGATATGACCTTAATGAGGCGCATACTCTGGATACACAATTGAATGTCTTTGCCGATTTCAACCCAAAATTACCTGAAAAATACAGGGACTGTGAATATGTCTTCCTTGCAAACATAGACCCTGACCTCCAGAGAGAGGTGATGAAACAGATAAAAAACCCGAAGCTAATCGCATGCGATACAATGAACTTCTGGATAGAGAGGAAATTTGATTCCCTAAAAAAGACCCTTGAGAAGGTTGATATAGTAATAATAAATGAGGCTGAACTGAGGGAACTTGCAGGAGAGCCAAATCTTGTAAAAGCGGCACAAAAGGTGCTCTCATGGGGACCAAAGAGGCTTATTGCAAAGAGGGGTGAATACGGTGCATTGATGTTCTCTGATTCTACAGTCTTTTCCGCCCCTGCATTTCCATTAGAATCTGTATTTGACCCTACCGGTGCAGGAGACAGTTTTGCAGGCGGATTTATGGGATACATCTCAAATGTAAATAATATTGATGAATCCACAGTAAGGCAGGCAATAATCTTTGGGAGTGCTATGGCATCTTTTAATGTTGAGGATTTCAGCCTCAACAGGCTGAAGAATCTAAGCTATAAAGAAATTGAGGAGAGATTCAGGGAGTTTAAAAGACTTACCCATTTTGATGACCTATAGGGGGCTTTATGGATAAAAAACAGCAATACGAAGAAAATTTAGAGACTATCGGGATGAGGATTGAAGAGGGAGGGGCATTTCTGGACGATTTGAAAAAGGCTGATATTGGAGATACAGACTTATCAGAGATGAAGGAGAACGGAGCTATCAATATCTCCGGTAAAAATGTAACCTTTACCAGTAAAGGGCAGGAGGAGTTTAACACACTTATAAGAAGGCACAGGCTCGCAGAGAGACTGATGAGCGATATACTGAATATTGGCGGTGAGTCCATGGAGAAACATGCCTGCGAGTTTGAGCATATTTTAAGTACGGATATTACTGAGAGTATATGCACCCTTCTTGGCCACCCAACTACATGCCCGCATGGCAAAGCAATACCACCTGGAGATTGCTGCAGTAATAGGAGAAGGGATTTAGAGCCGTTGATACTGCCCCTTGACAGCCTCAGTGCGGGGGAGGGGGGCAAGATACTCTACATTTCCACGCGAGACCACTATCGTCTGGATAAGCTTACTTCCATTGGTTTAATGCCCGGAACAATTGTAAAGGTTCACCAGAAACAGCCTGCACTCGTCGTATTATTTGATGAAACCACCCTCTCCATGGATACCGAGATTGCAAGGGATATATATGTGAAAAAAATAAAATAGGTGAATGGGTGAGTAGGTGGATAGTGCTATGCTAACTAAACTCATTAAATCAAGAATTACTTGATTGACTAATTAACCGATTCACCGATTCACCTGTTTACCAATTTACCTTATTTATGCTAATAAAGACAGGCCAGATTTATGCACTTTATTCCTTTGATATAGGCTATGAGATAGACCTCCAGAAGACAAGCCAGATATTAAAAGCCGAGCTCGCAAGAAAACTTGCAAAGAAAAAAATAGCACCTACCTATATTCAATATCAGACCCCTCCTCTGACAATTGCACTTGGAGAGCATTCATTCAAACTCCTCAATATAGACATGCGGGCTGAGGTTATTGCAAAGTTATTTGACTTTGGTGCGATAAGCATTGCCTTCAGGATGCCGTTCTCATCTTCATTGAGTGAATTGAACAAATACAGCACCGCCCTCATATATGATGTTGATTTGGGAGTGGAGGCAAAAAGGCTCATAGATGAGCTTTCCTTAAAAATAAAGCCTGCCGTTAAAAAACCTGCAATAAGTGAAATAATAGAGGATTACTTCATATTTCAGGTAGCCGAGTTTGAGAAAGAGATTACTGCAAAGGATTTGAGAAAAGATTACGGGGTGAATATAGCAAAGGCTCTCAGGTTTGAGCTGGGAGATATAAGTGAGGTAGAGATAAATGAATCTTTAAAAAATCCTGTATCATATTACGAAAATGATATAGTAATCACCGATTGGAATGCGGCATTTATATATGACAGAGATTATGAAGATACTATAGATGTCCTTGAGTTTTTGAATGTTGAATTGGTGGAATTGAGGTTCAATGACAGCCTCCTTGATAAGAGGCTTATAGAGCTCTATGACAAGATATATGAATCAAGACGATATTTTATATACCTGTTAAACCCCTATGACAAGACCATCCGCACTATTTCTGAGCTAAAGGTTGAGGTATCTGTCCTATTTGAGAGGATTGACAATACAATAAAGCTAATCGGCGATATATACCTTGCAAAGGTGTATAACCTGACATCTGATAGATTTCACTTTGATAAATGGGAAAAGAGTATTGAGAAGAAGCTTGCTGCCATTGAAAGCATTTATAATATCCTGAACAACCGCCTTGCAACCATCAGGGCAGAGACGCTGGAGACCATCATAATTATTCTGATAGCAGTTGAAATAATCCTCGGACTGACGAAAGGTTGAAGAAAAGGGCTACTTATGATAAGGTTATACAATATTTGGTTCTTTCGTAATAAAGTTGAAGTCAAGAAATTAAGCTTAATAAAGTTTAGGAATTACAATGAGATAAAAGGGTGCATCGAATTTCAGCCGTATCTGGTATAGTTTTGCTGATGACGAAACTTACCGGAGGT
>JACQBS010000010.1 GCA_016194325.1 Nitrospinota bacterium | reverse complement strand
TAGTTAATCATAAATAAATAACTCTTGATTTAATTAATCATATTTAATACACTACTTCATGGTGACACGAGGCCTTAATGATGATGCGCTTTATTGGGCGGAAAAGTGAACTTGAAGCGTTAACTCAACGCTATAACGGCAACAAGGCCGAACTCTTTGTAGTGTATGGCAGACGAAGGATTGGCAAATCCGAACTGTTGCTTCATCTTGCAAAAAACCGGAGGTCTGTCTACTACGAGGCGTCCTTGCAGGATGAAGCATTGAACCTGAGGGACTTTCAGGGGAGCGTTGTGCAGGCTTTCCCTGACGACGCGGTACTGTCCGGCGTTACGTTCCATGACTGGCACGGGGCCTTGACTTTGCTTGCGGAAAGGGCCAGAAGAGAACGCCTCATTGTCATCCTGGATGAATTCCCGTATCTGTGCAAGGGGAACTCTGCTTTGCCCTCCATCATCCAGAGGTTTTGGGATACGGTGGGCCGCCGCACGAAGATGTTTCTGATCCTATGCGGCTCCTCCGTGTCATTTATGGAAAGTGAGGTTTTAGGTGAAAGGTCTCCATTATTTGGAAGACGGACTGGCCAGTTAAAGCTTGAGGGGCTCTCCCCCTCCTCTACATTTAAATTTTCAGAGGGATGGCCGATAAAAGATCGTCTTGCGATATACGGCATACTTGGAAACATCCCTGCCTACCTGAGCCTCATAGAACCTGAGGTAAAACTGCCGGAACTGCTTATCGAAACATCTTTTTCACCGACGGGCTTCCTTTACAATGAGGTCTTTTTCATCCTTCAGCAGGAATTACGAGAACCGGCCAGATATAATTCGGTATTGAGGGCCCTTGCTGAAGGCAAGACCTCCATAGGGGAAATTGCAACCATATCAGGAAGTGAAAACTCTCCCACTGCAATCCGCTATCTGACAACCCTTATGGAACTTGGAATTGTGGAAAGGAGGGCTCCTTTCTTTTCCCGCGCGCCTGAAAAGTCCCGCAATCACCGTTACCGTATCTCAGACCATTTTGTAAGGTTCTGGTACCGCTTCGTTCTTCCCAACCAGACGGCGATAAGGTCTATGAGCGGAAGGGCGGTAGTAAAAAATGCTGTTATCCCGTTTCTGGATGATTTTATGGGCGACGCATTTGAGGCTCTTTGCAGGGATTTACTTATTTACGACTGGGCGCCGGAAAATGAGTTGTATATAAAACGGATCGGCCGGCATTGGGACAAGGATTTCGATGTAGATGTTTGCGCCGAATTGGGGGATGGTTCTCTGCTCATGGGTGAGTGCAAGTGGGGTGAGCCTATGACTTACCGTCACCTGGAAAAACTCAGGCTTTGCTCCAAACCCTTGACCGGGGACCGGAAGGTTCGCCTTGCGCTCTTTTCAGGGCGTGGCGACTTTTCAAAGGAATTGCGTGAGGCTGGTAAAAGAGGAGAGGTCTTGTTAATCGGACCTGATGAGATGATTCAGAATCAGTGATTTTCAGGCCGTCTTTGAAGACACTCCCACGCGGTGGCAGCCCGAACCCTTTCCACCTTCGCTTCGTTGATTGATGACGAAATCGATTGTCAGGGTCTATTTTAAAGGCATGTCCGTTTCTTGACAACTTTCAATATGGCGATATACTTGTTCATATAATGAACAATATTGTGCCGAGTGTTGAGGGTATCATTTGGGGGTCTATTGTCTACCGTTATTCAGATAGAGAAATTATCTAAACAGTATCATATTCAAACTAAAAAGCGTGAGCGCTACACCGCCCTCCGCGATGTCATATCGAATGGAGCAAGGAATCTATGGAATCATGTTCCTAAACTCTTCAACCCTTCAACCCTTCAACCTTTTACACCTTCAACCAAAGAGGAATTCTGGGCCCTGAAAGATATTAATTTAGAAATTCATCAGGGAGACAGGGTTGGAATCATCGGCCGGAATGGCGCGGGAAAGTCGACCTTGTTGAAAATCCTTTCGCGGATTACAGAACCAACTAGCGGAAAAATTTCTATCAAAGGAAGGGTTGCCAGTTTACTTGAGGTGGGGACGGGATTTCATCCGGAACTGACCGGGCGGGAGAATATATATCTGAACGGTGCAATTCTTGGGATGAGTAGGGCCGACATTAGGAAAAAGTTTGATGAGATCGTCGCCTTTGCAGAGGTTGAGAAGTTTCTCGATACTCCGGTTAAACATTATTCCTCCGGCATGTATGTACGGCTTGCTTTTGCCGTTGCCGCCCATTTGGAACCTGAAATACTGATCGTAGATGAAGTGTTGGCGGTGGGGGATGCACTATTCCAGAAAAAATGCCTCGGAAAGATGGGGGAGGCAGCCATGGGGGGAAGGACCGTTTTATTTGTGAGCCACAATATGGCGGCGGTACAGACGTTATGCACAAAAGTCATCCAACTTCGAGCCGGGGAAATTAAAGGTTGTGGTTCCGCGGATGAGCAAATTGGACTTTATCTTAATAGTGTACAAAGTAAAAAAGATATCAGTTTCAAATCTACAGTTTGGCTGGGGGTGAATCTCCAACTCCGAAGATTTGAATTTTCGCCGAATCCTGTAGAAAGTGGTTCTGAACAGGAGTTCTTATTAGAGTTATGGTCAGACAAACCCATGCGTATAGAAGGACTTACAATATTAGTATACTCCTCCCTTGGCATACGAATCGCGATACTGGATCTCCGACAGGAACATTTGTTATATCACTTAGATGGCCTAAAGCCCCTTACGATCCGCGGAAGGATTGAATCGATGTGCCTCGTGGAGGGGAGCTACAATGTTGGACTATATATTACATGTGCCGAAGTTAGGAAAAATTTTCTTGATCTTGTGACTATTATAGTTACAAGTAAGAAGACTGATGATAAAATGGTGCCTTACCAGCCGGAGGTGCGAGGAGTCGTGGAACTGGATTATACAGTTTCCTGTAGGATCGATTCTCAGGTATGAACCGAGGAATTAAAAATGAATAAATACAGTCAAAGAATTCTGTCTAATATTTTGTTCTTGGGACATTTTTGGTCAGCATAGAATGTTTAGAAGGCATATTACTTATAGGGTAAAAGAAGTCAGTGAAAAGGATGCTTAGATGACAAATGAGAATACCTAAAAAGATAAAGAGGTGGATCTATAAAATAAGCCCGTGGATTACTGGGTCTTTTCCATATTATGGAACATGGGTTTATTTCCCAAAGGGTTGCCATCTGTTCAATAGATTTTTGGAACAAGGGGAGTATGAGAGTGAAAATGTAATGTTACTTTTGAATTTCATAAAAAAGGGAAGCGTGGTATTTGATATAGGTGCGAATATCGGACTTATCTCCATACGGTTTCTTAATGAATTCAAGGAATGTACGGTAGTTTCCTTCGAACCATCGCCAAATAATATTCCTTTTCTTGAAAGGACTTGGAAGAACAGCGGGTTCGGTAACAGATGGAATTTGGTATTTAGTGCCGCTGGCGAAAAAACAGGTAATATGGATTTTTATATAGCGTCTCCAGCAATGGGGGCATTCGATGGCTTCAGGGACACGAAACGGGCAGGGTCTCGCAAGAAGATCTCAATTCCAGTAACGACGGTTGACAACGAGTGGAAAAAGATGGGAAGGCCCAAGGTTTCGGTTATAAAGATAGATGTAGAAGGCGCGGAGATGCAGGTATTAAAGGGGGCTACTTATTGTATAGAGTGTGAGAGGCCTTATATACTCTCTGAGTGGAACTCTTTGAATTTTTCCGTCTATGATTGTGTATCTTCGGATCTTATAAGATGGGCTGAAGAAAATAAATACAAGATATTCAGGACTCTTGGTCTGATACCTGTTTTAGGTTCTACTGATTTAAAGGTTCAGATGACTGTAACAGAGAATTTTTTGTTAGCCCCATCCGACGTATAATGACAATGAAATTCAGTATAGTTACTCCTTCATACAATAGCGAAAAATATATTGCTGAAACTATCGAAAGTGTAATTTCTCAAAAGGGTAATTTCGAAATAGAGTACTTTGTCATAGACGGTGGTTCTACGGATAAAACAGTAGAGATCATTAAAAGCTATGAGAGGATGATTAAGGAAGAGAGTCCTATACTAAAATGTAGGCGCGTAATTTTCAAATGGATTACTGAAAAAGATCAAGGGATGTATGATGCGATTAACAAAGGTTTTAATTGGTGCAGCGGGAATATTTATGCATGGATTAATTCTGACGATATTTATCTTCCTGGAGCATTTGAAATTATAAATACAAGTTTTCAGAGTTTTAGAGAAATTAAATGGCTTAAAGGAATTACCTCTTACATTAATGAATCTTCTACAATTTATGAAACCGGAAAATGTTTTATTTATACGCAAGAATGGATCCAAAAAGGGGTTTATGGAAGAGAGTGTCATTTTATTCAACAGGATAGTGTTTTTTGGCGAGCGGAATTGTGGGAGGATGTTGGGATAATTGAGCCGGACCTAAAACGAGCGGGAGACTACTTTCTGTGGTCTCGTTTTTCCGAAAAAGCGAAACTGTATTCCGTTCATGCTTATTTGAGTTGTTTTAGGAAGACAAAAGGTCAGCTTAGTCAGGACATGAATGAATACAGGAGAGAAATGTTGAGAGTGTCTCCTTCTTATGGTATCAGAGGAAAGTTCATCGTTTATTTTTTTAAATTTGAATTATTAATCCCGCTTCTATTACGTTCCTTGTGTTATAAACTATTATTTGGAAAACATATTTATTCCTTAGTGGAGTTAGAAGAGGGTGCAAAGCCCGTCCTTAAATCAGGCAGTTATTATGACCTTAAAAAGAAAATATGAAATGCCCTATTTGTTTGTCCCCTGCTACCACTTCGTATATTCTCTACGATGATCGTTATGGTTATCCTGGAAAGGTCGATTTATACGCCTGTCTTAAGTGTTTTCACAGATCTCTAAACGTGAATCTTACCCCGGATCAATTGTTGGAGTTATATTCCCGCTATTATCCCCGTTCCGTGTATCAGGTTGCAGACTACAGGCCGCACAAACCGGTTTCTTTCATACAGGCCTGGTTCAATGGAGAATATGCATCGGCCTTCCGCTGGGTTCCTGAGAATGTTCGAATCCTGGATATAGGATGCGGATTCTGTGAAAGTCTTGGCTATCACCAAGTGAGAGGGTGTGAAGTCTATGGTGTTGAAGCAGATGAGAATGTCAAGCGAATAGCCGAAAGTCGGAGTTTTAATGTTTATTGCGGATTATTTAATTCGCGTCTTTATGAAAAAAACTTTTTTGACGTTGTAACCATGGATCAGGTGATTGAACATATTTCAGATCCTCTTGAAACAGTGCGTGGCATTGCACAGGTGTTGAAACCGGGAGGATTGTTTATTTTAAGCTCTCCAAATTCAAATGGTTGGGGGGCCAAAATATTTGGGCGCTATTGGATTAATTGGCATGTCCCCTATCATCTTCACCAGTTTTCGATTAAATCAATGAAAGAAGTGGCCTCTCGCACTGGATTAAAAGTTCAAAAAGTAAAGACAATTACTAATTCTGAATGGTTATGTTATCAATGGTTACATCTGGTAACTTACCCATTAAGGGAGCATCCGTCTGGATTCTGGTCCAAAAAAGGTAAATTGAGCCTCCTTCAGAAAATAGGTTGTAAAATAATAATGATCATCCATAAGTTGAAGATTAATCATTTAATAACACGACTATTTGATCTACTACAAATGGGAGATAATTATCTATTTATCTTAAAAAAAGAATGATGGAAAAGATTTATATTTTACTTCCTGTTCATAATCGCCGTGAAATTACGCAGAGATTTATTAAGTGCCTAAATTCACAGACCTATCAGAATTTTCACCTTATTTTAATTGATGACGGTTCCACTGATAGGACAGAGGAAATGGTTAAGCGATACATAAAATCGATAACGGTTTTAAAGGGCAAGGGTGATTGGTGGTGGACCGGTTCTCTGCAGCAGGGATATAAATGGATACGTTCACAACATTTGTCTCCTGCTGATCTGGTCTTGATTATTAATGATGATACCGAATTTGAAGTTGAGTTTTTAGAGACAGCTGCAAGTATTTTGTCTGGCCGTCATAATACATTGTTATTAGCTCAATGTTTTAGTCGAGAAACAGGTGAGCTTATTGATGCAGGAATTCATGTAGACTGGCAAAGGTTGAATTTTAGCAAGCCATCAAACCCGGATGATATTAATTGTCTTTCTACAAGGGGACTATTTTTAAGGGTTGGAGACTTATTAAGGTTAAGAGGATTCCATTCAATTTTGCTTCCGCATTACGCCTCTGATTACGAATTCACCATGAGAGCCTGTCGTAATGGATTGAAGTTGATGACGGATTCTTCCCTCAAGCTATGGCTGGATGAGAACGAAACAGGATACCATCAATTTGATGAGGAATCTTTCATTGTTTTTTTAAAGAAATATTTTTCTAAAAAATCAGCCGCAAATCCCATAATATGGACAAATTTTATAGCGCTATCTTGTCCGTGGCCATGGAAATTTTTAAACTGGTTCCGTATTTGGAGAAATTCAGCTTATACTCTATTGAGAGCGATTATACTAATGACAAATAGAAATGAGATTTTTAAGAGGCCTTAGGAATAATACAATTGCAAAAAAATGAGCCTGATCCCGTTACTTTTAAAAGACTTCTCTAAAATATAGGGCTGCTAGATATAAAAACCTTCAACGTTGGTGCTGACAGTTCAGAGGGGACACGCAAAGAATCATTACCTTGGAAATAATGAAACTTATTAAAATTACAACTTCTTATCCTTCCTATCTGAAAACATTTTACAGTAAACACAATGACCATTTATCTAAATCATATACGGTGTTGAAATCCATTTTTGATTATGATGCGATGGGCTGGGCGGATTTTTGGTCAAACGCTTTAAACTCCTTCGGATATGAAGTCATGGAGATATCCCTTAATAATGAATCTTTGCAAAGAAGATGGGCATTAGAAAATAGTCTTCCTAATGCAAATAAAATGACCCTTAATGAAATTGTTATTGAACAAGTGCTACGGTTTTCTCCTGAGATTGTGTGGTTTGATCATTTCGATGAAAATCTTCTAAATAAGATTCTTCATATTTCTCCTTCTATTTCCCTGGTTATGGGATGGGCTGCTGGAACAGGGGTTCCTCTTAAATCAAATATCTGGAGCAATATGGATGTGATTTTATCATGTACACCCGAATTAGTGGATTTACTAAAAGAAAAGGGGCATTACGCAATTCAATTACATCATGGTTTTGATCCGCGTATTAATTCAAGGCTACAGGAGCGAGAAAAATGCATTGAATTATCATTTGTCGGTCAGATTGTCCGTGAAAGCCGGTTTCACTCCAGAAGGGAAAAACTTCTTCAGGAATTGTGTAAAAGATTCCCTATTCAGATTTATTCACCCGAACCGGAAACCTCGATTAAAAGTGATTTAAAAAATATATTGGGTTATGGCAAATATAAAATGTTTCAGAAGCTAAAACATTTCGATCTGCTAAGAAAGAGATTTGACGGGTTTTCTATTCTAGAGGAATTCCCCCCTGGAACGGAATATTCTCTGCTTCCCTTAAAAAAGAGGATGCCATCTTTTTTCAGGCCAGCTGTTTTTGGTCTGGATATGTATCAGATTCTGAAGGATTCTAAAATCACAGTAAACATTCATGCCGACGCTTCTCCAACCCATGCTTCGAATATGAGATTATTTGAAGCCACAGGCGTAGGAACATGTTTAATTACAGATTGGAAAAAAAATATTAAAGAATTATTTGAGCCGGATAAAGAAATAGTTACCTATAAATCTGCAGATGAATGCGTGGAAAAGGTTGAATGGCTCCTTACCCATCCAAAAGAACGCGAAGAGATTGCTAAGGCCGGCCAGGTAAGATGCTTACGTGATCACACGTATTCCGGGCGTGCGATAAGGTTAGATAAAATTATAAAATCTTTAATGGTTTAACTTATATAAAACGTGAAGATTGAAATATTATCTATTCAATTCTATTAGATAGGTGCCCGTGAAAACTTTATTCAAAGAAATGGTCGAACCTTTAAAAGGGTTTTTTAGGTCTAAAGAACAACGTGAATGGATCAGGCTCTTTGATCAATATGGTAAAACAGAGAGATACCGCCCTATGACCATTCCTTTTCTTTCTTATATATTTCAGGTGACTGACTCTCTTTCGTTTGTCTGGCAGTTTAAAGATATCTTTGTTGATGAAATCTATAAATTTGAAACTATGAAGAAGTCCCCTGTTATTTATGATTGCGGCGCCAATATTGGTATGAGCTCGATTTATTTTAAGCGACTGTATCCTGGTTCAAAGATCAAAGCATTTGAAGCGGATCCACAGGTGGTAAAAATCCTGGAGTCTAATCTTTCAAGGAGTGGTTATGGAGATATAGAAGTGATCAACAAGGCCGTCTGGATAAATAATAATGGCATAGAATTTAGTCCGGACAGATCCGACGGAGGTTCAATATATGGGAAAAATGGTAAAATTAAGGTGGAAACGCTTCGGTTGAGAGAATGGATCGAAAAGGAAGAAGAAATAGATATGTTAAAAATCGACATTGAAGGCGCGGAAGAGGATGTTATTTTTGACTGCAAAAGTTCGCTTTATAATATAAAAAATCTTTTTATTGAATACCATTCATGGAAAGACAAAGATCAAAAGCTGGGTGAAATCCTTGAAATAATTCAGAGAAACGGATTCAAATATTATTTGCAGACGCCCTTTACAAAAAAAACCCCCTTTATAAGTGCCGGATTGAATTCAAAAATGGATCTGCAGATCAACATCTTTGCATGGAAACCTAATCGAGATTTGAATGCTTAGTCAAATCTTAAAACTTTTAACGAGGAAAAAAACCCCCGTAAATCTCGTTGATTTTAATCGATTAAATCCTATTAGTTCAATATTTGGATTGGATCGTGGCACTCCAATTGACCGATATTACATCGAGGAGTTTTTAATACAAAACAGCCATCTTATTAAAGGTTTGGTTTTAGAAGTAGGAGGAACGTACTATGCCAGGAAGTTTGGGGGGGAGAAAATGGAGGTTTGCGAGTCACTTTACGTGGTTCCTGACCCGGGTGCCACGCTCGTCGGCGATTTAACCGATACTTTAACCCTTCCTCAAGGTAAAGTGGATTGTTTTATCTGCGTCCAAACTCTCAATTTTATATTTGATGTTCAAAAAGCTGTTGAAGGTATTTATTATCTTCTCAAGCCTGGAGGGGTCGTTCTAGCGACCGTCTCAGGGATAAGCCAGATCAGTCGCTATGATATGGATAGATGGGGGGATTATTGGCGTTTTACATCAGCATCCGTTGAAAAGCTATTTTCTAGGCATTTCGAAAATGCGGTTGAGATTAATAGTTATGGTAACGTCATGGCAGCCACTGCTTTTTTGACGGGCGTGTCTCTGGAAGATATTCCGCAAAGAAAAATGCTTGATTTTCACGACCCTAATTACCAATTGGTTATAACCATAATGGCAAGAAAGAAGCAGTAATGCTGAGATCAACTTATCGGCATCTCCGTATTATTTCTAGAAAAATCCTCAATAGATATGACCCTCCTATTTTAGTCCTATTATACCATCGGGTGACCTTCCTTGAATCGGATCCCCAGATGCTTGCTGTAAAGCCTGAGCATTTTCTAGACCAGATGAAGTTCCTGAAGGAACATTTCCCAGTATTAAAATATGATGCGGACTGGTCCGGGGTTCGAGAACCGTCGGTGGTCGTGACTTTTGATGATGGTTATGCAGACAACTATTTAGAAGCTCTGCCCATTCTTCAAGAAACCGGGGTTGCGGCGACCTTTTTTATTACCCCCGAACTGATTGATTCTAACCAGGAATTTTGGTGGGACGAGTTGGAACGTGTGATTCTTGGAAAATGGTCTTATCCAGATCATTTTGAACTTAAGGATAAAATTTACCATAGAATATGGTTAACCGCTACAGAGAGTGAAAGGAAGACCCTTTATAATGAACTTCATCCCTTGATGAGGTCTCTGGCCCCTGAACGAAGAAAAGTATGGCTTAAACAATTGAGGCAGTGGGTGAAAACAGATGAAGCTGGCAGGGCTTCTCATCGTCTTCTGAAAAACCAGGAGTTACAGGCTCTCGCAAAGAGTTCCTTTGTGACTATTGGCGCACATGGCATGACGCATACCTCTCTTGGTGGACAACCGATGGATTCTCAGGAAAATGAAATGAAGGAGTCAAGAGAACAGTTAGAAGCCATTATTAACAGACCTGTCATTTCTTTTTCTTATCCCTTTGGGACTAAAAGTGATTATACGACCGATACGATGAATTTATGCAAGCGTCTAGGATTTACCAAAGCCGCTGCAAACTATCCTGGTCAGGCACGCCGGTGGACCAATCGCTTTGAAATTCCGCGTCAGATTGTCCGTGACTGGCCCATTGATATTTTTGAAAAAAAAATATCAGAGTTCTGGACGAGATAAATTATTAAAAAAATATCCTTGAATCATTGGGTTGGTGAAATCAGTTTAGAGGTTGCCTGATAGAGATCATTACATCTATTGTTTAGTCGTTTTTTAAGGATGGTAAAAAAATAAATCTTGTATGAAAGTGTTACTTTTAAATACTTATGACATGGTGGGAGGGGGAGCTGCCCGTGCTGTGTTTCGGTTTCATCAAGGTTTACGCCGCCTGGGAGTGGATTCTCAAATGTTAGTCCAGGAAAAAACCAGTAATGAAATTTCAATAATTGGACCGGAGTCAAGATTGAGGAAAGGAGTGAATAAAAGAAGACGTTTCCTTGATTCTCTTCCTTTAAAACTTTATCCTCTCCGCAAAGAGATTATATTTTCCTCAGCCTATTTGCCTGAAGATATTAACCGGCAGGTGAGAAATATTAATCCTGATATTCTTCATTTAAACTGGATAGCAGATGGATTTGTGAGGATTGAGACGCTCGGTAAATTCAAGAAACCCATTGTTTGGACTCTGCATGATTCATGGGCCTTTACCGGAGGCTGTCATATTCCGTTTGAATGTAATCGTTATGTTGATAATTGTGGGGCTTGTCCAACATTAGGTTCGAATTTCAAGAAAGATTTGTCATATCAAATATTAAAACGTAAGAAAAACTCATGGAAAGATCTAAAGTTGACCCTTGTGACCCCCAGTCACTGGCTGCGCACCTGTGTCCAAAAGAGTTCTCTATTTCGCGATATGTCTGTAAAAACTATCCCTAATGGTTTGGACTTGAATTGTTATAAGCCAATTGAAAAAAAACTTGCCAGAGAACTGTTATTACTTCCACAGAATAAAAAATTAATATTGTTTGGAGCTAATAACCCATCTGATAAAAACAAGGGATTTCATCTGCTTCTCGAAGCATTAAAGAGTTTAGAGGAAAAGGGTCGGGGAGAGGATTATGAACTTTTAATCTTCGGAGGGGAAGATCCGGATGGTCGGAGAGACCTAAAAATGAAATCTCAGTATCTTGGGATATTACATGATGATAATAGTTTGAAACTGTTATATAGCGCTGCAGACGTTTTCGTTTCCACATCAATACAGGAAAATCTTTCTAATATGATTATGGAGGCTCTTGCATGTGGTACCCCCTGTGTAGCTTATAATATTGGGGGCATGCCGGATATGATAGAACATCAGCTGAATGGTTATCTTGTGAAACCGTATGAAATTGATCAATTTGCGGAAGGGATTGATTGGGTTATTTCAGAGCCTGATCGGATGAAAATGTTGTCACGCAGAGCAAGGGAGAAAGCAGTCGAGGAGTTCGAAATTGAGCATATTGTCAATCAATATTTGGAATTGTATGAAGAAATATTGAGTTGAATGACCCAATGTTTTTTGGCGTAATTGTAAATTCTCGATTCGATTCTCAAAAAAAAGAATGTGAAATTGAAATGGTTTATATTTTGCTACCGGTCCACAATAGAAAAGCAGTCACGCAACGTTTTGTTCAGTGTTTAAAAAGCCAGACATACACCGATTATCATTTGATCCTGATCGACGATGGATCTGCAGATGGCACTGAGGAAATGGTTCGATCAGAGATGAAATCGTTGACTGTTATACAAGGAAAGGGAGATTGGTGGTGGGGAGGTTCTTTGCATCAAGGGTATTTGTGGTTAAAAAACCATGATGTCTCCTTTCATGATTTTGTCCTGATTTTGAATGATGATACCGAGTTTGCGGATAATTTTCTGGAAAAAGGCATGAAAATATATGGCACACGCGTGAAAACATTAATGCAGGCTCAGGCCTATAGCAAACAGAGTGGAAAACTCATCGACTGGGGGGCTCATGTTGATTGGAAGAATTTGATTTTTGAACAATCAAGAACGCTTGAAGAAATTAATTGTTTAACAACAAGAGGTTTATTGTTAAAGGTTTGTGATTTTTTAGAAATTGGAGGGTTTTATCCCAAATTGCTTCCTCATTATAATTCGGATCCGGAGTTTACAATTCGTGCTCACCGTAAAGGGATGGCCTTGATGACTGATCCGGGTTTTAAATTATGGGTAGATGAGGAAACAACAGGTTTGAAGGTAAACAAAAACAAGAAAATTAACGAAATTATTAAAGAACTCTTCTCAAAGAAAAATCCATCCAATCCACTCATTCTTTCTGTTTTTGTGGCTTTAGCATGTCCCTGGAGATGGAAACTTAAAAATTGGGTATATCTATGGTATAGGGTGTTTAGAGGACTTGTTAATGTTTTGAAGGGTGCCTGATTCTGAAAGAAGAGCGCGAGGATGCTCCAAGAATTCAGGATAAAAGTTTAGAAGTCAACTGATGATATGAAGCTAGTTTATACGCACGAAGTATTCACCCAACAGACTTATGGCGGTGTTTCCCGCTATTTTGTTGAACTAATTAAAAATATTCGAAAACTGAATGTCGATGTTTCAATTCGGATATTTGGAGGATTCTATATTAATGAGTATTTAAGAGAAATTCCTGCCGTTTTCGGAATAAAAGTACCTCCAATAAAGTATACCGGACTTCTGAGAAGAAAAATTAATCAATTAGCCCAGAATTTTTGGATTATGCAGAACAAGCCGTCGATAATTCATCAGAGTTACTATTCCGATTCTATTTTTGATAAACGCATAAAAGTCGTATTAACTGTTCCGGATATGATTCATGAACTTCATCCTGACAGTTTTTCTGACAATGGGGAGACTTCTGTTTTAAAAAAAAGATGTTGTGAAAGAGCGGATAAAATTATAGCAAT
Source organism: Nitrospinota bacterium (assembly GCA_016194325.1). Taxonomy (GTDB): domain Bacteria; phylum Nitrospinota; class Nitrospinia; order UBA9942; family UBA9942; genus UBA9942. Next base: position 2,040 of record JACQBS010000010.1, on the reverse strand, counting down.
TTCGAAAACTACCCGGAATGATCTCGTGAATTTATTCGGGATTGATCCTAAGAAGATCGAAGTAATTTATTTGGCCAGTTCGCTTGAAGGTGTAACCCCTGAACAGGAAGGAAAGGTCTTATTCCAAAATTATATTTTATATGTGGGTGACAGACATGGTTATAAGAACTTTGATGTTTTGATCCGGGCTTATGCCAAATCAAAACAGGTGCAGAATGATTTTAATCTGGTCTGTTTTGGCGGAGGAGAATTTTCTTCAAGTGAGGAGAATAAAATTAATGTTTTGGATTTAAAAAAAATGTGTATCAAATCAGCGGTAATGATCGTTTGTTAGCACTTTACTATCAGAATGCCAAAGCGTTTATCTATCCTTCGCTTTATGAGGGGTTTGGAATGCCCCCTCTTGAGGCCATGAGTTTTTCCTGTCCTGTTATTTGTTCCAACAGAGGGTCAATTCCTGAAATTGTAGGGGACGCAGGGATTTATTTTGATCCTGAGAGTCCTGATCATGTTCAGGAGGTTCTTGAAAAGTCTCTTTTTGACGATGTTTTGTTAAAAGATTTAGTCCATCGAGGTAAAGAAAGAAATAGGCAGTTTAGCTGGGAAAAGTGTGCCAGGGAGACATTGGAAGTATATCGGGCTCTCTGTAATTAAATTAAATAATGATGAATGACAGATTGAAATCTGAAAAAAAGCTCATTGAGAGGCTAAATAAAATAAACGATTTACAGGTGCCTGGATTTTCTGAAAATGTGCTGCAGGGAGAGGTTGGCCAAATTGCGTTTCATGAGACCTCGTCAGAGAAATGGTATCAGAAGTTTCTTTTGGAAAGGGTTATCTTCCTGTTTATAGAATGGCCGACGGAGAATTTATCTTTTGTGTTGGCTGGAGACCGGAATTACCGAAAGAGGCAAGTGGTCTTACTGAAAAATTATTTTGGAAAATCAGAGGAAAGCTAAAACAGTCTCTAAAGAGATTTGTTTCCGGAAAGAAGACGGTCTGGGGTGAAAATTATTCAGGAATGAATCAGAATGAATTAAAGGCTCATTATATTCGTTGTTTGAAAACCGTATCAGAGCATGGATTGCTCGCCTTGCATTTTACCAGATCGGCCGGGAGATTTTCGGAGGAATATTTTGAACCGATGTGCAAATGGTTTGAGATAAATCAAATTGAAATTACTCCGGAAAACTACACTTCCTTTTATTTTGTTTATGCATTGCTTTGTGGACCGGATAGTAAAGCTTTAATTCAAAATCGGTGTTTGCTTCTTGTGACCTCTGCGGATGAACCAAAAAAAACAAGGATCAGGGAATATCTGATATCCCTTGGGGCAAAAACGGTGCAGTTTTTGAAAATATCTCCCAACCGGGCATTATTGGACAAGATTGATTTAGATGGAGTCAAAGAGACTGTTGATATTGCTTTAGTAGCAGGTGGTATTGACTCTGTGAATATTCTGGACCAATTAAAGCCTTTAAATACCGTTCGTATTGATATTGGAATCTGCATGGAGATTTTTGCCGATACTTCCAAAAGAGGCAGGATTTTTACTGTCCCTGATCAACCCGTTGTTTAAAAAAAAAGAGCCGAAAAGAGCAGATCAAGAAGAATGTTCCTTGACAATATCATGATACCGCATATAGTATTATGTTTATGGCCGTAAAGATCAGGATCATTCTTGATACCAATGTGCTCTATGCGGGGCTTTATTCATCGAAGGGAGCTTCTTTTAGAGTTTTGCAGGCTATAGAAAAAGGGAAGCTAAAACTGGTCATTTCGACCACGTTGCTGTTTGAATATGAGGACATTTTAAAAAGAAACCGGGCGGTATTAGGTTTATCAGATAGGGAAATTGAAAAATTGCTGGATTCCTTTTGTTTGCTGAGCCACTACCAAAAAGTGCATTTTTTGTGGCGTCCTTGTCTCTCTGACCCTAATGATGATCACTTGTTGGAATTGTCCGTTGCTTCTGGAACAAGACTGATTGTGACGCACAATACGAAAGATTTTAAAGATGTCTCGAAATTTGGAATAAGG
>JACQBS010000013.1 GCA_016194325.1 Nitrospinota bacterium | reverse complement strand
TCTTGCAAATAGTGCAGGAGAGTCATTATCGAGGATAGTAAAATTAGTTCAGAGTGTTACAGAAATGATAAATCAGATAGCCACTGCTACAGAAGAACAATCTTCTGCAACAGAGGAGATTTCATCGAATATCGAGGATATTTCTAAGGTTAGCAAAGAGACTGCAGAAGGGGCTGGCAGGTCTTCTGATGCTGTAAATCGCCTAAAAGGGCTTGCTAAGAATCTGCAGGAGTTGGTGGAGAAGTTTAAAGTTTAACTTAAGGGGAGGGAATAATGAAGCAGATAAAATTATTCATTGCAATAATAATTGGAAGTGCGGTTCTGTGGGGAAATACAGCAACAGCAGGGGAGATACCTGCAAAACCAAAGATTCCAAATACACCCGAAGCAATAGAGGCTGGTAAAAAAATATATTTCAGGAGGTGCAGCTTTTGTCATGGACTCGAAGGTAAAGGGGATGGGCCTGTATCTGACCAGCTTCTTCCAAGACCCCGTGATTTTACAACAGGATTGTTTAAGCTGAGGACGACCGTTAGCGGAGAACTGCCAGTTGATGAAGACCTCTTCAGGGCAATCAGTAGAGGACTGACAGGTTCTGCAATGCAGCCCTTTGATATAGATAAGATTAAAAGCGGCCTTACGGAGGAAGAACGTTGGCAGGTAATTTATTATATAAAGACATTTTCAGAAGATTTTAAAGATCCTGATAGAGACCCTACTAAACAATTGGTCAAGGTCTCAAAGCAGATTCCCTCATCCCCTGAGAGTATTGCAAAGGGTAAGGAGCTTTTTCAAAAGATGAAGTGCTGGGAGTGTCATGGAGAAAATGCCAGAGGAAATGGTCCTAATGCACCAAGATTAAAGACAAAGGATGGAAAGAATGACCCGATTCTGCCTGCTGACCTCTCTAAATTCTGGAGATATAAGGGAGGCAGTACAGTCAATGATATATATATGAGATTCAATACCGGCTTAAATGGAACACCGATGCCCTCATTTACAGATTCTCTGAGTGATGAGGAGCGATGGCATCTGGCAAACTATGTTGTATCCCTTCAGAAAAAGGAGATTAAGAGCGGTGTTCTTACAACTAAGATTGTAAAGGGAGATATACCCCTTGATACTGAAAATCCTATATGGGCAACTGCGGAACCCATAGATATGATGATGTCCGGGCAGGTGGTTGTAGCACCACGGTGGGAGAACCCTTCTGTTGATTTGGTAACTGTAAAGGCTGTCTATAATGATAAAGAGATTGGATTCCTCTTTGAGTGGAGTGACCGCTTTAAGGATACAGCACATAAAACAGAGACGGAGGTTAATTTTGGAGCCTATCAAGCAGCCCTTTCTGCAAAACCAGCAGGGTATCATTCATATGTGAAATGGCAGGAAATACCGAGGGATATAGGGAATTTCAGGGATTCCATTGCAATTCAGTTTTCTGCAAAACCGATGGAAGGGACAGAGAAGCCGCATTTTGTCAGGGGCGACACGAGTAAAAGTGTCAATCTGTGGGTATGGAAATCAGAACTTCAGGAAGAAGGAAAAGGTTCTCCTGTGGAAGACTCAAATGTAAATGGGTTTCAAAAACCATTTACACCACAGTCTCCGGAGGGACAGCAGGTAAAAGGGGCGGGTGTGTGGAAGGATGGGCAGTGGAAAGTGGTTATGGTGAGGCCACTGACAACACCCGATAAGAATGATATACAGTTTGAAAAAGGAAAGTTTATCCCATTTGCATTAAATGCTTGGGATGGCTCAAATGGTGAACATGGGTTGGCAATGTCTGTATCTTCGTGGAACTATATCCTCCTCGAAACCTCAACCCCAACCCATGTTTACCTATATACTTTCCTCAGTATGGCTTTGATTGGTGGTGCGGAGGTATGGCTGGTAAGGCGAAAAAACGGGAGATAATTTATTGTGAACAGGGAAGAGGCGGTAAAAGTATATCTTGACGGCTTATTTTTAAAGAATGTAGAGATAGGTATGTTTTTTGAGGCAGCAAGGTCTCTTTCTAAAGAGGATAAAGTTAGAATACAACTTGCAGTAGAAAGATATGCAACAAATAAACAAGATGAGAAAGATGATAACCATGCTGAGAAAAATTTTCAATGTAAAGGAGGTGATAAAAGGAAATGTTTAGTCTTATAAGAGAAAGGAGGGAAGTGATGAAAAGATTTTTAAGTTTCTTGTTTGTGTCATGCCTTGTAGTTGCAGTATGTGTAGGCGGGGTTTATGCCTACGATGAGGTTGATGTGGCTGACGGCGGTTCAATTATGGGCCATGTGATATGGAAGGGGGGCGCTGTGCCGAAGAACGACCCTGTTAAGGTGCAGAAGAATCAGGATGTCTGCGGCAATGAAAAGCCCTCTGAGGCATTAATCGTTGGTAAAGATGGTGGTGTAAAGTTCGCTGTGGGGTATATAGAGAAGATTGAAAAGGGTAAGAAGATTGTTCGAGGAAAGAGCACACTCTTGACACAGAAGAATTGCCAGTTTGCCCCCCATGTCTTTACCGTAATTAAAGGGACAGACCTTGATGTCCTTAATTCTGACCCTGTCCTTCACAATATTAATACTGCGATTGGCGGGTTACAGCTCTTTAACAAAGGGCAGCCCAACAAGGATACTACTGTTACAGTCAGGGTGAGAAAGTTAGGTCAGGTAGATGTAACCTGCGATTCTCATACACACATGAAGGGTTATTTCTCTATCTTTGACCACCCCTATCATGCGACAACTGATGAGAATGGGGTCTTTACCATTGATAATATCCCACCTGGAAAATACACTGTGAAGGTATGGCATGAGAGCTGGAAGGTGAATGGTAAGGATGATGACGGCAGGCTTATTTATGATAAGCCAGTAGAACTGAGTCAGGAGGTAACAGTTCCTGCAAAAGGGACTGCTCATGTAAACTTTGAATTGAAGTAAAACCGCTTTAACGGTTTAAACAGTTTAAGCAGTTTAATAAGGAGGTATCAGATGAAAAGGTTGTTGTTTCTTTTAATCGCTGCAGTTGCTATTGCAGGTCTTATGGTAAATCCTGCTATGGCATTTAAGCCTGGACTCCCTGTAAAGGAAATCAGGTTTCTTATAGATGTAACGAATACGGATAAGAATAGGATTGGTAAATATGTAGAAGGCGGTGCAAAAACCAAGGGTGGAAAATGGGCAATTGAACAGGCTAAGAGAGCCAATAAGTCTGTGGATAAACTCCCTGTCTGGAATGGCAAGACCATAGAATATAATATGGATGCCATTGAGAATACACAGGATATAGCCGGTGTAGAGTTTCCTACCTGGACCTTTGTCCCTAGAGGTATGACAAAAGGGGGGCAGTATCCTATGGGCGGTGTCCCTGGCCCGACAATTATTGCCGATGAGGGGGATTTGGTCAGGATTAATCTGAGAAACTTGAGCAAGAACAATCATACAATCCATATTCATGGGCCAACACTTATAGCTTACGACCACGACGGCACCATGAATGTGGCACAGGTTCCTATAAAGGTAGATAATGAATTTACCTATGAGTTTGTTGCAGGACCTCCAGGTACCCATATTTATCACTGCCATGTGAATGCAAATGAACACATGGATATGGGACTTTACGGTGCGATTATTATCCATAGCAAGAACGATGAGAAGGTAGACCAGGACCTTCTTGTTATACTTGATGAATGGGATTCCTTGTTTTCAAAGGAAGAGGGATTCAAGCCGACCACTGCAGCGGATAAGCAGTCAGCATCAGTAGGTCATCCGAGGAGAATAGCAATGATGAATCTCTTTACCATTAACGGTAATGCATGGACAGATGAATATCCCAATGTTGTTGCGGTACAACAGGGTCAGAAGATTCGCACCCGATTCATAAATTTTGGCTCTTCGCCTCACAATATCCATCTTCATGGACATACACTTCACTGGGTAGCATGGGATGGTAGAAATGTCTATCCTTATAACAATAAGATTACAGATAAGGATTTTAGGTCAGATTCTGTAGCTATCTCTCCTGGAGAAAGAAAGGATTTCATCTTTGAGGCGAATCAGGATGGGAGATGGGTATGGCACTGCCACTTTGTCCCGCATGCCACAAATGACGGCGTGTATCATGGCGGACTTTTACAGGCAGTTGTTTATTTACATCCCAAAAAAGATGGTAAGGGACCCTATGGTGGAGTCCTTGATGGGAGTGGTATAGACCTTGATGCCTATCCACTGGGTATGCCTGTAAAGATAGGGGAAAAGGCATATGATGCAGTAGATGCTACTGATACTATTAATGTAAATCAGGTTGCATCGAAGTAGGGTTGGCTCTTGAACATGCTTTAATTTGGGTGGGCTTTATGCCCACCCCCTTACCCTAACCCCTCTTTCCCTGATAAACCTGTCCCTGCAAGCTGTAAGCAGGGAAGCATTCAGGGACAAGCATTAAGGGGGGATTAGAGTAGGTGGAGGTAAATATTATGAGATTTAAAATTCTTTTTACCTTCGTTTTTACCCTCTATTTTTCAGTAATGCTCTTTCTCTTTAATTCTCTGTCAACAGCAACCGACCTTCCGATAAGGGGGCAGCCAAAGGGTGAGCCGAAGATTAAAGTTGGAGAAAAAGCACCTCTGATAACACCTGATTTGGAAAAGGCAAATAAGGAGGGGAAGGTGATTGCCCTTATGCTGGGTTATCAAACTCACTGCCCGTGGTGTGACAGAATGGATAGATATATCCGCCATGTGATGGAGGAGACAAAAAATTTTGATAACAGAGTGGTCTTCAGCAGGTGGCAGGTAGAACATGCTAAAATGATTCCACCTCCTGATGAGGGGGTTAAATTGAAGGAGGCTTTTGGTACAGAAGGGCAGCCGTGGCTGTTCTTAATAGATAAGGAAGGAATAGTGCGTTATGTTTATAAGCAGTTTGTCAGCGGGGATAAGTTTGAAAGGTCAATATATGAAATTCTGGGAGAAAAGAAAGATGTTCCGGTCTTTGATGAACCACATAAATAAAATAGAATACATCTTGAACACGAATTTCACTAATATACGAATTGCACGAATAAAAGATAAAATTAAAGCCAAATTATTTTCATCTTTAGACTTTTTCAGTTGTTTGTGTAATTCGTCCATTCGTGTCATTCGTGTTCATGTCTTTGTTCTCTCTGTCCTCTGTATTCTGTTTTCTGTTTCCCATGCCGAGGAGATGTTAAAGACCTCAAAAATTAAAGTTGGTGATAAAGCCCCCCTTACAGATTCTCTTAAAAAACCTCATGAGGATGGAAAGGCGATTGTCTTGTTCCTACTTTCCAATCCGATGCAGTGTGAGAAATGTGAGGAGTTGAGTCAGCTTATAAAAGAAGAGACAGAGAAATATAAAGATAGTGTCGTTTATATTGCCAAAGGAGGAGAGGATATAAGAGGAGCTATTGATGAAGAGACCATTCAATTGAAGAAACTCTATGGCTTTGTAACTGTCGGGCAGCCGTGGACATTTATAATTGATAGGGAAGGAATTTTAAAGAAAATATTTATTGGTCAGATAAGTAAGGAAGAGCTTAATGATGCCATTAAGCAGGCAATAGAAAAAAAGACTTCAGGGGGGAATGTAAGGGAGTTTACCTTTGTAGTAGCAGAAGGGAATATCGAGCTTAATGGCACAAAATTTTCAGTATGGACATACAACGGGACGGTCCCAGGTCCAGAGATTAGAGTAAAAGAAGGCGATACAGTCAGGATAAAGCTGCAAAATAAAAGTGCTGCAAAGCACGGCATGTTTTTTCACGGACTCCATGTCCCTCCTAAAGTTGCAATGCAGGAGGAGGTGGCTGTTGAGCCGGGTTATGAGTATGTATATGAATTTGAGGCAAAGCCCAGTGGAACCCATCTTTACCACTGCAGCTACAACATGGCAGAACATCTTGACAGGGGATTGTATGGGGCTTTTATTGTGGAGGCAAAGGATGACGGAAAATTTGATAAAGAATTTGTCTATATAATAGATGACTGGAATAGCAAGGCTGCAAAAGGGGAGAGTCATCACGGAATGGGGCATCCGAGAGACATGATGGATTCCGATATTACAACAATAAACGGCAAGTCAATAACGGGCAGTCCTGTAGTAATGGAGGTAAAGGTAGGGGAAAGGATAAGAATAAGATTGGCAAACCTCGGTGCTCTTCCCCATGCCTTGAGATTACCTGAAGGTTTCACCATCACCCATATGGATAGTTATCCACTCCCTGAACCGAGGAAAGAAAACTCTTTAACCCTCTTAGGGGGGCAGAGATATGATATTGTTATAACTCCAGAAAAGAAAGGTAAACTATCCTTTTATCACAGTATCAATTTTCCACCCTCCCTTTCCCAGAAATTGGCTGAACTTTCTAAATCAGAACACAGTCATGATGAAACTTCCCCTTCCGTTGACCCCGTTCGGGGAACGGGGACTACTGTAGGGGCTGTTCCCCGAACAGACCTTGCAAAAGAGGATATTGCCATTATTGTGGAGGTAAAGGAATAAACTCAAAAAATGCATGAAACCACAGGTAAACACAGATTAACACAGGTTATTCAATGAATTAAAAGAAAGAATTATAATAGCTTTTTGTTTTATCAGTGTTTATCTGTGTTCATCTGTGGTTAATGCATAATTCAGAATAAATTTGGTTTCAGACTCCGACCCTGTATCAGATGGAGGGCTTATGAAGATAAAACTTATTATAATTGCTGTAGTAACACTCTTTTTGTTTTCGGGTATAGCGCTTGCAGCAGCTAAGTTTGTTTCAGGGGATGTAACTGTTGTTGATGCAAAAGCCAATACTTTTACTATAAAAACCTCCTGGGGTGAGATAATCTGCGAGGTCAGTCCTAAAGCAGAAATTAAATCAGGGAAAGAGTCCAAAACCCTATCGGATGTGAAGGTTGGTGATAGGATAACCTGTAGATATGAAGTTGTGGAAGGGAAACGTATCTGTTTTAACCTCTATATAAAGACTGCTGAGAAATAGCTCTTTCTGTTTATTTAGCCTCGCACATACGCATATATGCGTGATTGAATCAGTAAGCTGGTTGGTGTCGTGAGTTTGAAACCGTTTATAAAGGAGTATGATTTATGAAAAGGACATTGTCGCTTGTTATAACACTCGCATTTCTATTTTTTTTCCACTCCATTTCTATGGCAGGACTCAGGGGATTACCAGAGGGAAAACCGAGGGTAGAGGTGGGAGATGCGGCGCCAATGGATCATCCCAGCCTTATTAAAGCCCGTGAGACTGGAAAGGCGATAATCTTGATGTTCGGCAATCCTGACCATTGTATTTATTGTGAGAAGGTATGGGGTAATATTCGGGAGCTTATGCCTAAGTATAAAGAGGATGTTGCTGCCGTCCTTATCAGGCACAGAGGGGCAAAATTCTGGGAGCCGGTTGAAGAGGATGTTTTGTTTGGTCAAAAATACGGTGTCATCGGCGAACCATGGCTCTTTTTGATAGATAAAGAAGGCATCGTCCGCCAGATACTTGTGGGTCTTACAGGGCTTAATCAGATAGAAGAGGGCATAATAAATCTTATTAAAGAACAAAAACATAATTGAAACCACAGATTCACACAGATTTTCACAGATAATTTTTTAAAAATCTTTTTCCTATCTGTGTTCATCTGTGTCCATCTGTGGTTGCTTTTATAATTTCATTAATAAGAAGTAAAAAGGGAGGTAAGGGATTTTTTCCTGCCATGAGGCAGTCAAGGAGGTGAAGACAGATGAAGAAGGTGCTTACTTTTTTAATAGCAGCATTTATAACAGTTTTTGCCTTTGGAGGTGTAGTCTTTGCTGCGGAAGAGAAGGTTGTGCAGATCTCAGGGGATATAAGCGCTGTTTATGTTAACCTCACCAAGTTTAGCATAAAATCTCAAAGCGAACCCGGTGAGACAACTTATAAGGTAACAGGCAGCACAAAGATAACCTCAGGTGGGGTTTCAAAAGCCCTCTCAGATGTTAAGGTAGGTGACAAAGCTGCTATTGAGTATGTGGAGAAATATCAGGGGAGGACGCGTATCTGTAAGTCCCTTGATATAAAGTAGTAAATAAGCAGTTACCTTTTTATACAATCCCTACCTCCCTTTAAATATCGTAAAGAACATTGAAAGGGAAATATGGCATTTATGAAATCAAAATCCCTCATCTTCAAACTGTCATATATAAGTGGAATAGCCCTTTTAATATGGCTTGGGGTGCTATCCCTTTTAATAAACAGCAGCGAATTAATTTTAATTTTTACTGCGACATTTCTTTTTGTCTTATTACCTATATATATATCTATTCAAAAATTGGTTGTTACCCCTTTAAAAAAGATAGAAAAGGTAATGAAAGATACTGCCAATGGTGATTTAACAAAGAGAATTGATATTAAATCTAAGGATGAGCTTGAGATACTATCGGATGATTTTAATCGTATAGTATCTATGCTTCATGATTATGCTCTGAATATAAAAAGTCATGCGGATGTAATCGGAGCCTCTGCAGATTCTGTTGGGGGGTTTTCTCGTGACCTTGCAGCAAATGTTGGTCATCAGATGGAGGATACAGAATCGGTTGCAACAGCGATGAAAGAGATGGCCGCCTCAGTTGAGGAGGTAGCACACAATACACAGCAGGCAAATGATGCCTCGCATGTGGTTTCTGAGGCGGCCCATGAAGGCGAGAAAAATGTTCAGGAGACTGTGAAGATGATGCATCTCATTGCCGATTTCTTTCAGACCGCTACAAAAACAATTAATACCCTCGGGGATCGCTCAAAACAGATAGGCGAGATTATCTCAATGATAGATGATATTGCAGACCAGACAAATCTTCTTGCTCTGAATGCTGCCATTGAAGCGGCAAGGGCAGGGGAACAGGGGAGGGGATTTGCAGTTGTAGCAGATGAGGTCAGAAAGCTTGCTGAACGCACTACAAAGGCAACGAAGGAGATTTCCGATACCATCAAAAATATTCAATCTGATACAACAAGCTCTATCGGGCTTTATGGTAAAGGGGAGTGACCTTGTGAAATCAGGTTTAAGCCTCTCGGAAAAATCAGGACACTCTGTCAATGAGATTATCAGACAGATTGCTACAGCAACCACCCTTATTTCTCAGATTGCAACAGCCTCTGAGGAGCAGTCCAGAACCGCAAACGAGATTGCACAGAGATTGGAAAATGTAATGAAAATTGCTGCTGAAAGCAGTGAGAGTGCCGAATTAACTTCAGCGGGCATGCAGGAGTTTAAGAAACAGGCAACCCAGATTTTAGAAAAGGTTGGCCGATATGTTTTAAATGGCGGGGGGGTGATATATAAATTAGGTGTTCGCTTCGCTCACACTAACTTTGATTACAGAGATTAAGTTTAGATTACAAAGATTTTAATCTCCGTAATCTTTTTATAATCGCTGTAATCAAGTATAGGATTCAAATTTCTATACCTTCAATTTAAAAGGGAGGATTTATGGCAAATGAAATGTATGATGCAGATAAACCGATTGAGGTTGCTAAAGGTGTTTTTCACATGGGGGTGCAGGACAAGAGCAACAGCTTTTCAAATATACCCTATCTGATTGTGGATGGAAATGAAGCGGCTTTTATAGACCCGGGTTCTATGAGGCCTGAATTCTTTGCAACAGTTTTGAGAAAGGTGCATGCTGTTATTAATCCAAGGAAAATAAAACATCTGATTGTTCAACACCAGGACCCTGATTTATGTGCCGCCCTGCCGTTCTATGAAAAGATAGTTAGTGCCGATGTTCAGATCTCCTGTCCCCTTGAGGCAAAGGTTCTGATGCAGCACTACGGGACTGTTACCCCTGTTAACCCTCTGGATGATGGCGATACAATTACCTTTGGAAACGGAAGAACCCTTGTTTTTGCAATGATTCCGTACTGCCACTTTATTGGCAATATGGTTACCTACGATGTGAAAACGAAGACAGTTTTTTCATCGGATGCCTTTGGCGGCTTTACAGGTGCCAATAATCTCTATGCAGATAAGGACTACCCCGTTCAATTAACTGCCTTTCTTGGACAATATCTCGGCTCTAAGAGGGCGCTGGAATATGCCCTGAAGAGGCTTGAAAAATTAAATAAGACCCATGGCATTGATTTGATTTGTCCCCAACATGGATGTGTTATTAAAAAAGAGCAGATACCTGTATATATTGAAGCAGCCCACGCCCTTACAGTAGGCGGCGAAGTAGAGGCTCTGGCTGCTAAACATGGTATAACACTTGATTAAGGAGGGGTAAAATGGATGCAAAATTAGTTGTAGGGGAGATACTTGATACAGGCTTGAAATTATCCACAGAGAAAGACAGAATCAAAAATATCTTTGTTAAATCAGGGGTAAAGGTAACAGGTGATATGAAGGTTGAAGGGGTTGATGGAGATGCTATCAATGTATTAAAAAAGCTAATGGATAATTTAACCGAGATGGCGGTCTTAAAAATTAATGCCAAACAGATTATCAGAAAAGCAGGCATTACGATTTAAGAAAAGTTTAGCCACAGAGGCACGGAGACACAGAGGAAAACAATAAGGAGAAATGGGGAAAGAAAAAGAAAGGGAGAATGCAAAAACTTAATAGAACGCAGATGACACTGATTTAAACGGATTCTCGCTGCCCCTGATTGAATCTTTCAGGGGCTGTGTCAATCCGTCTCATCCGTCTCATCCGTGTTCTATCCCTGAAACAAGTTCAGGACAAGTTTATAATTTCTTTTCCCTATCTCTCCCTCTTCTCCCTTTCTCCTTAATCTTTTTTATTTTTGTCTTTCTCTGTGCCTCTGTGTCTCTGTGTCTAAAATTATGTTTTTTGTCCAGGAGGATATATATGCCATTTTATAAATGGGATAAAACTCTGGCAACCGGTATAGGAGATATTGATGTTCAGCATCAGATGATATTTGTAGCATTAAATAATTTTATAGAGGAGTGTTTAAGGGGTAAAGGTAAAGAGGCAGTTAAATCTATGCTTGATTTTTTAGCGGATTATGTGGTGAAACATTTTTTAATAGAAGAGAGGTATATGATCAATTACTCCTATCCTGAATACTCCTCTCATAAATCCCAGCATACCAAATTCCAGCAGGATTTTGTTAAGTTAAGAGGTCAATTTACAAGAGAGGGTGTCACCTCCGATTTTATAGAGGCTCTCAAACACAGGGTCGGTGACTGGCTAATAAATCATATAATGGTAGTGGATAAAGTCCTCGGACAATTTTTGAAGACAAAAATTTATCACGACTATACAAAGGACTTAAATGTTACTCCAGAAGATTAACCCCCCCCTGATAGTAGAGGCATGATAACATCTACGCAATTCAAAACCATATTGATTCCTGTAGACAACTCTGAGCATTCAAACTTTGCCATAGACATGGGAAATTATAAAATTCTGGAAATTATAAAATCTTTTACCACAGAGAACACAGAGAAAGACAAAAAAATAAAGACACTGAAAGACACAGATAAATTATGATTAGCACAGAAAAAAAATCATAAATAATCAGTGTCCATCTGTGTCAAAAAAGATTGGTTTTTTCTCTATGGTTTCATTAAGTTTTTTGTTCCTGAAACAGGAGGTTATTTTATGACAGGATTTATTATTAATATGAAGACCAGAAACAAGCTCTACTTGAGGTCGGTAATCTGGCTTACCATTTTAGCGGCTATTTTTTTTGGGGCATATAGTATGACTGCAGGTATGGGAGGGCAGATACTCTCTATTTACAATGAAAACTTTACCGCAGCACAGGGGGTAGCTGAGTTAAAGGCGGATTTAAACGGTGTCAGGGCGCTGCTTGTTACATTATTGGCTGAAAAAGACAAGGCAAAACTTGACTCCATCAATAGCAAGATAAAAGAACTTACAAAGGTGATTAATGACAGATTTAGTGACCTTAGTAATAATAAGGCATTTCCAGATGACATGATTAATGATATAAAAAAAATAAACGAGCCATGGGCAGCTTTCAGAGATACGAGAGATAATGAACTTATACCTGCAATATATGAAGGGGATATAGAAAAGGCGAGATCTCTTGCCCTCGGTATCCAGTCGGAGAGATATAAAACCTTTATATCTCTCGCCAATGAATTTATTAAAAAAGAGTCTAAAGAAGGTAATGATAATGTTACAAATCTTGCAGGATTTGTTAATAAAACCCGAAACTTCCTTATCATAACTTTTGTTATCCTGCTCGTCTCAAATCTTGTCATAAATAAAATTATATTAAGGGTTATGGTAGACCCCCTTTCCATAGGCGTGAATTTAGCCGAGGCTATTGCCGGCGGCGATACGACTCAAAAGATTGAATCTTCTGCAATGGACAGGGACGATGAGGTAGGGCAGTTGATGAAGAGTTTAGACAAGATGAGCTCAAGCCTGAATAGATTTTCAACCTCTGTAAGTGTCTCATCAAATAAGCTTGCATCAGCCTCTGAAAAACTTTCAGGTTTATCAGATACGATTGCAAAAGGGGCTGATGACCAGACACAGAAGGCAACGCATGTTGCAACTGCCTCTGAAGAAATGACTGCAACAGTTACGGAGGTTGCAAAAAATGCATCTGATGTGTCAGAAGCCGCTATCAGTGCAGTCAAGGTTGCAAAAGACGGCGGAGAAATAGTTGTAAAAACAGTGGCTGGAATGAACGAAATCGCAGTAAGTGTTAAGGAGTCATCGGCTGTTATATCTCAATTGGGCAGCAAATCCGATGAGATAGGGCAGATAATAAATGTCATAGAAGATATAGCAGACCAGACAAATCTTCTTGCTCTAAATGCCGCAATTGAGGCGGCAAGGGCAGGGGAGCAGGGTCGTGGTTTTGCTGTGGTTGCAGATGAGGTCCGAAAACTTGCCGAAAAGACAACAAAGGCGACGAAAGAGATAGGGCAGATGACAGCCTCTATACAGAAAGAAACAGAGAAGGCTGTTTCTGCAATGGAGGCTAACACGAAAAAAGTGGAAGACGGGGTAATGCTTGCGAAGGAGGCGGGAGAGTCATTAAATAAAATAATAAGCAGTATTGACAGGGTAACTGCCATGATACAGCAGATAGCAACTGCATCAGAGGAGCAATCAACGGTTGCTGAACAGATAAGCGGTGATATAGATGCTGTTGCTGCTGTAACGAAGGAGAGTGCAAACGGCGCCAAACAAATCTCTGCTGCAGTCTTAGATTTGACAACCCTTGCAAATGAGCTTAAGAATGTTGTGCTGACATTTAAGGTATCTCTCGCTGTAAAATGGTCAAAGGAATTAATAACAGGTGTAGATGAAATAGACAGTCAGCATAAAGAAATGTTTAAGAGAATTAATAAGCTGTTAGAGGCAGGAGAACAAAATCACAACAAGGAGAAGATTAAAGAAACAATTAGATATTTAGAGGAGTATGTAAAAATACATTTCGCCACAGAAGAAAAATATATGACCAAATATAATTATCCAGGCTCTACATCTCACAAGGCTGAGCATGAAAAATTCGCCAATCACTTTAAGGAGCTTAAAGGAAAATTTGAGGGATTTGACTATAAACTTTCAAGCGAAATTATTATGATGTCAGATACAGAGAAGCTGCTTGGCGATTGGTGGACTAATCATATCACTAAAACTGACAGAGAATTGGGGAATTTTCTAAAAGAAACACTATAGTGAGGAAGTTTTGTTAGAGGCAAGGGAAAAGATGGGGACGTAGTTTATAGATACCATCTGATGAGTATAAACTCTCACATCTGATTCATATTATTATATTTGTCAATCAACTTTCTTAAAATCTCCCTTTAATCTTCCTTTACCGAAAAAACATCTTTGCAGAAATTATCCCTGAATTTAGTCAAAATTAATTTTTGTGCAGGATTACTCGTGCTGTTGCTCAGCGGCGTTACATCCATTCTTTAATAGAATTTTAATAGAAAAGAATCCCCATAGACCCCCGAGAAAAAGGGCGATGATAGAAAATATAAGCCAGTCCGCCTTAAATGTCATAGCATTTAATTATATCATAGACAGAAGTCGGTGATTAGTTATAGAAGTCTATTCAATTTTCTTGGACTTTTTTTACCCTTTTTGATAATCTCCTGTATATTCCATTTTGCGCCCGTAGCTCAGCGGATTAGAGTGGCAGACTCCGGATCTGTAGGTCGGGGGTTCAAATCCCCCCGGGCGCATTAATAGTTGTCACTTCCAAAAGTAATTGCAAATATACAAGAGTAAATGCAAATAATACAATATAAATTGCAAATGAAAAGCTATCAACCGTATATTCTTTAAAATTTATTACTTTTTGCTGCTTCTTACTTTCCTTAAGATGGAGAAATATAAGAGTGAAGAAAATTAGCCAATTAAAGGCATGGTGACACATATCTGTATCAGCCCATTTGTGTATCGTGGCACATAATTTTTTCTCACCATTAAAGTAATCCTCTCTCCTCATTTTTATAACCATTTGTTTCTAAATAACAAATAAAAAATTTTATCCATCTGTTACTTTGGCATTTATCTTGTATATATAAACCATCGTTACTGTGCTTGCTTGAAATTTAAAATACTCATAAAACTGTAGAGAGAGGTTACGTTAGTTGTAAAATATCCCTCTTTCGTATTTAAGTTGAAAACTTAGGGTCAAGCAGTCCACAATGCTGATGTATCTTGAGTAAGAAGTATTTAACATCTCTATAGCCGTAGGCCATATGCTTTAGCCTCTTTATCTTGTTGTTAATCCCTTCTG
>JACQBS010000001.1 GCA_016194325.1 Nitrospinota bacterium | reverse complement strand
GTTCCAACCTTGTGCATGGTTTGTTCCTCCTTATTGGTATTGGGTTTTGTCAACTTCAATTATCCAATAAAAGAGGCTTACAAGCCATGCTTTTTTAATTTTTAGCGGACACTACTGACTTCAACCTGTAAAACCATATATATCTGCTTAATAATATTTTATTGACATTTAAAACCTCCTTTATTAATATCATCCTCAAGAGAGGAGGTGATAGATATGGGTAAAGTTATAGTTTTATCTTTGTTCACTCTTTCCCTGATTTTAGTTCCTGTATATGCCTCTGCGGGGAGTTATGAGGCACTTAGCTGTCCAAAGGATGTAAAAGAGGCATCATGCCATCATAATGTGGATGGGATAACACATTTTAAAGAGGGACACTGGGAAGTCGCCGCTAAACATTTTAAAGAGGCTGTAAAGGCAGACCCCAATTTTGCCGAGGCACACTATAATCTTGCACTATGCATGGAGAATCTTGATAAACATGGAGAGGCTACTGAACACTTCAAAATGGCAGCAAAGCTTGCCCCAAAGAATGAGAAGATTCAGAATTCAGAGGTATTAAAGAGACATATTGGCAAATAATCTACTCCCCTCCCCGACATGGGGAGGGAGAGGGGATAAGACCTCACCAAATCCAACCAACCTATGCAGAAAAAACCAAGACTTTACATAATAGACGGCTCATCCTATATCTATAGGGCATTCTATGCAATCCCCCATCTCACAAATTCAAAGGGACTGCCTACAAATGCAATATACGGCTTTGTGCGGATGCTTTTAAAGATTATAAGAGATGAAAAGCCTGACTACCTTGCCATTGCCTTTGACTCAAAGGGAGAGACCTTCAGGCATAAAGAGTATGCCGAATATAAAGCCCATAGACCTGAGATGCCTGATGAACTTGTGCCACAGATTCAATATATTCAAAAATTAGTAGAAGCATTTAACATTCCTCACCTGCAAAATGAGGGGTATGAGGCGGATGACCTTATTGGCAGTGCTGTCAAAGAGGCTTCATCCAAGGGATTTGATATAACAATTGTAAGCGGTGATAAGGATATGCTCCAGCTTATAACACCAAGTATAAGGATGCTGGATACACTTAAAAATAAAACTTATGGGGAGAAAGAGGTTATAGAAAAATTCGGCGTTAGTCCTGATAAGGTAGTTGAGGTCATAGGACTTATGGGTGATGCATCGGATAATATCCCCGGAGTCCCCGGCATCGGTGAGAAGACAGCCATAGCACTTATAAAAGAGTTTGGAAACATTGAAAATCTCCTGAATAATATTGAAAAGGTGAGTAAGCCTTCAATAAGGGAAAAACTTAAAGAACATACTGAGCAGGCACTCTTAAGCAGAAGGCTCGGTGTCATTAATAAGGATGTAGAATTAAATACTCCTGTAGAAGACCTGATATTAAAAGATGTTAATGACGATGAACTGACTAATCTCTTAAATGAATTGGAATTTTTTACCCTCTTAAAAGAGATTTCATCAAATAAAGATAAAACAAAGAGAGAATACAGGATAATTACCGAAGAGGAGAATTTTAAAAAACTCGTAGTAGATATTGCATCATCTAATGCAATTGCCATTGATATCGCCGGAACAAATGATGAGCCTATGAAGGCTGATATTGTCGGCATCTCCATCTCGTTAAAACCTCTTGAGGCATTTTATATACCCATTGGTCAAATGGATAAAAAATATGTAATAGAAAAACTAAAGCCTATTTTGGAAAATGAAAATATTAAAAAGTACGGGCAGAATATAAAATACGAAACAATAGTTTTAGCAAATGAAGGGATTGGCTTAAGAGGTATAGACTTTGATTCAACAATAGCATCATATCTGATAAACCCTTCAGGTGGCAGAAATCAGATTACAGAGAGTGGAGAAAAAGCCTCATCTGCTATCAAGGATTTTAGTCTTTTAAAAATTGAGGAGGCAATGAACCGCTCATGCGAAGATGCAGATACTGCATATCAGTTAAAAGAAAAACTTGAGCCTGTTTTAAAAGAGGATGGGCTTATTGAGCTATTTCATAAGGTTGAAATTCCCCTGACAGAAGTTCTTTCCGATATGGAGAGAAATGGTGTAAAGATAGATGAGTCATTCTTAAGAGATATGTCCAAGAGACTGGATACACAATTAAATAAACTTATAGAGCGGATATATTTTATTGCAGGTGTTGAGTTTAATATAAATTCTCCGAAACAGTTGCAGGAGATATTATTTGAAAGACTCAAGCTGAAGCCTGCAAAAGGAACAAAGACAGGGCTATCAACAGATGTGGAGGTGTTACAGCAGTTATCAACACAGCATGATTTACCCGCCCTCATTTTAGATTATCGCCAATTATCAAAATTAAAGTCAACCTATGTGGATGCCCTCATAGATATGATAAACCCAAAGACAAATAGGATACATACATCATTCAACCAAACTGTTACAGCTACCGGCAGACTCTCAAGCTCAGACCCGAATTTACAGAATATACCCATAAGGACAGAGCTTGGAAGGGAGATAAGAAAGGCATTTATTACTGAGAGCGGGGCTTTGATTTTATCTGCTGATTATTCCCAGATTGAATTAAGGATACTGGCTCATGTATCAGGTGATGATGTCCTGATAGATGCATTTAAAAAAGATGAAGATATACATGAGAGGACTGCCTGCGAGGTCTTTGGTGTCCTGCCTGGGATGGTGACACCTGAGATGAGGAGGATGGCAAAGGCTGTCAACTTCGGCATTATTTATGGAATAAGCCCATTTGGACTCTCAAGGGATTTAGGCATTTCAAAGGATAAGGCGAAGGAATATATTGATAATTATTTCAGCAGACATAAGGGTGTAAAAGATTTCATAGACAATACTCTGAAAGAGGCTTATGAAAAGGGTTATGTAATAACACTCCTCCAGAGACGCAGGTATCTGCCCGATTTAAAGAGTAAAAACAGGCACGTGAAGGAGTTTGCAGAGAGGACTGCCATAAACACCCCTATTCAAGGCTCTGCCGCTGATATGATAAAGGTTGCCATGATAAATATACACAGAAGGATTAAAAGTGAAAGACGAAGAACGAAGATGATTATTCAGGTTCATGACGAGCTTGTCTTTGAAGTGTTAGAGGATGAAATAGAGCAAATTAAAATACTGGTAAAAAAAGAGATGGAAGGTGTAATGAATCTATCAGTCCCGATTGTGGCTGAAATACATACAGGCAAAAACTGGAACGAGGCACATTGAGTTGGAGATACTGCTAAAACCATAAAACTATACATAGATTGAAACAGTAAGTTATTCATGCTAATATTTACCTGAATTTATTAATTACAATAAAACATTAGGTGAGGTGTGGATATAAAACAACAGATTACCTTCTGGCTTAAGTCTGCTGCCCACGATTTGGAAGTTGCGGAAACCCTTATTAAGAATCAGAAGTATGATTGGTGTCTGTTTATCGGACACCTCGTATTAGAAAAGGTTCTCAAGGCATTTTACTTGAGAGACAAAGAAGAACAGCCTCCAAAAATATATAACCTTGTAAAGTTAGCTGAAAATACGACCCTGAATCTATCAAATGAGCAAAAGCAATTACTTGGAGAGATTAATCGTTTTAATATTGAGGTGAGATATACTGATTACAAAAACGATTTTTACAAGCTCTGCACAAGGGAATTTACCGAGGAATATTTCAAAAAGATTGAGGAGATGTATCAATGGCTACTATTACAGATGAGGCAGTACAAATAATAGAAAGACTTATCCAGACAATCAAAGATGCTGGTATTAGAATTGACAGAGCAATATTATTTGGCTCTTACGCTAATGGTAATGCTGAAAAATGGAGCGATATTGATGTTGCTATTGTTTCACCTGACTTTTCTGGAATTCGTTTTTATGACAGTAAAATGCTTATCCCATTTTTATTAAGAATTGACTCACGCATTGAATTACATCCATTTAGACCAGAAGATTTTACTGAAGATAATCCTTTTGTAAAAGAAATCTTGAAAGAAGGAATAGAGGTTCAGTAAAAATAATTGGGGATATTCCGCTGTGATGTAAATATAGAGAGAGTTACTATATTTTTCACCAATAATCTTTGTCAAATACTGTAATTGTTAATTAATCATAATTGATATTTTATATTATGGAACTAATGAGTAGCTACATATTTCAGATAGGTAAAATACAATGAAATTTAGATTGTTTTATCGTGGGCACCTAAAACCTAAGAAGAGTTCTGATGTAAAAGAAAAACAAGAACTCCGTAGAAAGTTTCAGATACAATTAAAAGAACTATGGTCTCAAAAACCTCTTAATCCACAGTTCTCACGCTATATTGAAGAACCATATCTTTCAGACTCCAGACCTAACAAAATAAATATCATAAAGAAGGTTGGAAATTTTTCTTTTGTACCTCTTGTTTGTGAAACATTTCACACTGTTGCAGACATTGATATCATATTCTTAAGACCTGAAGAGCCAGGCTCAATAGTTACAAAAGGCGGTGACTAGATAACCGTATAAAAACACTCCTTGATGGACTGAGAATGCCCAAAGAAAATGAAATTCCGTCTGGTGATTGCCCACAAAACGGAGAGAGTTTGTTTTTCTGCCTTCTTGAGGATGATGCACTTGTTACCCATTTAACGGTTACAACAGATCGTCTATTAGAATCTAATGACCCAAAAGAGGTTGTTCTTCTTATATCTGTTAATGTTCGTGTTACGCAAACTTTCATGCATAATTTAAGTCTTATTGGGTAAATAATCCCAAAAAATGCGTGAAAGACCTTATGTCCCTTCCGCTTGCCGTTCAGACAGCCGTCCATGGCTGTCTGAACTGTGGAAATTTTCACTTTTTACCATCCGTGGAAAAGTGAAAATTTGACAGTCGCTACAGGGACATAAGTCCATATCTAAACCGCTCGTGCATTATTTAGGATAATGTAAATACCATAATATAAGATAGATTTTAAATAATGACTCATATAACTACAGCAGATGAACTTGCAGGATATATAGATTTAACACTCCTCAAGCCTCAAGCCACAGTGAAAGATATAGAGGCTCTTGTCAGTAAGGCACAGAAATATCCTTTTGCATCTGTATGTATCCCTCCATGCCATGTAGAAAGGGCTGTAGAGATGCTGAAAGGGAGTCATACAAAGGTCGGAACTGTTATTGGCTTCCCCTTGGGTTATCAAACAACCTCTGTAAAACTTTATGAAGCCCGTGAGGCTGTTGAGTCTGGTGCAGATGAGATAGATATTGTAATAAATATATCCCGTTTTAAGTCAGGTGAACTATCAATGGTTCAGGATGAGATTTCGGAAATAGTTTCAGCCCTTCCAAAGATAGTAGTAAAAGTAATTATAGAGACATGTTATCTGACTAATGAAGAAAAAATAAAAGCCTGTGAACTGGCAATAAAGAGTAAGGCTGATTTTGTCAAGACATCCACAGGCTTTGGTCCTGGTGGTGCAATAGTAGATGATGTGAAGCTGCTTTTAAATACTGCTCAAGAAAGGATAAAGGTGAAGGCATCGGGTGGGATAAAAACACTTGATGGGACATTAAAAATGATAGATGCCGGGGCTAACAGGATAGGGACGAGCGCAGGTATGGAAATAGTGGAGGAGTTTTTAAAAAATGCAAAGGATAAATAAGATTATACTTGCTAATAGAGATTGCTTCGCCCTGAATTTGTTTCAGGGCTCGCAATGACAATATTATTTCAGAATGACAGATGTGTCCAGAGTCCTACAGCGTAATATTTATCGGCCAATTCACCGTTAAGATTAAGCCTTAATGCAAGGATGTTTATATCAAATCCTCCGATATACCTCACATAAGAATCACCTGCTGTATCCGAACCTGACCCTTTAATGTCTATATTCTGGCTCTGAGAACTGCCGCCGCCTGTAAGGGAGAGTGTACCCGTTGTGGTAATACTTGTATCAACACTTCCTGAATTTTTATTAATACCAATTCCAAAATACGGCGTTATAAACAGAAATTTTTTGCTTACTGTAGCCTTAGCCCCAATTGACTGGGTTGACCATTCAATCTCTCCTGTTGTCTTAGAATCTATAGCCTGTGTATATGAAATGCCTGAATAGGTCTCTGAAGTGGTCTCTGCATAGGTCTGAGAGCTGTCTATTTTTCCTGACGCAATATCATATGTCAAACTTAAGGCAACAGCAGGTATGGCAACACCTGTCACTCCCTTCCCGAAAAACTGCCTCCTGAGTTCAAATCCATATACTGTGTTGCTTGCATTGAAAGATGCCTTTCCTTCGTCTAATTTAAAAGAGAAGCCGCCGTATTTTAAGCCGAGGTCTAAATCCCAAGGCAGCCCAAGTTTACCTTGAACCAATATCCCCGGCACTCCTACAGTCCCTTTGTAGTCAACACTGGCAGTCTTAATAGTTCGGGTTGGCAATGCACGCAGTTTACCTGTATCCACATTCCAGACATCGCCATTAACACCAAGCCCTATTTCAAAGCTCCCGATGCCATGCACATCTGCCGGACGGTTTGCCCCTCCTACTGCACTATAGGCTACGCCCTCAGAGAATTCCTGACTTGTCCAGTTACTAATTAAACCATAGTCATAAGCAACATCATTCTTTGCACTATCTATGTCCTGAGTTATTGCCGCAAAGGCATCATTTGATAAAATATTAATCAGGCAAACTATAATAAGCACTAAATATTTTCTCATAATAAAATTTCCTTTCTTTGTATATGAGTTTTAAAAATGGGGTGAGCGAAGGGACTTGAACCCTCAACCACTGGAGCCATAGTGCAATTAAGCTTATTTATACCATTCCTTCAA
The DNA here is from genome assembly GCA_016194325.1 of Nitrospinota bacterium. Taxonomy (GTDB): domain Bacteria; phylum Nitrospinota; class Nitrospinia; order UBA9942; family UBA9942; genus UBA9942. The sequence continues at coordinate 1,569 of JACQBS010000001.1, read as the reverse complement.
ACCCCTTGTCAAGTCTGATAAGTTCTAATTTTTCATAGAGTTAATGTAATAGGGCGAGTCAGGTGGAGTCAGGTATAATCAGGTCAAAAACAATGCTCACGGGCACAATTTAGGCACAATTTTTTTACCAACGGAGGTGTTTAATGCCACTCATTAAGAAGTATAAACCTTTTCAGACGATTAAAATTGAACTTGTCAGTGAAGCTCCTGCCAAGAAATACCAGTTATCAACTTCAAGGGATGTTTACAATATGTTATATAAAGAGGTTGCAAAGTTAGACATAGAGCATTTCTGGGTGATTCCCCTTACTACAAAGAACCAGATTATAGGCATTAACCTTGTTTCTATGGGCAGTTTAACCTCATCAGTAATTCACCCAAGGGAGGTCTTTAAACCTGCGATCCTTACCAATGCTGCGAGGGTAGTTCTGATGCATAATCACCCTTCAGGGGATTTCACACCAAGCTCGAATGACAGGACCATGACAATACATCTTAGGGCTGCTGGAGATTTGCTTGACATAAAGGTGCTTGACCATATTATTATTACCAATAAGAGTTATTACAGTTTTGATGATAATAACTGGAAGTAAGTTTATAAACTGTAAGCTGATGCGCTCTGTTTTTATACTCTTTGTGATTATGTGCCTCTTTCTCTTTTATATTTAATAATATATAAAGGAAGGTCATAAGTAGTTAAAATATCAGGTGTTTTCCTAATGACATTTGAAAAATAAAAGGTCATTTAAGGGACTCAAAGGTCATTCTTAAAACCATTGACCTATAATCGGAAAGGCAAAAAATCTCTTGCAATCTGTAACTGAATTAGTTACAATTTAAGGCAATGATAAAAAACTTCCGTCATAAAGGATTGGAAGCCTTTTATTCATCAGGCAGTAAGGCAGAAATCCAGGCGAAACACGCTGAACGATTGAGATTTATACTTGCCAGGCTTGATGCTTCACACGAACCGAAAGATATGAACCTTCCGGGACTCAGGCTACATAAACTTACAGGACGATTAAAAGACTTCTGGGCTGTTGATGTAAGCGGCAATTGGAGGGTTATCTTCAGGTTTGAAAAGCAGGAGGCAACCGATGTTAATTATCTTGACTATCATTAAAGAGGAGGTGAAACCATGATGCATAATCCACCGCATCCGGGAGAGGTTATAAGGGAGCTTTGTATTAAGCCATTAGGGGTAACTGTTACAGAGGCAGCAAAAGCGCTTGGTGTAAGCCGTAAGGCACTTTCGGAGCTACTAAACGGTCACACAGGTATAAGTTCTGAAATGGCGGTAAGGCTTTCCATTGCCTTTGATACAACACCTGAGAGCTGGCTTACCCAGCAGATGCAGTATGATTTATGGAAGATGAAGCAGGTCCGTAAGAAGATAAAGGTTAAACACCTAATGGCTGCTTAACCTCTTTGATCTTTCCCCAAAAAACTGGACACCCTGTTAAGTTTAAGCTGCATTCTGCAGCCTCTCATATTCTGCAGGACTTTTATAGTCCAGTGCAGAGTGCTTCCTAATACGATTATAGAACACCTCAACATATTCAAAAATAC
>JACQBS010000022.1 GCA_016194325.1 Nitrospinota bacterium | reverse complement strand
GGTGTTGTGGTTGTAAGGGATGTGCCTGCAACTATATGCTCACAGTGCGGTATGGATTGGATTGAGGATAGGATTCATCAAAATTAGAAAAAATAGTAAATGATGCCCGCCAGAAGCATCTTACAGTAGAGGTTACAACCCTGTCTGAAGCTGAGGTAATATCGGAGGTTGTATAAAAGGTTGTTTTTTCCTGTTTCCTCTGCTCTATGGGGAGAGAGAGCTTGTCCTGAACTCGATTCAGGAATTAATGTGAGGGGAATTACATCATCTTATTGTCTTTGCCTTGATTTTCAGGCACGGTTTTGAGAGAAAAGCTGAAACTTCGTAACAACTTGTTCAGGGTCTAATAAAGGGAACAAGAGGAGTTAAAATGTGGGATTGAGTAAAACTTTTATCATCCAGAGCATAAAAGAAAATAAGTTTAGGGTAACTGAACATGCTACCTTGCAGAGATTAGAGCGTAATATAACTATTGAAAATATAAAGCATGCGTTGTTAAACGTGGATATAATAGAGCATAATCCTGAGAGCAAGCCTTATCCCTCATGTTTGGTTTTAGGATGGCTGAAAACAGGCGACCCTCTCCATGTGAAGTGTTCAATGGGCACAATAGAACCAAAACTAAGGATTGTTACTGTTTATGAACCATCGGATGAAGAATGGGAATCTGATTATAAAACAAGAAAAAAGATGAGGAGGTGATAAAAATGAGAAAAAAAGACCTGTGTGATTTATGTGGTGGAGAACTGGAGCATAAATCGGTAGATTTAGAACTCCATATCAAGAAAAAATTATTAATCTGTGAAGGGCTGCCGGCAGAGGTATGTAAGCAGTGCGGAGAAAAATATTTTGATGCTAAAGTATCTGCAAAAATTGATGAATTCATTAAAGAATACCAGAAAGAAAAACCCTTGCGATATATCCCTGTCCCGGTCTTCTCTGGAGATGTTGTTTTAGAATAGAAATAAAAGATAGGTAACTATAAAAAAGGAATGATTCGTTTTTTATTTCTTTGCCTTGATTCTCAGGCACGGTTTTGATAGAAAAACAGAAACTGGATACTGAGTTGCTATACGATAAAAAAGAAAAAAGAGCGGCATCAATTGGATTGCTTTAATGGGAAAAATTAAAACGGGAGACGATAAAGTAACTCATATTCCGACAATAATTGAAGACGGGTATAATAAAGGACAAGTTTCGGTTTGCATAGCAAAATCAAATATTGAATTTGATTCAGGAAAGATTGAGTTTTATGTCACATTTAAAGATCAAAAAAATACATGCCAATTGATATTAAGCCACAATACGCCAACTGAAACATTTGTCGGATATAACTTCGGGAAAAGTGCATTTGGTATAGGCAATTATAGCGGAGGGAAATGGGATGGGATAACAGCCACTGGCGATGAAAGTTCACTTCCAATAAATCAAAAGATTAAGACCGTAATTATTGTACGTGGATCAAATATTGATTTGTATGTTGATGATGTGAAAGTTTGCTCTGGAGTTGCACAAATAGTAAAGTCACAACTAGCCATATTTTTCAATGGAAAACAGGAAATTATAGTCGAAAATTTCAAGTCCGAAAAAGTTGCACCTAAAGCTTTTGTCGTTATGCAATTTTCGGCGGAGTATAACGAATTATATGAGGAAGTGATAAAGCCGACTTGTACAAAGTTCGGACTTGAAGTAATTAGGGCAGATGATATGTATACTAACTCGTTAATATTAGAGGATATAACAAAAAGTATACGAGAATCATCTGTAGTAATCGCTGATATTACTGCCGACAATCCTAATGTATTTTATGAGGTCGGATATTCACACGCAATCAATAAACCTACAATTTTATTAAGTGATAAAAAAAGAGCAAAGTTACCATTTGATGTATCCGGTTTCAGAACTCTTTTCTATGAAAACAGTATTGGGGGGAAACGAACTGTTGAAGACAACCTGTATAAATATTTGCAAAATATTAATATATAAACTGTATAACGAATTATTCCAAGATACTGGCGATTGTTGTTAGCCCGCAAAGGAACTATAAAAATAAAGCATAATATGGATATTAGGTTTTGATAATAAGGGGTGCCATGAAGACAAAAGCAATTAGTCTTCTCATTATCCTATTTATGATAGGGCTTGGGGTGGATGGGTTTGCCCAGTCAGCAGATGAGGCAGTAAAACTTTATAAGCAGGGAATGGAGGCGTATCAATACGGCAGGTATCAGGAGTCGCTGAATTATTTTGAAAGGTCATTAAAAATTTCTCGCTCCTTAAACCATCTTAAGGGCATCTCTGCCAACCTGAATAACATTGGTGATGTTTACAATTCCCTTGGTCAGTATCAGGAGGCACTCAAGTATTATGAAGAGTCATTGAAAATATTTAGAGAACTCAAAGTCCCACAGAATATAGCAATAAGTCTGAATAACATTGGTTCAGTTTACTCCTCTCTCGGACAGTATGAAAAGGTACTCTCTTATTTTGAGGAGTCGCTGAAAATATTTAGAGAACTCAAAGTCCCACAGAATATAGCAATAAGTCTGAATAACATTGGTTCAGTTTACTCCTCTCTTGGACAGTATAAAAAGGCACTTTCTTACCATGAGGAGTCATTGAATATAAGAAGGCAGCTCAATATCCCACAGGATATAGCCTTAAGCCTTAATAACATTGGTAGTGTTTACGACTCCCTCGGACAGTATGAAAAGGCACTCAAGTATTATGAAGAGTCTTTGAAGACAAAAAGAGAAAACAACTTGTCCCCACAGGATATAGCCACAAGCCTCAATAACATCGGTGTGGTTTACAACGCCCTCGGACAGTATGAAAAGGCACTCTCCTACTATGATGAGTCTTTGAGGATAAGGAAGGAGCTTAAAATCCCACAGGATATAGCTGAAAGCCTCAATAACATCGGTGTGGTTTACAAATCCATCGGTCAATATGAAAAGGCACTGAGATACTATGAGGAGTCATTGAAAATAGATAGAGAACTCAATATCCCACAGAATATAGCCACGAGCCTCAGCCATATGGGTTCGGTTTATCTTTTTCTCAAGGATTACGAAAAGGCAGAGGGGCTATTTAAAGAGGCAGAAAAGGAAATAGCAAGGACAGGATATGAGTGGCGTGGGAACCCCTCTCTGGTTGAACTCTACATTGCTACAGGAAGGCATTATGAGGCATTAAAACTCATTAAGGAGGCGACACCTGAATGGAATGAAGTTGATTCTTATCGCATACAGTTTTATACCCAGCATGGTTTTGCATTAAAGGGAAGCGAGAGATTTAACGAGGCATCTTATGAGTTTTTGAAAGCAGTCTCTATTACTGAAGATATGAGGCAGAGAGTTAAAGGAGAAAGGGGAGGATTTTTAGGTGGAGGCTTGGCAGGTGGCCGCATCCGTGCATACAGGGGGCTTTTTTCTACGCTTGCAGAAAGAGCAATAAATCCCCCCTCACCCCCCTTTAATAAAGGGGGGAATTTAGAGAGTCCTCCTTTGGCAAAGGGGGATATTGGGGGATTTTCAATAGATAAGGAGTTTACCCCCTATGGTAAAGACCTATCATCTGCTTGGCTGAGTCTGCAAAAAAGAGCCAGAGGGTTGAGCTCCCAGAGGAAATAAGGGAAAAGGAGCAATCTATCTTAAACCAGCTTTCTGCAATAGAAAACCAGTGGGATGATGCTTATAAAAGAGGAGAGGATGTTTTAAGAAGGTTAAAAGAGAGAAAAGATGGGCTTAATGCTGAACTTAATAACCTGATAACTGAGTTAAGACAAAAGTATCCCCGATATGCTGCCTTAAATTATCCGAAACCCATACCTCCAGAAGAACTGCCGCTTAAAGATAATGAGGTTTTGCTTGAGTATGCTATTGGTGATGATGCGGGGTATCTGTTTGTTGTTCGGAAGGGTGGAGTTAGAAGACTCATTAAAATACCTGTTACAAAAGAAACACTTGAGGAAAAGGTAAAGGCTTTTATTGAACCGATGAATACAAAGCAAATTGAGAGATTTTCTGTAAAAGAGGCAAAGGGGCTTTATGAGTTGTTGCTTGCAGAGGCGATGAAGGAGATAACACCCTCCCCTCAATCCCCTCCCATCAAGGGAGGGGAAGTTGCTTCTTCTCATGGTAAGGGGAACTTTTTAGATAAAAAAATTATCATTGTTCCTGATGGGATTTTGGGATTGCTTCCATTTGAGTCACTTGTAATAAAGGAAGGCAAGGATTATAAGGACAGCCTCTATGTTGGCGATAGATACCAAATAAGCTACTATCAGTCAGCCACAGTCCTCGCACTTCAGAGGAATTTAAAGGAGAGGAAAACAGAAAGACCTCTTTTTGCATTAGGCAATCCCATATATACAAAGGAAGACCCAAGATATATTGCATGGAAGGAATCGGTTCGACAGGCTCACGATGAAAAGCCTCTGAAAGTTGCAAATCTGGATAAATACTCGTTCAGAGACCTTGCAATAGAGGCAAAATGGGGTAAGACCACAGAGGATGATACAATAGGTAAAAAAATAGAATTTAGACCTTTACCTGAGACAGAGATTGAGGTTAAGGAAATTGCAAAGAAAATGGATGTATTACCAGAGCCTCCTGATGTCCTCCTTTCAGTTGCGGCAAATGAAACAGAATTAAAAAAGACAGGCCTTGAAAGATACAAATATATTCACTTTGCCACACATGCCTCCTTGCCGGGTATGATTCAGGGAATCAATGAGCCGTTTATACTGCTTGGTCAGGTGGAAAATGAAAATAAGGATGATGGATTTTTAACATTGAGTGAGGTTCTTGATTTAAGGCTGAATGCTGATATGGTAGTATTATCAGCATGTGTAACAGGTGTAGGGAAAGAGGTTGAAGGTGAGGGTGTTGCAAACTTTGCCCGTGCCTTCCAGCATGCAGGTGCAAAGAGTATAGTTGTAAGTCTCTGGGCAGTGGCATCAGACCCTGCAGTTGAATATATGGAAAAATTCTATGGCTATCTTAAAGCTGGTAAGGATAGAGGCGAGGCAATGAGGCTTGCAAGAAATGAAATCAAGGCGAAATATCCGAATCCATTCTATTGGGCTGTTTTTATACTACATGGGGAGGGGTGAAAGGACAAAGACTTGATTAGCCACAGACTCACACAGACTAAATTAAAAGGCAAAAGGCTAAGAAGCTAAAAGAGGTTAAAGGGTTTTAAGCCTCTTAACATTTTCAGCTTTTCACCTCTTTACCTTTTTTTGTCTGTGAAAGTCTGTGGCTAAATTTTATAATTCTATGAAAAAGAAGGATAGTAAAAAAGAGATGGTTATTAAAGATACCTCTCACCTGTCCGAGATATTCGGAATAAATGATGAGCATTTGAGGTATATTGAGGATAAGTTCAAGGTCAGAATTACCACACGAGGGAACCATATAGGTATTACAGGGGATGATGACCCTGTATTGAGGGTTGAGAGACTTTTAACCCAGCTTGAATCTCTGATATCCGAAGGGTTTTCTCTTAAAAGCGGAGACTTGAGATTTATAATCAGGCTCTTCCTTGACGATAAGGATGCAGATGTAAGGGAGATATTCTCAGAGAAGATACAGGTTTTTACAGAAAAGAGATTTATAACTCCAAAAAGCTTAAGCCAGAAGGAGTATGTATATGCCATAGAAAAATATGACCTTGTATTCGGCATTGGTCCCGCAGGAACAGGAAAGACCTATCTGGCAATGGCTATGGCTATGTCAGGGCTTATGAAGAAGAGATTCAGCCGCATAATCCTTGCCCGCCCTGCTGTTGAGGCAGGGGAAAAACTTGGTTTTCTGCCGGGAGACTTATACGAGAAGATAAACCCGTATTTAAGACCGCTTTATGATGCACTTTATGATATGATGGATTTTGAAAAGGCACAGAAGCTTGTTGAGAGGGGGCTTATTGAAATCGCACCCCTTGCATATATGAGGGGCAGAACTCTCAATGATTCATTTATAATACTTGATGAGGCACAGAATGCAACATCAGAACAGATGAAGATGTTCCTGACAAGGCTTGGGTTTAATTCCAAGGCTGTAATTACAGGCGACATAACACAGGTTGACCTACCTCATGGAAAAGACTCAGGGCTTGTTGAGGTTCAGAATATATTGATGGATATTGAGGGGATAAGGTTTGTATATTTCTCAGAGAGGGATGTAATCAGGCATGAACTGGTTCAGTCAATAATTAAAGCCTATGAGAAACATGGGACAAAAGCAAGAAACGGGGATAGATGAAAAAATTCGGGAAGATTATTAATTTAAAGAGTTTTAAGAATACTGCAAACAAAATTAATCCAAAAGGTGCCGCAGCAGAAAAACCCGCTGCAGGCTCAGATGATGTGAGGAAATCTGCCTTGTTCTTATGGGTAATGGCACTCATTGCAACTGCTTCTCTTACCATCCTTTTAACTCCGTCATTTAAATCAGACAATATCTCTCACAATCCTGGAGACATTGCTTTAAGAGATATAAAGGCACCTGAAGATATTCTTATAGAGGATAAGGCAACTACAATAAAAAATAAAAAGATTGCCGAGGAGACCTCGCCTGACATCTATGATTTTGATACAAAGATGACAAGGGATTTTACAAATAGGGTCTCTCTTGCCTTTGACCTGATGACAAAATTTTATAAAGAGAGGGTTCCGGACATCTACTCGTTTATTGAAAGAGAAGAGGAAAGGACAGAAATTGATACCGAGTCTATAAAATTAAAAAGGGAGATGACTGTCAGGCTGAATAAATTTGAAAGCTCTGATGAGTTCAGGGCAAAAGAGACGGAGTTTCAGGCTATCCTGAAGATAGAGCTTTCGGATAAGGGTATTAAGTCATTGAGGTGGCATCACTACAAGAAGGAGATAAGAGATAACATAAATGACTTTATATCACAGGTGATGGGGATAGGTGTGGTCGGAAGCATGGAGTTTGTAAATATGGATAGAGAGACACTCTTAAGAGAGATAGGTGCTGATACAGAGAGGGTGCTCCCTGATGCCAGCTCTATTATTGATGTAAGACAGGCTGATGAACTGATAAAGAGGCTTGCAGAAGAGGGTATACAGGCGGAACATAAATCTCTGCAGGCTGCTGTTATTAACATCTGCCAGAAGCTAATTCAGCCAAACCTTACATTTAATAAAAAGGAGACTGAAAAGAGAAGGGGAGAGGCAGTTGAGAGTGAGAAGCCTGTATTCTATCAGATTAAGAAAGGCGAGATGATTATACGGGAGGGAGAGAGGTTTACAGAGGAGCATGTCCTGAAACTAAAATCGCTTGAATCAAAGCAGGCGGGTGTAAACTCGGTTATGGCAGTTGTAGGGTATGCTGTAATCGTAATGCTCTTTCTTTACATCTTCTGGATATACCTCAAGAGATTTAAACCGTTGCTAATCCTTGATATACAGAGCCTGCTTCTTCTTGAACTCATTCTCATATTTAACATAGCAGGGACTAAGCTCTTTATAACCATGTTTGAGGCAATCGGTTATACAGGGTCAATAGAGGTTTCATCTTACATATATGCCGTTCCATTTGCGGTTGGCCCAATGCTTGTTGCGATATTATTTGAAGTAGATGTAGCATTGATATTCTCACTCTTAAATTCATTCCTCATAGGCTTTTTGATAAAGGACGGCTTTGCCTATTCACTTGTGTCACTGGCAGGAGGCTTAATCACAACCTATAAGGCAAATCAATATAAAAAGAGATCTTCTATACTTAAGACAGGGCTTCTGGTCAGTGTTGCCAGTGCTGTGATAATAATCCCGCTGGATTTAATAAATAATACACTAATCTCTAAGACAGGTTTTTACGATGTGGCATTCGGGCTTTTGGGAGGGGTTATTGTTGCAATAATTGTATCAGGTGCCCTCCCGCTTATAGAATCCTTATTTCATGTTACATCTGATATAAAACTCCTTGAACTTTCAGACTTAAATCATCCGCTCTTATCTGAGTTGGTAGTTCAGGCACCCGGGACATACCACCACAGTATAATAGTCGGCAATCTTGCAGAGGATGCAGCGGAGGCTATAGGGGCAAATCCTCTATTTGCGAGGGTTGCATCATATTTTCACGATATTGGCAAGATGAGAAAACCTGAATATTTTATAGAAAATCAGCATGGTGCCATAAATAAGCATGACGGGCTTGCACCGAGTATGAGCAGCCTAATTCTCACCTCCCATATAAAAGATGGAGTAGAACTCGCAAGGTCGCACAGATTAATACCAAGGATAATAGATATAATAAAAGAGCATCATGGGACGAGCCTGATTACATATTTTTATAACAGGGCGAAGGAGATGGAGGACCCATCCATCCATGAGGTGAGGGAGGAGGATTTCAGATATCCGGGTCCAAAACCGAATACAAAGGAATCTGCAATAGTCTTGCTTGCAGATTCTGTAGAGGCTGCATCAAGGACACTTGATGAGCCAACATCGTCGCGGCTGAGGGGGCTTGTCCAGAAGATAATAGATGATAAGTTCATAGACGGGCAGTTAGATCACAGCAATCTGACATTAAATGACCTCCATAAGATAACAAACAGCTTTGTGAGGATTTTAACCGGCATATTCCATTACAGGATTGAATATCCTGAGATAGAAAATGAAAAAGAGGAGAGAGCAGGTTTGCATGCAAATAATGATTCAGAGCCGAAGCCGCATGAAGATAGGCCAAAGGAGAGTAAAAAAGCAGGTTAGCCTGATATTAAAAAAAATGGGCTACATTAAAAGCGAGATTAGTATACTCTTTGTTGATGACGGCGAGATGAGGGCTTTAAATAAGCAGTATAGGAAAAAAGATAAACCCACCGATGTCCTCTCATTTTCCCAGAATGAGGAAGTAGGCAGTAATCAGTATGCAGTAAGCAGTAAAAAAAGAAGTGCCTACTGCCTACTGCCTACTGTTTACTCTCATCTTCTGGGCGATGTTGTAATATCACTTGAAACTGCGAAAAGACAGGCAAAGGAAAGAGGACATCCCTTTATGAAAGAGGTTCTGATTCTTATGATTCATGGCATCCTGCACCTCATCGGTTATGACCATGAAAAATCAAAAAAGATGGCAGTGGAGATGAGAAAAAAAGAAAATGAAATTCTAAAACTTTTGGAACACGAATTTCACGAATATGCGAATGGCACGAATAAATGAAGACTATAGGCTGAAGACTTTAGACTCAAGACTTAAGCCTATTATTTGTGTAATTCGTCCATTCGTGTCATTCGTGTTCAAGTCTTTATTCTATGAAAACACTCTGGGCACCGTGGCGGATGAGTTATCTTGATACTCCGCAAAAGGATAGCTGTATCTTCTGTGATAAACCAAAGGAGGCTGCGGATAAAGAAAATTTTTGGTTCTTTCGTAATAAAGTTGAAGTCAAGAAATTAAGCTTAATAAAGTTTAGGAATTACAATGAGATAAAAGGG
>JACQBS010000021.1 GCA_016194325.1 Nitrospinota bacterium | reverse complement strand
TCTGAAGAGATTGCAAAAATACTTATAGAAAATGGACACAGAGAGCCTTTTAAAATCATTAAACGAAAATAAGGTTAAGTTTGTTATAATAGGCGCTGCCTCTTTCCCCTTCCACGGCTATTCAAGAGCCACACTGGATATTGATATTTTCATTGAGAATACTAAGGATAACGCCAAAAAAACTCTAAAAGCGTTAAAATCTTTTGGCTATGATGTCTTTGATATTTCTATAGCAGATTTACTGGCGAAAAAAGTTCTTATTAGACAATATATACTTGAGACAGATATCCATCCTTTTGTCAAAGGTATAACTTTTAAAGAGGTGTGGAAGAATAGGGTAAAAGGGAAAATTGGTTCACAGGAAGTATTTTTTTCAAGCCTTAATGATTTGATAAAAATGAAAAAGTCTGCTGGAAGGAAAAAAGATAAAGAAGATTTAAGAATACTTATAAAATTGAAAAATAAAAAACAAAGTTTGACTAAGAGGTAAACTCACTCAATTTTCCCATAAGTCCCATCAATTGCTTTCTGGATTTCAATTGTCTTCTGGATGGATGTAATAATATTACAGTAATGCTTTATATCATCAAGGGACAGGCTTCTTCCCTTCCTATCCTTTAACCACTTATCACAGACCTGATAACCGCCGATTTGATATTGATAAACCTCTTTCGTAATCCCTTCAAAATACTGGCTCTGGTTGATATAGAGACGATTTTCATCATATCTCAATTTTTCAACCTTGAAATTTCCCTTACCCTGTAGTCTGGCAGCAGGTTTGTCAATCTCTGTGGATTTAAGCAGATGTAAATCAACAAGCCTTTCTCCATATTCTGCCATCTTGATAAAGAGTTTGAAATCTTTTGTGAAAGGGATTCTTGGAAAATCTATCCTTAAAAATTCAGCATATTTTGTGCGATAAGTGTTTGAGTAGAGGACAGCATAAATATAAAAGAATATTTGCTCAGGAGAAGGTGTCTTTCCTAAATCCTTCGTCAATTGTTCAGCTATTGCTGGAGAGATGTTCGGCTTTTTAACCCCATATTCTGCCTCTGGTTCAAATAGCATCATGACTTTACCAAGAGATTGTTTTTTAGGATTATCTTTTTTCTGATAAATATACAAGGGCAAAAGAAATGCTATGCCTTTGTTGCTAAGTGTTACACGACTTTCAATAATATTATTTGATACAAAGACATGGTTAAAAACTCCTTCTGCAACTTGTCTAACTGTAACCAACCCCAAATTCTTCCCCATCATGTGCTGCATGACTTCTCTGCGGGAACGTTCAATAACAGTATCGTGATAAAAAATCCACTGAACATCAAAGGGTCTGTATAAAATCTGTGTGATTGAATCCTGCCAGTTCTCATCTTCCATTACATTTTTCCGTGCATCTTTTAAATTCCAGTTTGATTTATCCTTTAAACCAAAAGTCTGCCTTATAATTTCATCAGGGGTTTTCTCATCGCCGAACATCCTGATTCGTCTTTTAAGTGTTTCTTTATCGTGGTCAATTACAAAATTATCCCTTGCAGTAACTATCCCTACACTGTTTACTGGTAAAATTTCGGTTATCTTTGGATAACTTTCATATATCTTTAAAAGTTTTTCCTCTCTTGGGATAAAGAGATAAAATTCAGATTTTGGCTTCAGCCTTTTCCATTTTGTTGTTTTTATGTAATGGCTTTCCAGCCATTTGTATTTATCTTTGCGCAGTCCCCAGAGGTCAATATGGAAAACCTTGCACTCATTGTCATTGCGAGCCGAAGGCGAAGCAATCCCTCTCTTTGAAATTGCGGAGCCTGTTCCGAGCCTGTCTTGAGATTGCTTCGTCTCACTTTGTGAGTCTCGCAAAGACAGACGAGGAATCTCGCTCCTCGCAATGACATCCTTCCTCTTTATAAAAATCGCAATAGCGACACCCTGCTGAATGTCAAAGACATTCTCATCTTTACTTCCATCAGGGCATTTTTCTTTTTTGAGGCTGTTGCCATGTAAGTCTAAGATGTAAATCTCATTAAAGCTATTCATCAAGGACTGACGCATACCCCTGAATGTCGGATTATCAAGGTAACTGTGGTTTGTGATAAATCCTAAAACACCTTCACCTGCTTTATCTATTTTCCACTGGGCAAAGCGGATAAATTTTACATAGTCATCCTGAAGCCATTTCGGGTTTTTCTCACCGAGAGGCTTTCCATCAACCTTATAATAAGCCTTAATCTCTGTTGAAATCCAATCTCCGATATTGGTTGAATGCCCTGAATATGGCGGGTTGCCAAGGATTACAAGAATAGGCTGTTCTTTCTTAACTTTGCCTGCCAGATGGGATTCTTCGGAAAGAGAAGACATGCCGGGCAGTTCTGTTTGGGCAAGTTCTTCCATCTCAAGGGTATTTGTTAAATAAAGTTTAAACCTGTCATCTTCATGAAGACGATAACCCAATTCCTCTAATAGAAAGGACATCTTCAGATGCCCTACTGCATAGGGTGCCATGATAAGCTCAAAGGCATAAAAGTTTTTGAGGATATGCTCTTTTATAAATTTTTCTTTTCCGCCTTCACCATATTTATGGATGAATTCATCAATTGCTAATTTAGACGCCTCAGCAAGAAAAGTAAGTGTCCCCGCAGCAGGGTCTAAAACTGTAACTGAATTACTTACAAATCCATCCTTCCTGTTAAAATCATCTTTCAGGATGTTATGCAAAGAACGGACAATATAGGAAACAACAGGCTCAGGGGTGTAATAGACTCCTCTCTTTTCCCTTGTTTGAGGGTCATATTCTGTAAGAAAGGTCTCATAGAAATGAACAACAGGGTCTTTCCCCTTTCCTTCATGAAAGTATTGATGGAGTATTTTATTTGCATCTGTAACTGACAGGACTTCTGAAATATCATCAATAATCCATTCCATTTGTTTTGGCAAATCACCAAGAGAGACAAACTTAAAGACATCTCTCAAGATTCCAATTGTGCGCGGGATATTGTCATAGGCAAGCTTTCTGTTAAATCCCCCCTCACCCCCCTTTTCTAAAGGGGGGACGGAGGGGATTACACGGGTGCGGGCAGCAAAGAGTCCATAAGTAATAGTCTGAGAATAAAGGTCTGCAAAGTCCTCCTTTGATAGACCGCTTATAAGATACTGCTTAAATGCCTCATAAAAACCAAGTATAAACCCTCTCCCTTTTCTCTCCTCTTCGTTCAATTCCTGTGTAATGACTTCATCCTTTAAAAACCTTGTCCTTTTTGCCAGTTCAATTGCAAGGGTTTTGGCATCATAAACCTTTGGGAGGGAAAAGGAGAAGAATTTCTCCAGCAAATTAAGAAATTCGGATTCTTTTTCTACTGGAGGGGTGGTTTTGAGTTTGTGAATAATAAAAGGTCTGGAGATAAGAACTCTATCTGTCAATTCACCGTTGCGATAGAGTCTGAATTCTGAAAAGTTTGTTAATATGAGATTCGGGAATGTTTGAAGATAACGTTTTAGCTGGTCTGTAGTTTCTATCTCATCTAAATGCTCAACCGTTGGTGCTTTGGCTTCAATGTAGCCAACTATGTGCTGTTTTCCATCCCAGATTCTAAAGTCAGGATTCCCTGCATCAGTCTTTTTTGGCAGTGTTGTTATATGGACATTAGTTTTGTTGATGGATTTGGCATAATCACTAATGAATCTCTCAAGGCAGGAATAATAACTTTCCTCTCTTGCATCACCTCGATTGGCAATTTCAAATATTCTTTTCAGATAGGCTTTGAGCATTTTTTACCGGTAAGGTAAGATTCATATTCCCTGTCCTGTAGCCTTCTAAATCAACTGTAACATATTTAAAACCGATTTCTTTAAGCCTCTTTGATATTTTTTCTGATGTGCCGTTATTGAATAGCTTTTTAATTTCATCCTTTGAAACCTCTATCCTTGCCATTTCGTCATAGTGCCTGACCCTTACCTGCCTGAATCCCATAGATAGCAAAAAATCTTCAGCCTTATCAACCATGATGAGCTTATCAGAGGTTATCTCTTTTCCATAGGGGAATCGGGATGCGAGACAGGCGAAGGACTGCTTATTCCATGTCTTTAGCTCCAACTCCTTTGATAATGCCCTTATATCTTCCTTTGTAAATCCAGCCTCTTTTAAGGGACTCCTGACACCCAACTCCTCTGCTGCCTTTCTGCCAGGCCTGTAGTCGGATACATCATCAAGATTTGAACCATCAGCAACAAATCTTATATTATTTTTATTCGCCACATCTCTTAATTTGCCGAACAGTTCACCTTTGCAAAAGTAACATCTGTTAGGCGGATTTTCCTTGAAGCCGTCTATATTAAGCTCCTCCGATTCTATTACAATATGCCTTACACCAATCTCCTCTGCCAATATTTTTGCCTCATTAAATTCTCTTTCCGGGTATGTGCTGGATGTTGCAGTTACTCCAATAACATTTTCACCAAGCACATCCTTTGCCACTTTTAAGAGAAAAGTGCTGTCCACACCTCCAGAGAATGCAACTATAAGGTTGCCCATTTCCCTGAGTATTTTTTTTAATGTTTCAAATTTTAAATGAAGTTCTTTCATAGTGTCAAAGTGTCAAAGTATCCAAGTGTCAGAGTAAAAATATAATAGTTTGATACTATGATACTCTGACACTCTGATACTTTTAATCACTCCAGCTTATTCATCACCAGTCCTGTTATGAGCTTGGGATAGAAAAATGTTGATTTCTGCGGCATCTTCTCACCTGCGGCGGCAACATCTTTGACCTCTTCTATCTTTGTCGGATTTAAGAAAAGGGCTATCTGGTATTTACCTGCCTTTACATCTTTTATAGCCTCATCCCAGCTTATTGTATAGGTTATGTTTTTCTGCTCTGCAAGGCTCTTTTCACTTATTCCCAGAATTTTTTCAATCAGGAGGGTATGTAGAATGGTAACATCCAGTTTTTTTACCTGCTTACTGCCTACTCCATACTGCTTACTGTTTACTTCTTCCTGACCCCCTTCTTTTAAGGTGAGCAGGATATAGTCATCATCCCCGATATACATGCCAAATATATGCTCCTTTTCGCCCCTCTCTTTCATATCTGAAAAGAGTCTCTTTCTGACAGCCTTTTCATCAGATTCATTAAAAGAAAGTTTTTCAATATTAAAAAATTCCCCTGCCTTCTTAACTATTTCCTTCTTATCAAAATCTGATAGGTTGCTGACCAGTCTGTGAATCGGCAGTATGGAAAGCCCTTCGGAGTTTGTATTGGTGAAATACATCATTACATAATTATACAGTTCTTCACCTGAAAAATTGGGCAATTTCCCTCTCATCTCATTACGGTAATTGATTGCAGTCTCATATCTATGATGCCCGTCTGCAATAAATACCTGCTTATCAGACATAACACCCGTGATTATCTGTATTGCCCTGTTATCTCTTATTGCCCAGAGTGTATGCCTCATCCCTGCATCATCAACCAGATCATATAATGGAGAATGTCTCATGTAATCTTTTAATACCGAATCTATCCTTTTTGACGGGTCGGAGAAGAGGCCGAAAATTGAGCTAAAGTTTGCATTGCAGTGCTGCATGAGTTTAAGCCTGTCCTCCTTTGGCTTTGCGAGTGTATTTTCATGGGGGTGTATCTTACCCTCTCCAAAGTCCTCTAATTTTGATAACGCTATAAAGCCGAGCCTCCTCTTCTTCTCAAAACCTTCAGTTTCGCCAAGGTGGTATTCCTGTGAATATACATAAATAGAGGGGAAGGCATCTTTAATAAGGATACTATCCCTCTGCCATGAATCAAAAGAGTCCCTCGCCTTTGTATAACGGTTATTATCAGATGTATCACTGTTTGATTCCTTGCCGAGTATGAGCCTCACCACATTATTCTCATGCCTCTTATACAACTCCTCCTGCTCCGCCGGTGATATAACATCATACGGAGGTGCGACCACATCCTTCATATCTCTTATCTTTTCTTTATTGTATAAAATGCCCTTGAAAGGTATTATCTTTGCCATCGTTTGCCTCGCATCTCCCTTCTTTAATAGATAAAATTGGATTTCTATCTATTTTTCATTATATCAAACTTTTTTTATTTGTCCATTTGGTTTTATGTTATATTATGATGAATTTGTTAGGTTTTAAATATGCTGACATATCATGAAATCGCCATAAGGTTAATACTATCAACCATACTTGGTGGGATAATAGGAATTGAAAGGGAGAGGAGAAACCAGCCTGCCGGGTTAAGGACACATATAATTTTATGTGTCGGTTCAACCCTCATGATGCTGGTCTCCATATATGTTGCAAGCGAAATCGGAAATCCCCAGAACTCAGACCCTGCCCGTATTGCGGCACAGGTTGTAAGTGGCGTTGGCTTTCTCGGGGCGGGTGCAATCCTCCGCTTTGGTGTTTCTATAAAGGGGCTTACCACTGCTGCAAGCCTCTGGACTACTGCCGGAATTGGGTTGGGGGCAGGGGCAGGGTTTTATGTGGGTTCATTACTTGCCACAATAATAATCATTATTGCGTTGACCCTGTTGAGCAAGTGGGAGAAGGTATTTCTTGCAAGCAAGGGTACCAAGAGTATCAATCTGGTGGCAAAGGATGTGCCTGATATTATCGGAAAGGTTGAAAAGGTATTGAATAAGCATGGTATTGCAATAACGACAATTCAGGTATATAGAAATGTAATAAGGGATTCTCTGGATATCATTGCCACAGTAACGACAATTCCGGGATTAAACATAAGTGCACTTTCAAATGACCTCACATCCTATGGTGAGGTTTCAGAGGTGGAGATACAGTGAATGGGTAAACCAAAGGGATGCATTCTTGTTATTGATGATTCTAACTTCAGCCGGATGTTTATAAAAAAGGCATTAGAGACTGAAGGCTATATGGTTATTGATGCTGAGAGCGGGGAAGAGGTAGTTAATGATGTCTATTCCAGTGAAAAAAACAAGACAGGGTTTTTTGAAAAAAATAAGATAGATTTAGTTGTTATGGATGTTGCAATGCCGAAGATAGACGGCATTCAGACTGCAATGTTTTTAAAGAAGAGCCAGTATGGCAATATCCCGATTATATTCAACAGTGCCGTTGATGATAAGGGGACAGTTATAAAGGCAATCAAGGCAGGCGGTGTGGACTATGTTATAAAGGCAGGCAAGATAGATGTTTTGGTCAGCAAGATAAACAAGATTATTGAAAAGGGGTATCATGCACCGTTTAAGATTATGGAAGAAAAGATTGAATTTGATTTTCATACCTATCTTAAGCTTGAGGTCTCCCACGCAAAGAGGGGGAAATACCCGCTTACCTTATTAATATTGTCCCTATTTACCAAAAAGGGAGATGTGGAAGAGCCTCTTCCTGATGAAATGGTCAGGGAGGGTGTGGAAACGGTTAAGAAAAAACTGAGGGATATAGATGGTGTCTTAAGATTTGGACCCTCAAAGATATTGCTTGTTCTTCCTACTACTGGAAAAGAGGGTTCAAGGGTAGTTGAAAAAAAGGTGGTTGATATTATAGGAAGTCATAAATTCCTATCTACTGATATAGGGGCAGCAACAATTTCTATGAAGTTTGGAAGGGCAACACTTCCTGATGATTCTGATACATGGGAGACACTCCTTGAAAAGGCACAGGAAGGACTGTAACAAAAATGAAAATTCTAAATACGAAATCCGAAATTCTAAATAATTTCAAAATTCAAAATTCCAAAGTTTTAAACTGTTTTGAATTTTAGATTTGTTTAGAGTTTAGAAATTAGAATTTAGGATTTGGTTATATTTATGGAACAGGGTGAATTAAGAAGACTGATACAGAGTGCAAAGAGACTCCCCACTATTCCGATTATTCTCAGTAAGATAATGACGCTGTTAAGGGATGAGAAAACATCGGCAAGGCAATTGGGTGAGATTGTGTCGGCTGACCAGGCAATTGCCTCAAAGGTCTTGAGTATTGCCAATTCCGCATATTATGGGCTTAGCCAGAAGATTATCTCAATTCCACATGCCATAGCAATGCTTGGATTTACGGCAGTCAAAAATATTGCTATCGGGACATCAGTCTTTTCTCATTTTTCCGAGGAGGGGAAGGGGAGCGGTATAGATTTAAAGGCACTCTGGATTCACTCTTTTGCAACTGCACTTGTTTCAGAGGAGATTGGAAAGAGGACATCTGTAGTCAAGCCTGAGGCGGCATTTATGGGCGGATTGCTTCATGATATTGGAAAACTTATCCTGATTAACATATTTCATGAACAATACAAGGCGGCAATTGATATGGCACGGGAAAAAAGCTGCTCTATATGTTTTGCTGAAGATATGCTATTTGGTATTACCCATATCAATGCCGGAGAATGGCTATGTGAAAAATGGCAGCTGCCTAATGAAATCATTCAATCTGTAAGATACCATAAGACACCGTGGTCGTCATTTACAAACAGTGAGCTCACTTCTGCAGTATATCTTGCCAATTATATTGTTAAAAAAGAAAAGATTGGGTTTGGAGGGGACAATTTTACGCCGAGTGTTGATGAAAGGGTTTTTAACGCCCTTCATTTAAAAGAGACGGATATTGCAGGATTAGTTTCATTTGTGCAGTCCAAAAAAGAGAGCATTGAAAATATCCTAAGCGATATAGCTTAACATGGTTACTATTAAAGAAGCCATTGAAATGGTATTGTCAGGTGAAGAGAAGGCAAGGGCGGATGTATCCTCGCTTTCTGAAGGTGATAAGGAGACTGCCCCTGTAGTAAACAGACTGCTTGAGGCATACGAAGGGGTCTGTCATGAAAGGGAGATATATCGTAATGGGCTGAGGGAGACACTTGAGCTGTTTGAAAAGGGATTAAAGAGCCTCTCAACAATCAGAAAGATAGGAGAACTGTCAGTATCGGTTAAGACAGTAGATGAGGTGTGCGGGATAGCCGTCAGGGCGTTTAAAGAGGAGCTTGATTTTGAGAATTGCTCTATTATGCTTCTTGACGAGAGGGGGGAGTATCTTGAGCTCAGGGCTGTATCGGGTTGGGGAGATATGATTAATGGAAAAAAGGCAGGAAAAAAAATTAAGATGGGTGAAGGGATTGCAGGGACAGTGGCTGTAACACAAATGCCTATATTTATACCCGATGTTAAAAAGGATGAGAGGTTCAAGGAACTGCCAAGCCATGTAAAAATCGGCACTATCTTCTGCCTCCCATTATTTTCAAAGGAAGAACTGCTCGGTGTAATAAATCTGAGCCACCCGGAAGCAGGTGCAATCAAGCTGGAGCAGGAGGAGATATTCTTAACACTTTCTCATGTTGTCGGACACCTGATTATAAAGGCAAGGCTGCACAGCGAGCTTATGGAATTTAAGAGAGACCTTGAGAAAAAGGTTGAGGAAAAGACTGCCGAACTTAAAAAGAAGACAAAAGAGGCAGAATCGGCAAACCGCTTAAAGACTGAATTTCTCGCTACGGTGAGTCACGAGTTAAGGACACCGATGACCTCTATACTCGGTTTTACAAAACTCCTTTTTGATATGAAAGATATTCCTAAAGAGGCTATGGAATTTATAAAAATTATCTGGTCACAGGGCGAAAGGCTTGAACAGCTAATAGGTGACCTCCTTGATGTGGCACAGATAGAGTCGGGAAGGGTTGGGCTTGAAATATCAGAATACAATATCAATCTGATTATTAAAGAGGTTGTGGCATTATTTAAGCCTGATATTATGGAGAAGGGACTGGATTTAATATTAAACTTAGAGGAGGAAAGTTCTACTGCCGAGATAGACCAAAAGAGGATTGCACAGGTATTATGGAATTTGTTAAATAATGCAATTAAATATACTCATAGGGGAGGGGAAATTACTATTACCAGTGAGGAGAAGGGTGATGAAATTCATGTAGCTGTCTCGGATACCGGGATAGGGATTAAAAAAGAGGATTATGAAATCATATTTGACAGGTTTCGCCAATTAGACAGTTCATTGACCCGGGAATTCGGGGGTGTGGGATTGGGGCTCTCTATTTCAAAATACTTTGTAGAGGTGCATGGGGGGAGTATATGGGTTGAAAGTGAATTTGGGAAGGGGAGCACCTTTACCTTTTCCATTCCTAAAAAGGTTAAAGGCAGAGAAATTGTAAGTCCGAAGATTTTTGATACGATATTTACGGGTAAAAAAGAAACGTCGGTAGAAGGGGCTGCCGCTGTAGAAAAGAGGGAAGACCTTTTGAGACAGGCAATCATAGACTTGAGAAATGAGATTAATAATCCTTTAACTATTATTATAGGTGATGCAGAGCTTCTCCTTAGAAAGTTAGAGTTGATAAAAGGTCTGGGCGAAGACTTAGAGGGGCATCTTAAGAGTATAATCCTGGCAGCCCAATGGATAAAGAGCTTTGTATCAAGGGTTTCAAAGGTTATTTGAAATATCCCTGCCATCCATCGGATAAAATAAAATGATAAGAATAAAAGAAAAAGATTAAGGAGAATGGAGAAAAGGGAGAAAAGGAGAAAAAAGAATCTGACTTATTATCTCTCCATTTCTCCATCTTCTTCCCCCTTTCTCCTTATATGTTTTTTATAATTTCCTATGTATAAATAAAATGAAAAGAAAAACGAGAATAAGGCTTTTACTATCCATCCTTTTCTTTTTATTCTTCTTTGCCGCTTTAATTAATCTTGCCCCCATCTTCCTTAATGTAAACAATTATAAGGGATTAATTGAAAAGAAGCTGAGTGACTATACAAGGTCATCTGTCTCCATAGGCGATATACAGTTTGCAATAAGGAACGGCATAGAATTGGAGCTGAACAATGTATCAATAAAAGAAAACGAATTAAGTATATTCTCAGCAAAAAGAATAAAGACACTTATAAAGCTTACCCCCCTTATCAAACAAAAGACAATAGTAATAAGGAGTTTATATATTGAAGGGGCAGATATATCCGCAAATAGAGACAGAGAAGGATATTTTAATATCTCAAGGATAATCTCCAATTATACTACACCGCTATTAGAACTCAAGGCTGAGAAGGAGGGGGGATATCTCCTGGAAGATAAAAAATCAATCTTTTCGCCGCTCAACCGCTTTCTGACCACTCTGCAGTTTAAGTTTATTCCAATGCTGAGCGATGTCAGGGTAATTGACAGCCGGTTAATATTTACAGACAGCTTCATACCTGAAACGTCTGTGCCTGTTGAGTTCAATAAGCTGAATATGATTATAGAAAAACCCCTGTTTCGCGAGATGATAAAATTTAAAGTAAACGGAATTTTATCAAACGAGTATCAGCCTTCAACATTTGAACTGACCGGGACCGTAAAAGACTCATCACAAAATGTTGATTATGCAGAATTGCAGCATCATTTCATCAACTTCTATCTCACCAATTTTAATTGGGGGGGGCATATAAAGATTAATTCATTGCCTCTAAACCGATTCAGCGATTATCTGAAAAAATATCTTCCGGCTGAGCTATCGGCTGTCAGCAGCCAGCAGGGAGGATGGCTTGATATTGATACATCAATAGAGGGGAATTTAAAAGATGGATTTGAATCTTCAGGGGACATAATCTTCAGGTCATTAGATTTTTTTCAGTCTGGCCATGATGATAAAGGTCTTAGGAGAGAGGTGCTTTCTGACCCGACGAAGCCTCATCACGGCTCTATTAAGTATGCGATGAGCTTAAAGAAGGATTCGCTAAACTTTGAAAATATCCAATTTAAAGTAGAAGACTTATTGATTAATGGCAAATGCTCAATAGATGGATTTAAGCCTGATAAAGCTACAATTAACCTTGACCTTTCCATACCCAGATTGGATATAGATAAAAGTAAAAGGTATATAAAGGGGAAGATTCATTCTTCAGGGGCTTCAGAATTTTTTGAAAATGTTATCAGGGAAGGGGAGCTGGAAGTCAAAAGTTTGAAGTTTTCAGGAAAGGTAAAAGAGTTGATAAATTTAAGTGACCCTTCAAATTTTAAATTACTGTCAGGGGTTATTGGTGTTAAGGATTTGAGTCTGGATATAAATAAGGGGAAGTATCCGTTAAGAAGACTGAACGGTTTGATGACATTAAAAGACGGAAATCTGATATTCTCGGATGTAACCGGCAATTATGAGGAGTGTAGAATTATCAATCTCAATGGCTCTATTTCAGAGCTGGTATCTCTCCCTTATTTAAGACTTTCTATCAAAGGGGATGCAGATGTTCGTAAGGCAAAGGGCACTTTATTAAAGGATGTTCCGCTGCAGTATAAAAAAAATATAGATGCCAGGGCAGGCATCGTTACTGCCGATATAAAAATTATTGGCCCTCTGCCAAAAAATACGCCCCCGATCCGAATAGAAGTGGATGCCGAGGCTAAAGGCTTAACTATTCACCATGTTCAGGTCAAACTCCCTATTGAAAATGTGGCTGGCTCCTTTCATTTCTCACCCGAAGAAATACTCATAAAAAAACTAAACGGGAATATGAGGGATTCAAAGTTTAGCATCAAAGGAGTTGTGAAAGACTTTAAATCCCAGAATCCTTTGATAGACATAAATCTATATTCCCGACTTAACCTATCCGATGCGTTGACTCTGGGATTGGATAAGATAAAAAAAGTTTCAAAGGCTGAGGGTGTATCTGAGATAAACTTCAATTTAAAGGGGAGGAAGGGTGATTTCATTGTCTCACAAACTCTTGACCTGACTGATTCTTCATATAGGTATGATGTATGGCTTGAAAAGGATAAGGGTTTTCCAAATCGGATTCAATTTGATGGAAGGGTTAATTCAGATACCATTAATATTGATAATTTGGTTATATTTTTAAAAACAGCAAAGATAGATGTCAAAGGCAGGGTAAATAATTATGATAATCCGAAGTTCATCTTGTCTGTCTCTACAAATGAAATGAATATCACTGATGTTGTTAAATTCCTCACGAGGGCTGAAGATTCGGTTGCGTCAGGCATTGTATCTCTTCAGTTAAATACTGTTGGATATCTAAAAAATATAAAGGATACAAAAATAAATGGGAAGCTGTCAGTTAGAAATGCTGACTTTAAATTAACCTATCTGCCCATGCCTGTTTATAATCTTAATGCTACCGCCGATTTTACAGGGGACAGGATATTTATACCATCTGCAGGCGGATTTTTTGGCGATTCCCCTGTCAGGTTTAGTGCAAGTGTAAAAGAATTTTCAAACCCCATTGTTGAATTTGTCCTCAATGCATCATCTTTCAACTTTGATAATTTTTTCCCGTCTAAAGATATAACCGGACAAACTTTTCCTCCTTCAAAAGAGGAAGTGGCGGCGGGAAGTGAGGAGAAAAGGGATTCTCAATTAGGCATGATTACATGGAGGGGGAAGATAGCTGTAGATAAGGGTAGATTAATGGGACTTCCGTTTGAAAGCCTGATGTTTGATATTTATTACAACAGCGAGATGATGAAGGTAAAAAATTTATTGCTTAAAGGGTTTGGTGGAAGCCATGTAGAAAAGGGGTGGCTCAACTGGGATAAAGAAGATGGGGTGGAAATTTCTTTAAGCAATAAGATGGTAAACATGAATATAGAAAATCTTTACGGGAAGTTACCAGAAGGATTTCGTGATATACATGGCAACATAAATATAAATAGCAAGATTTCAGGAAAGGGTATGGGGTTGGGTGATATAAAGAAGTCTATGAACGGGAATCTCCATATTGAAATTCATAATGGAAATATAAATAGATTTCATATCCTCTCAAAGATATTCTCACTTTTGAATGTGTATCAGATATTCAAATTTAAACTCCCTGACCTTGTAACGGAGGGGATGCCTTATAATTCAATAATTGCTAATTTTGAAATAAAAAATGGCATTGCAGTAACAGAAGATTTGCTTATAGACAGCGATTCAATAAGAATAACGACAGTAGGGGAGATTGATATAAAAGATAAAAAGATTGATATGATTATAGGTGTCCAGCCATTTCAGACAGTGGATAAGATAATAAGCAGCATACCTCTTGCCGGCAGGATTTTAACAGGGGACAAAAAGGCACTGATAGTGTTTTACTATACGGTAAAGGGTGATATGAATGACCCTCAGATTACGGCTGTGCCATTTGAGTCCTTGGGAGAAGGGATCCTCGGTGTTTTCAAGAGGCTGCTGCTGACACCTCAGGAGATTCTCTCTCCTAAAAAATGAACAAAAACTTAATTAGCCACAGATGGACACAGACTCGAAGGGAGTGTAAGTGTAAGTGCAAGTGTAAGTTAAAAGATTTTATTTACCTATCGGGTTTATCTAATAACATCGTATACTTAAAAAATCTAATAACATCGTAAACTAATTTACATCGTCTAAACTTCTTCCAAAAACTTTTTGGAGGAGGTAAAGGCGATGAAGAATCAAAATGAATATGAAAAACGCTGTAAG
>JACQBS010000020.1 GCA_016194325.1 Nitrospinota bacterium | reverse complement strand
TCCCCTCCGAATAGTCATATTCCTTATATCTCGCCATTATGTCTCCTCTCTCTTTACTAAGCGGTCAAATGCTTTGTTCTATGTAATTATATGGCGTTTTTATAAGGATTTGAAGACTTTTTCTACAGGTTCAACGACAAAGCTCAGGGGCGCGCGCCTTTGGCGCGTCCGCTGGAGCTAATTGTTAGATGCTTTTTCATCATACACTTCTCTTAGTGATTCAATACTAATTGCTTCCTTTGGACGATGTAGCATTGCGTGGCAATTAGGGCACACAGGCATTAAATCTGTTTCTGGGTTTACCACATAGTTTTCATTAATTTCTGACAGTGGCTTGATGTGGTGAACATGAATAAAGCCTATGCCGATGGAACCATAGGTTTCTTTAAAACTCATTTTACAGACCGCGCAATTCAAACCATGTATCTCAATACACTTGTTTCTTGCGCTATTATCTCTCTCGTATGAATTTACAGTTATTTTTTTTTTAGCACCTTCAGTATATTTATCTGGATTTACAATTTCATCAGGAGACTTGTAGGCAGGTTCTGATTCACCCACAAACCTTAAATACGCCCTTAAAGCAGTGCCACAGTTATTTTTATAGTTCTGTGCCAAATCAGTTTCTGAGAGATTTTCAATGATGGATGCCACATCTTCATCTGATGTTATGGTGGAGAAACCTATTACTATGTTCAAATGAGTTGAAATAGCTTCTAAATATCTGCCGTAGCTGTAGGCACTATTTTCTTGAAGCCCACTTTGAACTAGAAATTCAATGTATTCATATTCATTTTGAACCATACTTTTTCCCTATTGCCGCATCTAACATTGTCTTTTATGTTTACTCTAATTTTTGATAAATTATAGAAATTAAAGGTGAGATAGTCAAAGAAAAAAACCTTATAAAATCGTTCAAAACGGAGCTGAAATGCAATATAATAGTTTTGTATCAATTATTATATTGCTGAAATATAGTATTGCATATTAGTTATGTTAGAGTCCTTTAAACGATTTTTGTCATCAAAAACGACTCTAATACTTCTTTAATATTTTTGACATCCTGTCCTTACCAGAAAGTTTTATCTTTTGTAATCTCTTTCTCTCTATATCTTTCTCGGTGGTTAAAAATTTTGATTTATTGAGTTCCGACAGCTTTTTTTCTAATTCAAGATGTTCTAAGTATAATGACCTGAATTCTTTATTTTCATTTGTTGCCTTTTCAATTAAATCTTCGTTATATCCTTTTGGTATCATAAATATATTCCTCCTTTTTCTTCTAATTTGATTTCCGCCTCTGAACGGCGGATATACCTTGGTTTCAAGACAGTTGAATCTTCAATATCCCCCCTTTCTAATTTTTTTCCGCCAAGCAAAGCAATGCTGGCGGCTACTGAATTCTTTTGTGCATCATCATAAAAATAGGCAAGCCCTTTTAATTTATCCCTAATAAAATCACCGTAAGATTTAATACCATCACCAAAAAAGATTACTGGTTCATTAATCTTCTCACAGAGTCTTTCAGGACTGATAGCCATATCATCCTCTACCTTTTTTATCACCTCCTTTTCATATTTATACAAAGATGCATAAACTTCACCCTTTTTGGCATCAAGAATTGGACAGAGCAACAAAATTGGAGATTGAAGATTGAAGATTGAAGATTGAAAAAATCCTGAATCCGAAAAATAACTCTCAACAATTGCATCCAGTGTCCCCACAGGGACAATAGGCTTCCCTGTGGCAAGATTAAAACCCTTACATGTGGAGAGCCCTATCCTTAAACCTGTAAATGAGCCGGGACCTATTGATACGGCAAATCCATCAATATCATTGATTCCGATTTTACATTTTTTTAATAAATCATCTAATGAATTAATTAAGGTCTTAGAATAGGAACTATTTAAAGGAAGAAATGATTCAGAGAGCAGGCTTCCGCCTTCTGCAATAGCAACACTTCCCTGATTTGTTGAAGTGTCAATGCCAAGAATTATCATGAAAAGTGTCAGAGTGTCAGAGTGTCAGAGTGTCAGAGTATAGAATTTTGATTCTTTGACACTTTGATACTTTGTCACTATTTTATGGTGCCGAGGGGCGGAATCGAACCGCCCACGCAAGGATTTTCAGTCCTTCGCTCTACCGACTGAGCTACCTCGGCAAATTATAAATCTTTAGCCACGGATTTTCACTGACAAAACAAGAGGCAAGATGCAAGAAACAAGAGACAAGATATCTTGCTTCTGGTTTCTGACTTCTTGCTTCTTATCTTCTGATATAAGTCTGTGTAAGTCTGTGACTAAATAATAATATCAAATTTTATCTGTTAAAGACAAGAGTTTTCTGGAGGGATTCTAATCTGCTCTGAAATTCTTCTGTAACAGCCTTTGCCTCACGGCTGTTAGTAATTACATGAGGGGTTATTAACATAAGAAGCTCTGTCTTTCTCGTCGTATCCTTCTTGGCACCAAAGAGCCATCCAATTACGGGTATTTTATAAAGCCATGGAATACCTGAGCGGCTATTATCCTTTTTGTCCTCTATAAGCCCGCCAAGTATAAGACTTTGTTTATCATTGACTACAACGGATGTCTGAAGCTGTCTTGAAAAAAATGATGGCGGTGCACCTGCCGCTGTCTGAGCGGCTTCATTTACCTGACTTACCTCCTGATTTATATTAAGCGTAACCAATCTTTCCTCATTTATCTTTGGAGTGACAGTCAATTTTGTTCCTATGCTCTTATACTGGAATGACCTTGTTGTAACGGGTGTTGTGCCTGTCTGGAGAAATGTAGTCGTCTCTATTGGAACTTCATTGGCTATATTTATGGTTGCGGGTTTATTTTCTGATGTAAGAATCATAGGGCTGAGCAGAACATTTAATTTTGAATCACTTGCATACGCCTGAAAGAGTCCTATGAATTTATCTGTCTCGTGGACAAAGGCACTGAGACCAGAGGCACTCATCTGCCCTACACTCTTTCCAATATTTCCACCGAGGGATGAACCTGTATCAACACCAAATCCGCCTGTACCTGTCTTGATTGCCCACTCCAGTCCAAACTGGGTTCTTTCATCCAATGTAAGCTCAGCCACCATAATTTCAATCAATACCTGAACAGACACCTTATCCAGCCTCTTTATTGTCTCAAGTATTGCAGGATAGTTTTGAGGACCTGTGCGTATGATGATAGAATTAGTCTCCTTATCTGATATAACAACAACCTCCCCCTCTACTTCAGCCGCCCCTAATATCTCTACTGATGTAACAGGACCCTTTGGAGGTTCAACAACCTTCGGAGTCTCCGCGAGTTTTATAGCTTGAGGCTCACCGGCACTTTGTGGAAGCAGAACCCCTGATACGGCAGGTTTTTTCTTGCCGCCGTAGAGTGAGGTAATAATTCCTGCAATATTGCCGGCATCACCATTCTGGACATAATAGACATATGTCCCCATTTCCCCTTCAATCACAGGCTTGTCCAGCTCCTTAATCCATTTCTCGGCAGTCTGGATTATTTCAGAAGAGGCACCGACCATGAGGACTGAATTTATCCTCTGAATCGGCACAAATTTTAAAAACTGTTCCTTTTCCTTAATTCCAAGTGTTGAAAATATATTTACCAGTTCTTTTGAGAGGTCAGATGCCTTCATAAATCGAATCTGGAATAGCCTCACGTGCATCCTGTCTAATGTATTTACATCCAATGCATCTACTATCTCAAGGAGCCTCTTCACATTTGAGGCTGTATCAATCAGCCCCAATGTCTGGGAATTTGGTATATCAAGAAAACTCCCGCTTTTTGTCAGGAGGGGGGTTAAAACCCCCTTTATGGATTCTACGGGCAGGAACTTAATCGGGACAAGCTGTATAATTATCCTATCAGCAGAAGGAAGACCGCTGCCATCCCTGCCAATGAATGTTTCCAGAGGTTTTCTCTTTGCCTCTGCCATCGGCATAAACCTGTAATATTTTCCTGTTCTTACTACAGTAAGATTATTTATCTCCAATACCTGCTCAAGGACAGGAAACAATTCACCTGCCGGCATCTTCCCTGATGTGTGTATCGTTATCTTCCCTGCCACACCCGGTTCAATAATATAATCAAGCCCCAGCAATTCACCTATGGTAGCTATGACATCATTTATATCCGTATTTTCAAAGTTAAGAACTACAGACCTTGATTCAATCTCCTTTGGCAGAGATACAAGCCCCTGTTTCTCACCTGCTATCTTTTTATTTGAAAGATATAATGTATCTGTATCTGCCCTGGACATGATTGTCGCTTCTCCGCCTTTCAAAACACGGACACTCCCGCCCCAGATATAGACCTCATTGCCATTCTTATCTTTCACCTTATACCACGGCTTGTCATGATAAATGTTATCTGTTGCCTCAATCAACTCAAACCTCTCCCCCCTGTTCGCAGTCCCCTTTATTGGAAACTCTAACCCCGGACCTTCTCTGAAATTTGTCTCATCAACATCTATTGCCAAATAGGTTTTTTTAACACCTATGTCAACAGGTGTAATAGCACCGCTTATATGATTTTTATAAATAGCTTGAGGGGATTCCTCTGCTGTTTTTTTAGCTGTATCTTGAGGTTTCGTTTCAGAAATTACTGAAGGGGCAGAGGGCTGCTGAATCTGCTGAGACGATGGTGCCTGAGTTGTAACCTCTTCAGGCAAAGCCGCTTTGCTATCAGGGGGTAAAGTCGGAGCAACTTCTTTACCTTTTGTATCTTTTTGTAGATTTGTAATAGCCCCGGATATATGCATTAAGATTTCATCTTTATTCTCTCCCTTTATCTCTTCGGCGGGTTGCTGAGATGCAGGCACCTGACCTGTTTTGGCTTTACCTGAATTATTTTTATTATCTTCAGACTTGACTGCTGCCTGATTGGGCAGTTGACTCTTCTTATCTACCTTAACTGATTTGGAGCATGACAAACTGAAAACCAATAAAAGACAGGATACAAAAATAATATGAAATGGTTTACTATCTTTCAGCCTTGAGCTTTGAGCTTTAATTTTTATCATCAACTGCTTTTCCCCTCTATCCCGGAGCCTGTTAGATTCGTCTCCGGTCTTAAAATATACCCCGACGCCTCTATCCTTGCCTCAATTACCTCCGGTTCAAACTGAATATTATTCTTAATAACCCTCATCCTAAACCTTGGCACAGTTAAAAATTTTGGAGAGTTTTCTATCTTATAAATAAAATCCTTCAGTTTTCTCATCTCGGTCCTCATGCTGACATCTACAGGGATTTGATAAAATATATCCACCTTCCTTGGGTCAAGCACCTTTACACTCTCTAATGTAAGCCCCAATTCCCCCCCTGCACTTTGGAGCAGATTCTGCAAATCTGCGGCTGCAAGTGAAGGTGTTTCTCCAGAAAGGAGATAAGACCTCATCTGCTGTCCTTTCTTTTCTAATTCCTTAATCCGCGTATCTATTACATCTTTATTTTTTAAGACCCCATTATATCTGTCAATGAAGTCTGCCTTTCTCTCTATATCTGTCTTAATCTTCATCCTGTTATTATTGATAGGCTTAATAACAAATGTAAAAAGACCTGCTGAAATCACAGCGGCAATACCTATACCTAAAACTACCTTATCCCTTTTTGAAATATTCATAAGTAGGATAGGGTTCAAGGATTCAAGGGTTAGAGGGTTCAATCATTTATTTTATTCCCTCAATCCCTTGAACCCTTCACCCCTTCACCCCTTGAACCCTTCTATTCCTGCCTTTATCTTAAATCTTTCCCTCCCGCTGTCTTTGGTAATAGTCCCGTCAAATCTGACATTGATAAAGACAGGTGAGTTTTCCATTATTTGAATAAGATTAGATGCAGTACCGGCATATCCGTTTATCTCAATCCCTTCATCAGTTATATAAACCTCTGAAAGCCAGACATCCGGAGAAAGCATATCTGTTAATTCCCTCATTATTTCAAGCCGACTTACTCTACCCGCTTTTACCTTATTAAAAGATTTTATATGCTCTTCCAATTCTCCAGACTTGATATCCATCTTTTCAACAATAGATGCCTTTGATTTGACATCTGATAGCTCCCTTTCCAATCTTGAGAGGGTGAACCTGTCCTTAACAATCCAGCTGAATAGAGAGGCAGGTGCAAGGACAAAAACCAGGAGAAGCATTATGAGTGTTATAAAAATACTATGGTCCTTCTTTTTTGACCTTTGACTTTTTGGGAGTAAATTAATATTTAACTCCCCTTTTGTTATACCGCAGAGGGCTAAACCTATAGTTGCGGCTGATTCAGCAAACCCCGAGGAAAACCCCGATGAAGCATTATCTGTTAGGATATTAAGACCATTCTTCACTTGATTATTTCCATTATTTGGTGAGGGCAAAGCAAAGGTTTCATCCTTAATCCTTACCCTCTCCTCAATATATTTCCCAATTCCCTTCGCTGATGCCAATTGCCCAAACAGGAATACCTTCTTTATGTTTATCTCGCCTTCCAGCCGCTTCAGGCTTGCAACTGCTGTACTGATTTCAGTTGATATAATATCCCCCAATTTTTCAATGTTCAATTGGTCTGATAATATATACCCGCCAACATCCCTTATCCCTTCATCCAGTCTAATCCCCCTTGAAAAACTTACTCCCCCATTACCCACTATATCTATATCCAATTCCCTTCCATTTACATTTAATAAAATATCTGCCTCTTTATTATACACGAACTCTGTCTTCCCCTCTCCAACTGCTAATGATAATGATGGAGAATTAAAAGAGAAGAAATTGCATAATGCCAATGATGATACATTTGCCATAGTCGGCTCTGCATTAATCTTTTTTAATAGGCTCAGATAATAATCAATGAATCCTCTCCTGACTGCAACTATGAGAACCTTGAATATATTTTTGTCCAATCTTCCTGCTACATGGAAGTCATAATATATTTCCTCCGCCTTCAAAGGGACATGTCTCTCAATCTCAAATTCCAATATCTTCTTGATTAGTTTTTCATCAGGTGCGGGTATAGTGATATGCTTTAATATTACCTGACTTCGCGGAATTCCTATTATAAGGTTATCCCAGTCTGTATCCTTGTCATTTGCAAACTTATCTACCTCTTTTAAAAACTTCTCCTCTGCCTCCTTATGCGGTATAATCCCCGCGGGAGGGATTGGATTTGGAAATGAGTAACTCCTGACAACCCTTATTCCGTTGAATCCCTTGCTGAGATATGCCATGCTTATCAGGTCAGTATTTATGTCAATCCCTATAGCTCTGGTAAAATAGAGCCTGTCAATAACCCTTCCCTTTTCTTCAATATATTTTATCCCATCGTGGATATGATGATAGAGATTAGCCCTGTCCCAATATACTTTTATCCTGTCCTGCAAATTAGAAATGGTATTAGTTGTAGCCATTTTCAATTTATCTTATCATAATTCAAGTTAACATTGAGAAGAATATTTCCTCATCCTTAACCTATTTTTTTATAAGGTATATAATTATCATTCCAGTACCTTATGGTTATCTTTGCATCCTTCCCCGAGCCATCCTTACGACAGATTACTTTAGTAGTCCTTTTATTAAAACCACTCTCTGTGTTCTGTGTTTCTATTTCTTCACCCCTGACCCCTGACCCCTGACCCCTGACCCCTGATATTATGCCTGTTGATTCTATAGCAAACATATATGATTTTTGGTTCTCATCATATACACCTTTATTTTCCTGCCGTTTTAAAATAATATTCTTTGCCTCCTCATCCCCCTTAACTACCCTTAATAATAGCTCTGGGGCGGTATTTAGGTTAATTGTCCCTGAGCCAAAAACAGTAAGGTATTGATATATTCCTGCGTATTTTCCATTTTCTGGTTCCTCATTGTCTTTGCGAGCCGAAGGCGAAGCAATCTCCATATTTCCATAGAGTATTTCAGTTGTCATACCTTTTACCATGAGGAGTTCCTCAACAGTATCAAAATTACCGTTTTTACAGTGATATGGACTTGGAAGACTCATATAGTAATCCTCTTCTGCCCCGTTTAATCTATGGAGGCTGTCCTCATCACGCCAGTCTTCTATAGAATCGGCAATTGCATCCCTCATCTCACCAGCCTCAACACCTGAAAGCTCAAGCAGTTTTACAATTGTATCTCTGGACGCATTATTTATATTTATCTTACTGTCTTCATCTGTAATTGAATAATTTATACTACCGCTTCCGAGTTTAATTCCTTTTCTAACAGGCTTATCATCAATATTTTCTTTGTTTGATTCACTCCCTTTCTTAATAAAAACAGCCTCTCCATCCTTATCAGTTCCAACATAATCAAGGTCTCTTAAAATTTCTGCAAACGCAAGGTTTAGCCCTGCCTCTGAGAGGGAGAGTGCCTCTGCCTCCTCTTTAAAATTCCTCGTGATATTTACTTCAACCCTCATAGAATGGGCAAACTCAGAAACTATGACTGTAAGGAATACCATCACCCAAAGAACCATTAGTAGTGCCACACCCCTCTCAGAATTGACGAATGACGAATGACGAATAAAGGATTTTCGATTCTGAATTTTTAATTCTGCATTCTGCATTCTGCATTCTTCTTCATACTGCCTTAATTTCTCTTCCAGCATTTATTGGCACAATAAGTGGTGAGAAAGAAATTACCTTTTCTCTATTTATTGTCTCATCAGGATTTAATTCATATATGCTAAGTTTAATCTCTATTGCCTTTAAAGACGGCTTCCCCCTTTTTTTCTTTTCAGTTCCCCCTTCTTCAATTTTTTTAGCCTCCTCCTCTTCTCTAATCTCATCTTCACCTGAGAAAGACTCAGCCCACTCACCAACATTCTCCTCTTTTCCATCTTCACCTTTCTCTTTTCTTACTAAATAGTACCTAAGCTTAAGCCCTGCAATCTGTTCAGAGATTGTCAGAATTGACCCCTCTTTATCCCCTTTATTTTCTGTCTCTTTATCCATACCTGTTGAAATGAGAAAAGTGGAGGCATCATCAAATATGCTGTGAGGAAAAATAATTCCTTCCCTATATAACAATTTACCTCTTTCTTTGTTGTGGTCTTTTTCAATATAATAAAGCACCTCTCTCAAACCCTTACTCTGCATTCCTTGACTTAAACCTTCTGAAAAGGTTACAAACCAAAGCCTGTCAGCTTCTCCCTTAAATGCCAGAACACTCTTTTTGGTTTTCTCTGTTTTATCTTCAGTAGATATTTCTTTCTCATACCTGTAGGGATAAATAGATTTAATCTCCTGTGACATCCTCTCTAATATCACCCTTCCAGTCTGATAAACCTCAACCCTCTCCTCTCCAACCTCCCATGCCCTTATGCTTAGCCTCATTCCGCCAAGTATAATTGCCATAATCATACTTACAATAGTAATTGCTATAATAAGCTCAATAAGGGTAAAACCTCTCTGGGAATTGAAGATTGAAGATTGAAGATTGAAAAAATTAAAATACCTTAACTTTAAACTTTGAGCTTTGAGATTTGAGCTTTTCATTTAGTTGCTGCCTCCTCTGTCGGTTTTTCCATAAATGTTCTCAGGGATGTCAATCGGACATCCTTTTCTGTTAGTCCTGTCTTCCAAAAAACCCTGACATCTAACCGATAGATTTTGACAGGCGATTCCGTATTACTTTGTGTCTTATCCTCTTCTTTTTTTTCTAATTCCGAATTCCGAACCCCGAACTCCGAACTTTCTTTATATGGTTCTATCTCTACCTCCCACTTGTAGTTATCTTCTTCAGGGAAATCCCCTGCCTCTTTTCCAACTTTAAGCATCTCTTTAAGAGATAGTTCACCCATCTTTTTATTTGCAAGGATTACTGCATTTGAGTAATCGTTGGATATTTCAACTGATTTTAACCCGCCTGAAAAAAGCTCAAATACAACTGTCAATCCCAATCCAAGTATAGCAATTGCTACCATCACCTCAAGGAGGGTAAAACCGCATTGAAAATTGATGATTGAATATTGAATATTGAATATTTTAAAATTCCTTAATTTCATATTTTGCACTCTCCATTCTTCAATCGTCAATTTTCAATCGTCAATACCTTGACCCTTCCAGTGAATACATCTGTATCTATACTCAATATCTTATCTTTTGCCTTCACAAAAATTATCCCTCCGCTGGAATTCCCCTGTGGATAGAATTTAACACTGACAACGCCTTCTTTTATAGTCTTGTCACTATCCATATTACTTTTAAAACCCTCAATCTCAATTTCGTCGTCAATAGTCTTTATTAGATTAATACCTCTCTTCATCTTCTCCTCTTCCGTTAAAGATTGTGATGGGATATATGGTTTTTCTGAAAGCCAATATTTTTTTGAATCTATATTCAGAAAAAAGAAATGAGTAGCCTTTTTTGATATTGCCTGATTTCTTGCAAATCTAAGAGAGGCTGAAATTTCCTTCACTGTAGTTTTCATCTTTAGTTTTGTCATGGAATGGGTCATAAGGGGCGGAACAAGTGCGGCAATAATGCCAATGATTGTCATTACAACAATGAGTTCAAGGAGGGAAAAACCCCTAAGATTGCAGATTGCAGATTGCAGATTGCAGATTTTAAAATTTCTTAATTTTCCATTTTGCATTTTGCATTTATTCATTCCAGACTTTTCCAGCTTACAATATCTGAATTATTCCCATCCCCGCCAGATGATTTATCCGCACCATACGAAATTATATCGTATTCTCTTCCATCCTCTCCAGGAGACCTGTATACATAATCATTCCCCCAAGGGTCTTTGGGAATATCCTTTTTAAGATACGGTTTTAGGGCATTAAGACCTTCATCTGTAGTAGGATAGCGGTGTTTTTCTAAACGGTACAAATCAAGTGTCTCGCCAAACAATGCTATCTGAGCCGCTGCATCCTTCTGTCTCGCCTTATCTACCTGACCAAAAAACTTTGGACCAACAAGTGCCGCCAGCAGTCCGAGTATTACCATTACCACCAAAAGCTCAATAAGTGTAAAACCCCTCTGGGAATTGAAGATTGCGGATTGCGGATTGCAAATTTTAAAATTCCTTAATTTTATATTTTGCAATTTACATTTTTCATTTTCCATTTTTTATTCCTCCTTTACATTGATATATCATTTATACTGAATATCGCCATAAGCATTGAAATAACAATAAATCCTACTATAAGCCCCATTAATAATATCATCATTGGCTCTAACAGCGAAATAAGACTTTTAACTGAACTCTGCACCTCAGTATCAAATGTATCTGCCACCTTTATCAGCATATCCTCAAGCTTACCTGTCTCCTCCCCCACCTTTATCATGTGTATGGCAAGCTGCGGGAAGACCATGCTCTCACGAAGGGGGTCTGATATTCCGCCGCCTTCTTTAATCCTCTTATGAATCCCCTCCATTGCCTTTGCTACAACAGAATTTGTAATTGTGTCTTTTGTTATAAACAGTGACTGTAGTATAGGGACACCGCTCCTGACAAGCGTTCCGAGTGTTCTTGCAAACCGTGATACCTCTATCTTCCTCTGAAGAGAGCCTATAAGTGGCATCTTCAATTTAGCCGAATCCCATTTAAACTTACCTTCCTCTGTATTTAAATAGCCCCTTATAAAAATTCCAATAAATACAAAACCTAATATAATAAGCCACCAATAGTTTGTTACAAAAAAACTTACATTGAGAAGTATCTGGGTTGATATAGGCATTGCCTGTCCCATGTCAGAGAATATCTTTGCGAATTTTGGTATGACAAATGTCAGCAGGATTGTTACCGCCCCTCCGCCAATAATTGTAAGCAAGGTCGGATATACAAGTGCAGAGCGAATATTATCCTTTAATTGTTCCGAGCTTTCCAAAAATTGTGCAAGCCTTAAGAGTATTGCCTCAAGCACTCCTCCCTCTTCTCCTGCCTTAACCATGCTCACATACAATTTAGAAAAAACTCTCGGGTGCTTTGAGAGAGCATCTGCAAATGTGCTGCCGCTGTGGACATTCTTCTGGACATTGTCTAAAATAGATTTAAATCTCTTTCCCTCCTGAAGCTCTGTCAGAATTGAAAGGCTTCTATCCAAGGGGAGACCTGAGTTACTGAGGGTTGCCAACTGCTGGGTAAACGACATTAACTCTTTTCTGCTTACACCTGTGAAAAAACTGAAGATTGAAAATTGAAGATTGAAAATTTGAGATTTTTGTGAGACGCCTTCCTTTTCAACTTTTATAGGAAACAACTGGAGTCCATGGAGCCTGTTGACAACAAGACTCTCATCCTTTGCCTCTATAGTCCCCTCAACCAGTTTCCCCGTCCTATCTGTCGCCTGATAAACAAATACCGGCATATTATTATGATATATCTACCTTTAAGTCCTTACAACTAATTTATGTTCAAAAAACTCAGAAGGCATCCCCTCTTTACTTCCTGTCTTTTCTTTTATCTTAACGCCCCTTGTCCTATCACCTACATCCCCTGCCTTAGTCATTTCCTTTATATTCTTTTTTATCTGTCTATACATTTACACTAAGCGGAGCGGATGGGTCATCGATCAAAAAATTTATATAATTTCTTCCAAAGAGATATTATTTTCCTATTGTCATAATCTGCAAGTCGTCCTAATCTGCGAGTAATGTCATTTTTATCTAAACAGGTAATCTTTGCTAATCTTACCCAAGATTCTTTCAATAGACCGTTTTCAGACCAATTTTTTAGTTTATAATCTCCCTCTCCGTTTCGTTACTTTGTGGTTATCGGAGCTAAAACAATATCTGAATCACCTATATCTAAAATTACAAGTGCAGGCCGTCTTTTTCTCTCTCCGTCAGATTGAATAAAATCTACCAAAACGATGTCTCCCAATTTATAACTTGTCATAGATTGAATCCTCCTCGTCGTAGGCTTTCAAGAAGTGCCTCTTAGACGCTTCCTGCCATAAATAATCTTCTTCTTTGTCATCGGCGATGAGGATTTTAATATGTGTTCCTTGTTGAACGAGAATTGGTTGACTTAGCTCTAAATGGGTTTCATCTAAAACTGTTGCATTAATGGTTTTTATCATTTTTTCACCCCCTCCCTTCTAATTCCCAAATTTCTTTCATTAAATAATTCCTCTGCTCCGCATTTCGTCTATCTCATTTTTAGCATAAATTATAACATCCAGAGTATTTTCAATACCTATAAATCACACCATGAAAAGCAAACAAATTTCTATAATTATAGGTAGCATATGTATCTTGTTCTACAAATCTCATTGAGGTATCTCTTTTAATTGAATAAACATGATTTTTTCATCACGGAAAGGAGACGGAATTAAACTCCATTCAGGGTCTGCTTGACCTCTGTAAAGGTAATTTCGGCCTGACAAAGTATTCTGAACTAAGTATTCAACGAATTTCTGCCATTTGTTAAAACTTTTATATTCAATTTCGTTTTCATATTTCTTTTCCATTGCAATTCTTCCTCCAGTGGAACCCTTAACCTAAAAAATGCGTGAAACCGCAGATTCACCCCGCCTATAACCTACTACGAAGAGATTCTTCGCAGGGGGTTATGTGCTGGATGGTCTTATTTACGCACTTTTTGGGTTTAATTCTTCAATAAATCCTTCTTTATGCCGCCTTATCCCGCCTACATTTTTTATTTCCTTTATTCTGCCGTTAATATTGGTTGGGCAGAGGGGCATTTTTAACATCTTCAAGGATGCCGCTTACTTTAATCTTTTCAGCCCATTGCTGTAAATAGGTCAAATCCAATCGTCCTGCCTGAACTTCCAGAATACCTTTTACATCATTCAATTGCTTCTCGGATGGTGTCATTTTATGCCAGAGGAGCTTAGACAAAATCACATCTTCTGGAGTTGCAAGCCACGCAGAGACACCGGATATTATTTCCTCTTGTTTTCGGCGATTGAAACAGTTGCGATTGAATTCATCATCCTTCAGAATCCAAAAATCTACCTTTAATCCTGTTTTATGATGGATGACATTAAACATTCGTTTATCACGAATTGCCTTAATGATAGAAGACTCGTCAATATAAGAATCCTTTTCAAAAGCCGCAATGAGAGGTTTGACATCGCCTTTCTTAAGTATTACCACCACATCCATGTCGTGCGTTAATCGTGGTATTCCGTAGAAATTACCGGCAACAGAACCGGTAATGCAATAGGGCAATGAAATACTCTCCAGCCGCCCGATTGCATCCCGCAGAAAATCAGCTTGTTCCACGACTCATCCTTTCCTTTATTTTCTCCTCTAACTCCGATTCGTCGAGATGAGGAAACATCCGGCGGGCACCGGCAGAAACTATCTTCTTTGCCATTTCATACAGTCCACACCCAATCCATAATCGCTCCGCTCCGGTCATCTGCCGGTATATCTCAATTTGTTTTCTGGCGCCCTTAAAACTATCTATATGGTCTTCCGAACCCATATATTTAATCCCTCTTTGGTTGTCCCGACTCTAATCCAGGGGTGGAATGCAATGGAACGAAATATAAGAGATTTACAATTCCTCTTCCAGTGTAACCCTTAAGACCTCAGAGATTGTTGTAACCCCCTGCTTGACCTTATTCCAGCCATCTTCCCTTAATGTTATCATGCCATGCTCCCTTGCCTTTTCCTTTATGATATTGGCGCTTGTCTTCTGTAAAATGAGTCTTCTTATGTCGTCATTGATTACAAGCAATTCAAATATACCGACCCTGCCTCTGTATCCTGTATTACTGCACTCATCACAGCCTTTTCCTTCATACACTGTGAAGCTGCCCAATCCCTCTTTCACACCCAGTTCATCCAGTGAACTCTTTTCCAGTCTAACAGGTGCCTTACAGTTCTTACATATTACCCTCACCAATCTCTGGGCAAGGACTCCGAGGAGTGCCGATGAAATGAGGAAACTCTCCACACCCATATCCTGAAGTCTTGTTATTGCACCTGCCGCATCATTTGTATGGACTGTGCTAAATACCATATGTCCTGTGAGTGCCGACTGAATGGCAATATCGGCAGTCTCAGGGTCCCTTATCTCTCCGACCATTATTACATCAGGGTCCTGTCTCACTATAGAACGGAGGCCATTGGCAAATGTAAGACCTATCTGGGGTTTTACATGAAGCTGATTTATACCGTACATCTGATACTCAACCGGATCTTCAATAGTGATTATCTTTATGTCAGGCGAGTTTATCTTATGCAGTGCCGTATATAGTGTAGTTGTTTTACCGCTGCCGGTAGGCCCTGTAACCAGAAGCATGCCGTATGGCTTTGAAATCAGATTTTCAAACTGTTTTAATTCCTTTGAAGGGAAGCCGAGCTTTTCCAGCTCAAGGACTACACCGCCCCTGTCAAGGATCCTCATTACAATACTCTCACCATAAATAGTAGGGAGTGTAGATACCCTCATGTCTATATTTTTCCCCATAGACTTAAACCTTATCCTTCCATCCTGAGGCAGTCTCCGCTCCGCAATATTTAGTTTTGACATTATCTTGATTCTTGATACGACCGCAGACTGGAGCTTCTTCGGAGGCGACTCCACATCCTGTAGAACACCATCAACCCTGTATCTTATCTTCATATCCCCTTCAAAAGGCTCTACATGTATATCACTCGCACCAATCTCAACAGCCCTGTTTATTATAAGATTGACCAATTTAATAACAGGTGCCTCTGATGCAAGGTCTTTTAAATGTTCTGTCTCCTCCTCTGCCTCCCCACCCATTAAATCTATCTCCTCCTCGGACATGTCACCTATGATCCTCTCCATAGTGGTGGCACCTGTGCCGTAATGTTTTTCAATGACATCCAATATTTCATTTTCACCACTAATGCATATTTTAATGTCATATCCTGTTATCAGCCTTATTTCATCCATTGTCGGTATATCTAACGGGTCAGCCATTGTTAATGTCAGTGTGTTATTGTCTATTTTTAACGGGAAGATTTTATACTCCTTCATAAACTTTACAGGGATTCTGTCATCCAACTTTGGAATATCTTTAAGAGATATAGCAGCCTCACCGTTATTAGAAGAAGCCTCAGTATTCTCTTTTAGTTCAGAAATCTTTATATAGGGGATATTCAGAGTTCTACTCATTATCTTAAGCATATCCTCCTCTGCAATATAGCCCATCTCAACAAGCCTTCTCCCTATGCTCTTTCCATTCCCCTGAGCCATTACTTTTTGCAGCTGCTCTTCTGTTATCTTATTTTCTCTTACGAGTATCTGTTCTAAAGTTTCCATAATTAATAACCTGCAACTGATAACTGTTGTCAGTTGTAAGTTGTTAGTTGTATGTTCATTATTATCTTCCAGTAACTGAGCCGGATATATGCTGCTGTGGAGGTGTTGGGGGAGGGCCTATCCCCTGGCTCGTTACTATTGTGGACGGCACATTGGTTAAAGAGCCTGATATGTGCTGTGGCTGCTGGATAGTGTCAATACCTCCAGCAATGGTTGGTAATGGCGGCGGTGTAACCGCCCCTGATATATGCTGCGGGATTGATTGCCCTGCAAGGGGCTGGGCATCCGAAATTGAAAACTTTGGCTCAAGCCTGCTTAAATTAATAACCCCGTTATCAGAAGGCTGTAAGAGGGCAGTACGGGATGCAGATACCTGTCCCAGATTTATAATTTCAGGCTCTTTTCTTTTATCAGTATCAGGAGTAAAAGATATATTTTTTATAGATGCGAGGAGGTCTGTCCTTATACCGCCTCTCATAAGGGGAATCGTAAGAACCTCTTCCCCCCCTTCTTTTTTTAGAATTGTTTTAGTCTCCATGATGTCGGTGATGCGATAATCGGCAATAATCTGATTTATACGAAACCTCTGAGTCTTCATTTCAACCTTGGTCGTCCCGCTCACATAAGAACCGCTCATGAGGGCAATATTTTTATCGCCACCAAGTATTATAACACCATGAAGTTTTAAATCTGGAGGTGGCGATGGAGGAGGTGGCGATGGAGGAGGTGGCGGGGGGGGGGGAGGCAGTTCCCATTCCTTTCTATTCGGGCGAAATAAGTTTTTCTGAGGTATTGATTCATAAACTGAAACAGGCGGAGGAGTGTTTGATGAAACCTCAACAATAGGATTTATATCTACCTTTGCCACCTTAATATTTTCCTTATTTTTGGGGATATCGGATTTAAACCATATTTTAACAAAGGTAATTGTTAAGACCGAGCAAAGGATAAGCAGTATGATATTTAATGCGTTGAATTTCCTAAAAAATTTTTTAATGGCTTTTGAAATATTATGTAAAGACATTTAAGGCCTTCATAAAGGTATTGATTATAAGACAATTTACTTGATTTTTATTGTTTTGTCAAGATTTACAGTGGTTTCAAGAAACATTTTCAGGGCTACTGCACTATTGTGTTTCTCATCACTGCTTGAAAAAATCAGTGTAACTGTCCCCTATTTACTCTTTTTTTTTTAAAAGCTAATCAAATCTTTCCTATGAGCCAGTTCAGCCCGGTAATGCTTGCAAAACTCCTTCCACTTTGCAGGGTCATGCCCGAACCATTTTCTTAATTCACTGCTTGGTGCAATATCCTTAAGCCAGAGGTCAATAGCTGCACGCTCCTTCGTAAAACCGCGTGGCCAGAGCCGTTCAACCAGTATCCTGAAGCCGTCTTCCTTTAAAGGTTTTTCATAGACACGCTTTAATCTAATCAAAAATTTTAATACCCCTTAAAATGTTATGCTTTTAAACTAATTATTGCCCCATACACTATATTTGTCAAAAGATTTAAGCTTGCAATAAAGGTATTTTTCCAATAAAATGATTTACTATGAAGGAAAATATAAGATATGCAGGGGAATTTAGAACAAAGGGTAATGAGAGTCTAAGCCCCCCGTCAGGAATTATCGCTGATAAAAATAAAAATATTATTATTGTAGATGAATTCAACCACAGGATTCAGATTTATGATGCCAGCGGCAATCTCATTAATTCTTTCGGAAAGAAGGGGAATGGCGACGGCGAATTTTACTATCCAAAAGGCATCGCAGTTGATTCCGAAGGTTTCTTTTATGTGGCTGACTGCTGGAACCACAGGGTTCAGAAATTTTCACATGATGCAAACAAAGACGGCTCATGGAAATTTATAAACTCCTTTGGAAGTTATGGTGATGATGTTGGAAAGTTTAATGAACCTTACGATATTGCAATAAATAAAGATAGAATTTATGTATTAGACAGATGTAATCACAGAATTCAGGTTTTTGATAAAGGCAGCAATCTTCACGGTATCATAGGGCAGAGGGGGACAGTGATTGAGGAAGACCTTGCGGAACTATTTGATACACCATTAACCCTCTTTTCATCACCTGCCTTTGAGTTTCCAACTGGTATTAGTGTTGACAGCAGCGGGAATATCTATATAGCAGACAGTGGCAACCATAGAGTAGTAAAGCTAAGACAGGATGGTGAAGTTCTGCTGACATTTGGACAGAAGGGCTCAAATCCGGGTGAATTCCAGTATCCTCATGACATCGCAATAGACAGAAATGATACAATATTTATATCTGACTTAAATAACAACAGAATTCAGGCATTTACTCCTCAAGGTAATTTCATATCTTTAATAGATACAGGAAA
The DNA here is from genome assembly GCA_016194325.1 of Nitrospinota bacterium. Lineage (GTDB taxonomy): Bacteria > Nitrospinota > Nitrospinia > UBA9942 > UBA9942 > UBA9942. The sequence continues at coordinate 13,350 of JACQBS010000020.1, read as the reverse complement.
AGATAAATCAGATAAACTCTCCTCTCCCACCGCACTATCAATAGATAATAATGGGAGGCTCTATTCAGGAATGGGGTTTGATACGAGGGTAATAATCTTTGAATATAAAATTGAGGTTAAGAGACAGGAGTCAGAGGCTAAAAATGAGGAGGTCTCAGACATATCTCTTATCTGCAATAAAGTAAAAGAGGTTGAAGATGAAATAGTGAAGATAAAAAATGAAAGGATAGGTTTTTCCTATGATTATATCTCCCGCACTATAATTAAAGAGAATAATATCTTAAATCCCCCAAAGGAAGACATAAATTTTGACGAGATGCTTCACTCTCATGAAAAAAATGACAGAGCCCTTCTTAGAAATATCAGATATAAACTGCTCATACACAAAAGGCTTTTTAGAAATAGTTGCAGTATGGTTTCAACTATTATCTCGGAAGAAAAACCCCATCCTGAAGCAGCAGCTAATCTCATCAATAATTCTATCTCTCAATTAATAAAAGAAGCCCATATCCTCCTTGGATTCCTTGAAGAAAGGAGAAAATATGAGAATGAGGCAGAAAAATTTTTCAAGGATGAATCAAGAAGCAAAGAAGAGAACTGGAGAGATTTTAGAATAGCTATTCGGAAATCAGACATAATTCAGGAAATCCTCCCCCATATCTACTCTTCCACCAATCTTTCAATCATCGCTGTTAAAAAACTTTTGATGGCATTTCCTGCCCCAAAATTCCCGACTCTATATTCGGAACTCTTAAAGGGGAAAGATATTTTTGCAAAAATAATTTTATATTCAAGTGGTATCTGGGAATATATCCTGCCGATAGAAGAAAATATTAAGGAAATTTTAGGAATGATTCCTGAATCTCCCAATGATAAAGGGGATGAAAAAAGCCCTATCCATTTCTCAAATCTACCTCTCAACTTAATAATTAATGACCTGACTAATACGATTTTTATGGAAGGACGTGGAATTAATGGAAAGGGGCTTGAAGTAATAGATTGGAAGACTAATTTATCAGTTCAACAGGCTCAGGATAATATTGAATCAATAAAGAATGGGTTGGAAAAACTGCTTCAGGAGAGGGAAAAAATAGGGGTGGAAATTACAAAGATTGACAACTCCCTTGCCCATCTACCCGCAAGGGAGGAAAAGATGCGACTCCCTTTGCTCAATAATAAAATACTCTGGGGTTTTCATGACAGGCTAAATCAAATACAGATTGGAGGACTCCTTACTGCATACCAGATACTATCTTCAATTCTCATTTATCTTTATAAAACCACTGCATCAGGAGAAACAAACAAAAAGGTATCAGAACTGCTTGAATTTTACGAAAATCAGATGGCATTAGCTTCAAAAATTAAAAGACAGGGGCACGAAGAAGAGGTAGGGTGTAAGGCTGAATTGGACAGGATAATATTTTCTGTAAATAATGATAAGGGCAAAGAGATAGAACTTAGAAATAGAATTTTTAATGCAGCAAGAAAAACCCAGTTTACAAACATATATTCAAGAAGAATCAGAGGCGGTCTGACCTTATACAGACAGCACTCAGCACTCAGCACTCGGCACTCAGCACCTAAGTTTGATATGCTTTTTGGCAACTATGGGAAGGGTGCAGGGGAATTCAATTTGCCCGGTGCCATAATATCCGATAATAAGGGTAATTTATATATAAGCGATGAGATGAATTACCGTATACAAAAATTCAATAAGGATGGTGAATTCATCCTGAGTTTTGGCGGATTCGGAACAATAGAGAGTAAATTTAAGATGCCGGCAGGAATAGCACTTGATAAAAATGGAGATATTTTAATATCCGACTGGATAAATCATAGAATCCAGAAATTTTCCCCTGATGGGAGTTTTATCTCATGCTTTGGGAAATACGGGAGCAGCAATGCAGAATTTAACAGGCCAAGCAGAATAGCCGTAGATGAAGAGGGCTGCATATATGTTGCAGATTTAGGGAACAAAAGAATTCAGAAATTTAATCAGGACGGGGAATTTATCATGTCCTTTAGAAAAGAGATATTTAAAGAACCCTTTGCAGTTTACATATCCCCCAAACAGGAGATTATTGTAGGAGAGCTCAACGGAGATAGAATAGCAATATTTAAAAAAGACGGAAATTTTGTAAAAACAATAGGCGGTGAAGGGACTGGAGACGGAAAGTTCCTGTGGATAGGTGCAATTGCAGGTGATAAAGATAAAAACATCTATATTGCGGATTTCTGGAATAGCAGAATCCAAATATTCTCAAAAGATTTAAAATTTATTTCATCATTTGGAAAATTTGGGAGAGGGATAGGAGAATTTGATTGTATCCCCTCTCTCGCAATTGCCGATGAATTCCTCTTTGCCTGCGATTACTTTAACCACAGGATTCAGAGGTTCAGAATTGATGTAAAAGAGTAATCTATGGACAAACTTAAGCCTGCAAGTGAATGGTTTAATCAGGCTGATTATGACTTAAAAACTGCAGAAGCAATGTTAAAGGCAGGAAGATACATTTATACTGTCTTTATGTGTCATTTGTGCATAGAAAAGGCGTTAAAAGGATTATATATTCAAAAATTAAGTAATGTCCCTCCCAAAATTCACAATCTTATCTATCTTTTAGGCAAAACCGGGTTAATACCACCTGACAACTTGAAAGATTTTGTTGCTCAATTAAATCAGGTAAGCGTTCCGACTCGTTATCCAGATGAATTAAAGGTAATGATTAAAGAATATAACAAACAAAAGGCAAACTCCATTCTTAAAAACACGAAGGGGCTTTTAAAATGGCTAAAAGGAAAATTAGAGAAGCAATAAACTACTTAAGTAATTTATTGAAGGATAATGGTATTGATGTTGACAGGATAATCTTGTTTGGCTCACATGCAAAAGGAAATTATAGAGCAGACAGCGACATTGACCTTGTTGTAATCTCAAAGGATTTTACCCGCAAGGATATATTTGAGAGGGCAGATATGCTTGGGGATATAGAGTGGAGATTAATAAAAAAGTATTTGTTCCCTTTCGATATCATCACTATGTCACCAGAAGAATTTGAAAAAGGAATTTCTTTGGTGTCTCACTTTGCTAAAAATGGGAAGATAGTTTACGCCAAACAAACTTAAAACCATCCAAAGATGTCTACATCAACGCGGGGCTGAGCCATGACCCGTAGGGTCATTGGTTTCGTGCCCCTGGTTCTCCCGAGCGAAGCGAAGGGATGGGGCACCATGGCTCAGCCCCGCGTTCTCCCTCGCGGAGCGAGGGAGAACGCTAAGCTCAGTGAATCGCAGCACTGAATCACGTCAACAAGCTAAATTATAATTTGCAAATCTTAAACCACTGCACTGCCGAAAAAGTGTCCTGTGCTGCGATTTCACTGCAGCGCGTTGTTAGATTTTGTTAACATGTGTCTCAAACATTCTAATTACAATACCAATTATTTTTTCTGCAAAATGCAGAGCAATATAACGCAAAACAAAACACATGAAAATTAACCCGGCAATGAAGTTCATATGACTCAGGCACAATGCGGTAGATGCTGTCCCACAAAAGAGCGGCGCTCCATAACCATTGATAATTTTGAAACTCAATTGTCGGATAGTAAAGCGCATAATTTGCCATATTTCTTTTTCCTTGAATCGAACATTTATTCTATGCTTGGCAAAATTATATAAGGCAGTGATAGCGTTGTCAAGCAGTTCTACGCTGAAATTATAAAACCGTTGAAATTGAAGAGGAAATGCAATATAATTATTTGGAATAAGTTATTATATTGCTGAAATATAACATTGCATATTAGTCAATCCACACCGAAAAATGCCCTTTTTTCCACTTTCGTTCAAAAAAGTCATTTTTCAGTATCAATTAGTTAAGGTATTTTGAAAATATGTCCACGATTGTCTTTGCAACCCCTCCTCTTACTTTGGAAGAGAGATACGGAACACTGGCAGGTGCAGGAAACACACTGCCCTCTATGGGACTCCTCTATCTATCCTCTGTGGTCAGGAAGAACGGCTATAAGACCGGTGTTGTAGAGGCATCCTCACTTGGCTTAAATTATGAAGAAACACTAAAGCAGATTTTATCCTTCTCACCTGACTATGTAGGCATAACTGCAACAACTGTATCAATCTTCCACGCTGCAAAACTTGCAGGCAAGATAAAGGAAAAAAATAAAGATATAAAGGTCATAATCGGCGGACCCCATCTGACAGCAGTCCCAAAGGAGACTATGGAGATGTTTCCGAACTTTGACTATGCTGTGATAGGAGAAGGTGAGGAGACAATTGTAGAGCTTTTAAAATATCTTGATAATGAAGGCAATACCGATGATGTCAAGGGTATAGCATATAGATACTACCAAAACGGCAGTGTAGGAATTAATGAGAGACGGAAGCTGATAGATGATTTAGACACCATCCCATTTCCTGCGTGGGATATACTCTCTGACTTCCCGAAGGGTTATCATCCTGTTGCAATCCGCTGTAGAAAATATCCTGCAGCACATCTTCTTACATCAAGGGGATGCCCCCATAAGTGCATATTCTGTGATACCTCTGTTTTTACAAAAAAATACCGTGCATTCAGTGCTGAATACATACTGGAAATGATAAAAGTTCTTTACAATAAATACAGCGTCAGGGAGATACTCTTTGAGGATGATGTATTTGTAATATTCAAGAAGAGATTGATAGAAATCTGCGAGGGGCTGTTAAAAGAGAATTTAGAAATAAGCTGGTCATGTCTCGGAAGGGCTAATGCTGTAAAGACTGATGTATTAAAATTAATGAAAAAGGCAGGATGCTGGCAGATAGGATTCGGAATAGAGAGCGGTGACCAAAAGATACTTGACTTTGCCAATAAGCTGATAACCCTTGAGCAGATGGAGGAGGCTGTCAGATGGACAAAAGAGGCAGGGATGGAGACAAAGGGCTTCTTCATACTGGGATTCCCTCTTGAGACAGATGAGAGCATAATGAACACAATTAATTTTTCAAAGAGAATCATGCTTGATGATATAAGTGTTAATCTTATGACCCCATTCCCGGGTTCAGAGATTTACAACATTGCAGATAAATACGGGAAGTTTAATAAAGACTGGTCAAAGATGAATATGCTCCAGTCAGTATTTATACCAAATGGACTATCTGAGGACAGATTGAATTATTACAACAAGAAGATGCTTAAAGAATTTTACTTAAGACCAAGGATAATAAAAAACTATGCCTTAAGGATGCTTGAAAATCCGAGGAATGCAGGAAATTTCTTGAAAGGGCTTTCCGCCTTTTTGAAAACTATTTCCTTAAAATGACATCAAATTAATACACAAGATATTGAGGAAAGGGGGGTTGTATGGATATTAATTCTGAAAAGTTTTTGAGGTTGATTGAAAATTATGAAAAAGATAGATGGGAAAATTTTGAAAAGGGTTTTTCGAGGTTTTTTTCTATCTTAAAAAGAGCATGGCGGAAATATGATAATGTAAGAAACGAATTTAATCGCCTTTTTGAAAGAGATATAAAGTGGCTCACTGGATATGAGACTTCTATTTTTCATGAAAAGGGATTAAAAATAAGTAAAGAGTCAGAAGATATTATTGAATATGCAGAACTTGAAGACCTTTTGTTTTTTCTGAAAAGTCATTCTTCAAAGTTACAGTCTCGTATAGATTTTGGTCGAATAGCTTTTTTCATGTTTGGAATCATATTATTTCTTGTAGGAGAAGTCACTGGAAAAATAATCGCCTTTTTGATGATGGGGATATTTATTGGATTGATTGTTCAAGAATCAACTAATCTCAATGAACGAAAAGCAATTTATAATGAATTACAACTCTTGATTGAAAAGAGATTGCACATGTCGCCTAAAACAGCACAAATGAATAAATTCTAAATACAATCGCACTTCGTTTGTGCCGGAACTGTGATGCCCCATTACACCTTGAGAGAATGGAATGTCAAGAATACAAGGGATTAGACAGAAACCCTCCCTTTCAAAACCCGCCTGAATCGGCTAAAAATAAAAATTAGGGACAGCGACCATTTAAAAAAATGCCTGCAGTAGCAGATAACAAAGTGCTTGAGGTTAACATCTAAAGGTTTCTTTATTACTGAGAACATTATTATGTTATAATTTAAACACAAGAAAGGGGGTTGCAATGACAATAGCCAAACAAGAAGTTTTTGAGTTAATAAAAGACCTGCCAGAAGAAATAGATATTGATGAAATAATGTATCGACTTTACCTAAGACAAAAACTTGAGAGCGCAGAGAAAGACGTTCGTGAGGGCCGACTTGTTTCACATGAGGAAGTCGTCAAGGAGACTTCTAAATGGTTCAAAAAATAAAATGGACTATACGGGCACTCAATGATTTACATGATATTTATGAGTTTATTGCAAAGGACTCAAGGCGATATGCTCGTATACAAGTTGAGGATATTCAAAACACTGCTTTAAATCTTACCAATTTCCCATTAATGGGTCGTATTGTACCTGAATTTCCACATCTATCATACCGTGAAATTTTAGTTGGCAACTATAGAGTTATTTATAGATTTGAAGAAGAGCAAAATCTGGTAATCATAATGGCTGTAGCACATGAAAGACAATTGCTTAAAATCTAAGGATTCGGCAGAAAACCCTCTCTTTCAAAACTCGCCTGAATCGGTTATAATTTACTATTAAAGCATTAAGGGCTGAATTTAGATTAAAGATGATTAAAGATAGGACAATAAAATTTTTAAGATGCCTTTTTAATACACCCTCCAAAATCCCTGTAGAGGCACAGATAGAGATAACAAATAAGTGCAATTTTACCTGTCCAATGTGTCCGAGGGAGATTATGGATGTCCCTTTGACCAATATGGACTTTGGGTTATTTAAAGAGGTTGTGAGAAAGCTGTCAGGCGTTAAGGATTTTATCCTCACAGGATGGGGGGAGCCGCTCCTTCACCCCAATTTCTTTGAGATGGTTGATTTTGTTTCCTCTATAAACCCTGATACAAGAATCCGTTTTACTACAAACGGCTCATTACTTAATAAAGATGTAAGAAAAAAGATTTTGAGTTCAAAAATAGAGCAGGTCTCCTTATCCATTGATGGATATAGTTATGATTCTCATAATCCTTTATCGCCTCAACACAACGGGCATACTGAATCAAAGGGCATTATTGAAAATATAACAGCCCTCGCATCAGAGAGGAATTCCAATAGAAGACCTGCCATAGTCTTTCAGTCAACAGTGCAAAATAATAATTTAAAAGGACTGAAAAATCTCGTAGAATTTGCCGGGAAAAATGGAATTGATAGAATGAACTTAGTGAGATTAGATGTAAGAGGACAAATCCTAAATCCGAAATCTAAAATCCGAAATTTAAAAAGGCCTTCCATAGATGAGGAGAGGCAGATATACAGAGAGCTTAAGAATGCAGGAAGGGACTTTAATTTGCCTGTATTTTTTATAAACCAGCAGGGGTTGCTTTTACAGATGGCGGGACATTTTGATAGACTGTGTTTTAGAACTGTTGACCATGTCTATATAAATATAAAGGGTGATGTGACTCCATGCTGTATTTTAAGAAAAATGAAGACAGGAAGTTTACTTAAAGATGATGTTGAACAAATATGGAATGGGAAGATATTCAAAAAATTCAGGGCTAATCAGTTAAAGGTCTGTAAAGGCTGTGATGCATTAAAAAGAAGACACCATCATTAAATATATTGGAGGGAGATTATTATAAATCAGACAATTGTATTTTATTGCCAAATTCAATAGTGATAGAATTTGGCTGAAAATATTGTTAAACTTATATGCATATATCTATTTTATTTTGGGCAAGTCTGATTCTAAGGGTAATTAAAATGCTTTAGAAGAGGAGGTGATTATAAATGAAATTAATTGATGTAATTCCTGAAAATGAAATAAAAGATGCCGTATTAGGAGAGTATGAAAAGAGACTTGTTTTATATAAATTTACAGATGAGCGATTTAAAAAGAAATACGGTTTGAGTTTTAAAGAATTTGAGGGGAAGAACATAGTTAAAGAAAAAGGGTTTTCATGGGAGGTGGAAAAGGATGCAATGGATTGGGAACATGCAGTCGAAGGCATAAAATATTTGCAGGATAAAATAAATAAAATAAAAGAAATTGATGATGGAAATTGAAAAAATTATCCAGACATTAAAAGATATTGTTGATAGATATGGATTTAAACTTTTATATTTAGATTTTACAGATGTTACAGTAATATCAAGAATCGCACTTACTCAGGAGGTATTTATACAAATTTATGCTAATCTTAAAAAGAATAAGATAAATATGGCTCTTGTTGTTGGAAGTGAAAGAATTTATGGAATAGATAAAGAAGGTGGTTTTTATCATGAGCATCCTTTTAAAAATCCTGCCCTTCATACCAATTCAGAACAGACCGAAATTGAAGACTTTGTAATAAAAAGTCTTGAGTTATTAAAAAAAATAAATCTGATTTAATCAATATTGCACAATAAAAATGAAAATTACTTTTTTTGAACCACCTGCAATAGGAGAGAAGACGCCTGAGAGGTTTGCAGGGTGCAGTTATGAACTTTATCACTTCCCTAATTTGGCAAATCTTTATCCCTTTACTTATCTTTATGAAGAAGGGTTTGATGTAAATTATATAGATGCATCACTTGAGAATCTTGATGAAAATAGTTTTTTAAATAAAATCAGAGCCGAAGATGCTGATTATTATGTAATTCATTCTGTAATCCTTTCGAAAAAGACAGACCTATATTATTTAAAGAAGATACAGGAGATAAGACCGTCTTCAAAGGTAATCTTTCATGGGCCTGAGCCTACAAGGGTGCCTGAGGAATATTTAATCCCCTCTCACCCCCCTTTAGAAAAGGGGGGAAGGGGGGGATTTGAGGTCCTTGTATTTAGGGGGGAGATAGAGAAAAATCTAATCAAATATTTAAAAGAGGGAAGATTAACCGGTGTTTCTTATCTTAAGGATGGGAAAATTATCCATGAGCCGCCATCTGAAGAACTTATTAACTTAGATGAACTACCTTTCCCTTTCAGAAATCACAAGGTTCTTCAGCCTTATATAAAAAATTATTTCAATCCGAAATTCAGAAAAAAGCCTCACACTATAATGATGACATCAAGGGGGTGTGCATTTAAGTGCCTATTCTGTGTCCCTAATTCCATAAGCTTTGCGAGGGAGCTGGAATACATGAAATATCATGACGGGAAAAAACCTCCTGTCAAGTCCGCAAGTGCAAAAAGGGTAATTGAAGAGTTTAAGGCGATAAAAGAACAGGGGTTTAATTCTGTGATGATTGTGGATGACCAATTTTTATGGGGTAGGAACAGGACACTTGAGATATGCAGGGGCATCAAAGGGCTTGACATGGAGTGGGGATGTCTCTCAAGGGCAGACTTTCTCACAGATGAGGAGGTTGTGAGGGGGATGGCAGAGGCAGGCTGTGTGTCAGTGGATATCGGAGTTGAGAATCTCAATCAGGATGTGCTTGACTATATCCAGAAAGACTTAAAGGTTGAGAATATATATATAGCAATAAAGTTATTAAGAAAATACGGCATTGAGCCGAAGCTAAATATCATGTTCGGCACATCACCTAATGAAACAGCTCAGGATATAAAGGATACTATTGATAAATTAAAAAGGCTTGATGTAAGCAATATCATGTTTTCCATCGCAACACCATTTAAAGGGACAAAATTCTATACCTTCTGCAAGACTGAGGGTTATCTGATAGATGATTCAGATGAGATAAATCCTTTAGGGAAGAGTGTAGTCAGCTACCCTTCAATTTCAAGGGAAGAACTGGAAGAACTGGAGAGGTATGCCTACAGGTCATTCTATTTAAGGCCAAGGACGATAGCAAAGAGGATTAAATCATATCACGGGATAAAGGATTTTATAAATGATATTAAGGTGGCAATTAATTTGTTCAAATAATTTATGAAAATGGACATTAGCTTTTTAATGCCTTCATATAATAATGAAGCAACGGTAGTCAAAAGTATCCAGTCAGTTTTAAATCAAAAGGCCGATTTAAAATTTGAAATCATCTTTGTTGATGATGGTTCAACTGATAATACATACTACCTTGCTGAAAAATTTTTGAAGGGTTATTCAAATATCAAGTTAATTCAAAAGAAAAATGGCGGTGAGGCATCGGCATTGAATGAAGGCTTGAAATACTGCAGTGGAAAATTTATTGCAATTGTTGAAGCAGATGTTGAAATTGAGGATAAATGGCTTGAGAAGGTTATTAAAGAATTTGTCGATGAAAAGGTCGTTGGGGTTGGAGGCAGGCTTGTCACACCTGAAAACAGCTCATGGATAGCAAAGATTGCCGGATATGAGATTGAAGGCAAGTTTGAGACAAAGGAGAAATATTCAAATCACATCACCTCTGCCAATGCCATATACAGGGCTGAAGTCTTTAAGGAGGTTGGAAGTTTTAATGAGAATTTAGTTAATGCAGTCCTTGATTCAGATTTAAACCGCAGAATTATTGAAAAAGGATATAAGCTTATTTATTCTAAAGATGCCTCAGCACTTCACCATTTTAAGCCGACATTTAAGGGATATTTAAAGAGGCAGTATTCCTATGCAAGATATAGAGTCCATGAGAGACTTGCCTTATACCCTGCGGATAGATTTTTGGCGCTAAATGTTTTCATCTGCGGTTTATCCGCCCTATCTCTGTTGTTAATCCCATTTATAGCATGGCTGCCAGCCGCCCTCTTGTCCCTCTCTATCCTTTTACAATTCCCTACAACCTTCAAACTGCTCAAGATGAAAAGAGATTCTGTTCTCTATCTTTACCCCTTCATAATAGTAATCCGTAATATTGTAGGCGTATTCGGTTATGGAATAGGGGTCATCAATAAAGGTTTGAATAGATATTAATATTGTTTTAGCATATTATGGTGAGACAGAAGAGAGGTATAAACAAAAAACCCTCTAATAGTGGTAATCTCGGCTTTGAGGAAAAGCTCTATCAGGCTGCTGACAGATGCGTGGGCACATGAACGCTGCTGAATACAAGCTACATGGCGTCTCTGCAAAATGAACAAATCCTGCCCCCTCGCCTCTATTCGTGATGCTTTGCTGCCAAAACTGTTGTCGGGGGGAATAAGGGTAAAGGAGGTGGAGAAATTTGTGGATAGGTAAAAAGCGAATGTTTTAATAAATCTATCAAAACATAAAATAAGGAGGATAAGATATGACAGAGAAAAAAGAAGGAATTACAAAAACTTTAGGGCAAGCAATTGATGAAATAATACAGGCATTACAGTCACTGGATCAAAATAGCAGAATTACAGCAATAAATGCAGTATGTGAGCACCTTAGTATTCCTTTGATTGAAAAAAGCAAAAGTGAACCACAAAGCGAAACACTTCAACATTCAGCAAAAATAATGGCAACTCCCTTACAGGAGATCAAAAATTTTAGAGAACAAAAAAGACCATCTTCTGCAAATGAGATGGCATCGCTTATTGCATTTTATCTTTCAGAAATGGCACAAGACAGAAAGGCGGAAGTAGAGGTAGACGACATGGTCAAATATTTCAAGGAGGCTGAGTTCCCATTACCAAAGGCACCTCAGGTTTTATTACAAAACGCAAAAAATGCTGGATATTTTGATTCTGTTGGTGGCGGGAAATACAAATTAAATCCTGTAGGTTATAATCTTGTTGCCCATAATCTGCCTAGAACTCAATCTGAACTCAGTCCAACAGGTAAAAGAACAAGAAGGAAACAGACTAAAAAAACTTCATCTAAAAATAAGGGCAACAGGAAGTAGGACTTGCTGAAGCAATCATGAAAGAACTACTTGAATTGCAGAAAAATCTTCAGGCCTTTGAGCGAACGCTCCAAAATATTCGTTCCCAACATTTGAATACCCAGAAACTTAAAGACGATATTCGAGTAATTATTCAATATTATTTTAAAAATGTCAGACCTACTTATCTTTCCAGTAGACGACCGGAGGCTGAACTTTCGGAAGCAGATGCATTCATGCAGGATTTACTTAGGTGTGCCCAAAAACGAACCCTTGTCAGTGCATATAAACGATTAATAAAAAGCATAAATAAGATGTTCAGTGAACTGGAGGTAAAAAGCTTACCGTTTCATCTAAATAAACAAAAAAACATTTCAGATGATACAAGATTTTCAGCAATACTTGATACTCTTAAAAAGTTTCATCCCTCCGCCGCCCTTTCTTACGAGCAGGCTATGATAGATTTAAATGGAAATGATCGAAAATCCTGGCGTGGGACTGCTGTAGAATTCAGAGAATCGCTTAGAGAAGTATTAGACATATTGGCACCAGATCAAGATGTAAAAACTCAGCCAGGCTTTAAATTAGAACCTAATGTAAAAGGACCAACAATGAAGCAGAAAACAGTTTTTATTTTAAAAGCCAGAGAGGCTAGTAACAACCAAATAAAGCCACTTACAGATGCGGTCAATGTTATAGAAGAACTTATTGGGAAATTTATCCGTTCTGTATATGAGCGATCTTCTATTGCAACACATACCCACACATCTAAGGAAGAAGTGTTGAAAACCAGAGAATACGTGTCACTCGCATTAATAGACTTGTTAGAAATTAAGTTATGATCAAAGAAAAGATACTTGAACAGGCAACCCTTGACTGGTTTAGGTAATTATGAAAAAATCCGGTCGTTATGATACATCAGACCTAATTGAAGCCCAGTTTGAGCCGGGTTCTCGCGGTCGTGTGCTTAAAAACAAACTTGGTATAAAACTGAAAAGAGAAATGGACGAGGCAGAGTCTGTGGCTCTTGCGGTAGCAATTGATAAACTTCTCCGTATGTATAACGCAAATTATTATTTTACAGTAGAAGACATTAAAACGATGCATAAAATATGGCTCGGTGAAATCTATGAGTGGGCTGGCGAATACAGGCAGGTAAATGTAAGCAAAGGAGATTTTCCATTTGCTGCTGCAAAGCATATCCCACAATTAATGTATGAGTTTGAAAAGGAGACTCTATATAAATACACTCCCTGCAATTTCAAATCATTGGAGCGTGTAATTCAGGCATTGGCAGAGGTTCATGTGGAACTGGTTCTTATCCATCCCTTTAGAGAAGGCAACGGCAGGGTGGCAAGAATACTTTCAACCATTATGGCATCTCAGGCAGGTTTGCCTATTCTTAATTTTAAAGATATTACAACAGTAGTGTCCGCTAAAAATTAAAAAAGCATGGCTTGTAAGCCTCTTTTATTGGATAATTGAAGTTGACAAAACCCAATACCAATAAGGAGGAACAAACCATGCACAAGGTTGGAAC
>JACQBS010000166.1 GCA_016194325.1 Nitrospinota bacterium | reverse complement strand
TCTCCCCTCATACAGCATTATCGTAATTTGATCTCTTTCAGACAAGGTTAGGTGATTGTATCGTTTTGTCATAGACACTTAGGATAGCATTTCTCCTTTCTGCTTCCCAAGTGTTGCACTTCATTGTTGAACTGGCGAGTTCCAAAATCTTTACCTATATCAATTTCATAACCATTTTTTGTCTTTTTTGCCCTTAATAGATGTTTTACTTCTTCTACACTCTGGCGGGCATATCGCCATTTTCTTTCAATTCCGTTTTTATCAATTGGATATACTTATCTTTAACAATTGTTTGACCTTTAGGATGGTAATTATCATCAGGTACATTACCAAATCCAATAATCTTTTCACTTTTAATAATGACTGGATAAAAGCAATTTTTCGCATCCGTTCTTAAAGATTCCCCGCCCCAATTTCTTAAATTGCTCCAATAGATATCCTCGTTTCTTATTTTTCTAGGACCAATTACCTGCATATTTTTTCTAAAAACAAAGTAGGCATACTCATGCGTGTATGAAAAATTACGCCCCTGAATACCTCTTGGATTATGCATTATAGTGACGCAATGAATTTCATGGTCTTTAAAAATCCCTTCAAGCAAAATTCCGAGGCGGTTACACTCATTTTCATCAATCGCACAAATAAGAACTCCATCGTTTTTCAAAAGATTCTTTGCAATTTTCAATCTATTAGACATCATGCTCAGCCATTTGCTATGCCTGTATGCGTCGTTTATATCAACATAGTCATTATTATATTTCCAATCTTTTGCGCCAGTGTTATACGGCGGGTCAATGTATATCACATCAATCTTTTTCTCATGCGTATAATTCAAAACCGAAAGGGCATGGTAATTATCGCCCTCAATTAATAAATTTACAGGTTTATCGGGGTCAGTAATTATTTCCTTGCTCTTTACCTCTTTCAGCACAGGCAGTTTCTTTTTGCACATCTCAACAACTTCTTCAGACTTATCTTCCCATACCAACCCGTACTTCTTCCTTTTCTTCAATTCATTCTTTAACCGCTCAATCTCAACAAGAAGTTTTTCTTTTTCTAAATTATCTTCTCTTTTTGAAGTCATTATAAAACCTCACTATCATTTCTCTTTTTCCTGAATAAATCCAATTCGCTTTCGTTTTGGTTCGGGTGGAGTCATCAACTGGCGAATTGCATCAAAGACAACCTTGAACTGTGAATCATATTTCTTCTCAAGTTCATCAAGCCTTTTGGCAAGCTCTTTATTGGAGGCTATCATTTCCCGCAACTTGACAAAGGCCCTCATGATGGCAATATTGACATTTATGGCTCTTTCACTGTTAAGCACACTGGAAAGCATAGCAACCCCTTGTTCTGTGAATGCATAGGGCAGAGAACCACCAAAATATTTTTTGTGTGGTATCACATTTTGTGATACCAGTTGTCCTGCTTCAGAATCATTAAGCTGAAACATAAAATCTTCAGGAAACCTGTTGATATTTCTTTTAACTGCCTGGTTTAGAGCCCTTGTTTCAACCTCATAAAGCTCTGCTAAATGCGTGCTCAACATTACCTTTTGACCACGGATTAGCAGGATTTTATTTTCGATCGTCTCAACAGGAATCAACACTTTCATTTCCCCTCCAAATATGTGGTCACAATTTGTGACCACATATCTATATCAATCCCTTCTCCTTAAAGCTGAAAAATCCATTTTTCGTGATAATTATATGGTCTGTAACTTCAATACCTAATATTTTACCAGCCTCAATCAATCTTTTTGTAATCGTCAAATCATCCTCTGACGGTTCCGGGTCGCCTGAGGGGTGATTATGTGCAAATACCACCGAAGCGGCGCTGTGAGAAATAGCATCCTTGAATACTTCTCTCGGATGCACTAAATTAGAGTTAAGTGTGCCGATGGAGACAGTAGATATTCCAATGATTTTATTACGGGTATTAAGGAGAATAAGTTTGAAATGTTCTTTTGCTTTATCTTTAATGCTGGACTGGATTGCCTTGACTACACTTTGAGGATTTTTAATGTCAAAATCTTTTAGTTCCGGTTCTAAATCCTGCCTTTTGCCAAGTTCAAAACATGCCTTAATCTGTGCAGCCTTAGCAAAGCCAATACCTTTTATTTGAGAAAGTTCCTCTATTGTAGCCTCGCTTATTGCCTTGATATTGCCGAACCTTGATAACAACTCCTGTGCAATGTTAATTACCGATTTTCCAGGAATACCCCTGCCTATAACAAGGGTTAAAAGTTCTTGAGCAGAAAGTGCCTCCGGGCCAAAATTTCTTAATCTTTCTCTCGGTCTTTCAGGTTTTGGCAGGTCATGAATGGTGAAAGAAGATTTTTCATTCATTTTTGTATTCTACTTCAATAATATATTCACTTTTTTATTTTTAAAATAAGTTTTTGGTTGTTTCCAGCCCCTGAGATTAAAATAGCCTACACAAAAATCGGCGTGATTGGATACATGGAGGGTTTCCTGAAGTACGGTAAGAAGCTGCTGCTCTATGTTATCAAAAATGTGTGGCATATCAACTTATCTTGAAACGGTTTATTGTCTTTGTGTTGCCGGTTCATTTCTTTTTCAGAAATAACATTATTTGCCCTTCCCCAGTATTTTTCTAAAGGCAAATATGTTCAGGAGAATTATCCCGCCCCACGCAATCACCAGAAAAATCCATCCGCCTGTGTTCATAACCCTTTCTTCATCCTCCACGATTTTCTGACGAGGAATGTCAGTCCGATGAAGATAACTGCCATCATTACCCTTGCACCCCATACATATAGTTTGTCAGAGGAGGCAATATTTTTCATAAATAGCACATCTATAGCATTCTGGTAAAACCATGTAACGAGAATGATGAAAAGAAACATAGGTGTAATATATTTTATAATATAAAAGAATATCTTTGGAATAGCCGTTGTTGCACCCCTATTGAGTTCCTCCCACCCTCTATCCATTCTGAATATCCACGCAAAAATAATAACCTCAAATAAGGCACAAAATACCAGACCAAATGTCCCTGCCCAGTAGTCAAGCTCATCTAAAAAACCATGCTTTAAAAAGAATATAACAGGTATGCAGCAGATAAAGAGAATAAGACCAACGATAACCGCTGCCCTCTCTTTTGGAATCCTGAATTCTTCTTGTAAAAATGCCATAGCAGGCTGTGCCATGGCTACTGAGGAGGTTAAGGCTGCGAAGAAGAGGAGGAGAAACCATATAAATCCAAAAAATTGCCCAAAGGGTATCTTTTGAAATATAACAGGGAGGGATTGAAAACCCAGATTAAATGCACCCCCTTTTGCAATCTCCTGTGCGCCGGCTATGCCAAAGAATGCAACTGCCGCAGGTATTGCAATAGTTCCTCCCAATATAACCTCTGCAAACTCATTTGCCCCTGCTGTGGCAATACCTGTAGTAGCCACATCATCCTCCTTTTTCATGTAGCTCGCATAAGTAGCAATTGCACCCATGCCGAGACTGAGTGTAAAAAATATCTGTCCTGATGCTGCAAGCCAGACTGTACCATTTGTCAATTGACTGAAATCAGGGTTCCATATAAATCCAAGCCCTGCTATTGGATTGTTTTCAGGATGTGAGGGGTCGGGCGCACCGAATGTGAGGACCCTTATTGCTATGGCAATAGCCATTACAAAAAGCATAGGCATCGCTATGTTTGCAAGCCTCTCTATCCCCTTCGATACACCTTTTGATATTATATAGATGTTTATTGAAATGGTTATCAGAAAAAAGATGATGGCAGGGGTAAGACTGGAAAAATATCCATTTGATTCCACACCCTGAAATCCTCTCAGGAATGCCCCCATGGACTCCCTGCTCTCTGCACCAAAATACTTACCTGTCAGAGAAAAGAAACTGAAGGCGAGTGTCCAGGATTCTATATATGTATAATAAACGGTAATAACGAGCGGAATGAATATGCCGAGGATGCCTATATATTTTGACCACCTGTTACCCCACATGGAGTAGAACATGCCCGGCATTGAGCCGTGGCCTCTGTTGCCGCCAAATCTGCCTATTGCCAGCTCAACCCACATGAGTGGTATACCGAGGAGTATAAGAGATATAAAATATGGAATCATGAATGCCCCGCCGCCGTTCCCTGCCGCCTGAACAGGGAATCTCAAAAAATTCCCCAGCCCGATGGCATTCCCGGCAAGGGCAAGGACAAGCCCAAACTTCGTCCCCCACTCCTCCCTTTTATTATTATTTTCTTCCATTATCTTATTGCCGTTCCTATAACTACACCAAGTGTACTGATCGGAATCTGTTCCTGAATCCCCTCCGTTGCCTTTGTTATACCTTTGAGCGCCTTCTTTGTCTCAGTATATAGTGTTTCATCATTAACGAGTTTACCAATAGTCCCCTCGCCCTTCTCTATTTTCTGTGCAACTTTATTGAGACTCTCTACCGCACCTCTTGCCTGGTCATACAGTGCATCATCAGTCATCATTTTACCGAGAGATCCCTTCCCCGCCTTTACATCCTCGGCTATTTTATTCAGATTACCCATTACATCCTTTGCATTTGCAACCAGCTTCATTATTTCGTTATATGCCTCCGGGTCATTAATCAATTTAGCAACAGTCCCTTCCCCACTCTCTATTTTTTTCGTAATACTGCTGATGTTATCCAATGCCTCCTTTGCACTTGCATATAATTTATCATCAGTAACAAGCTTGCCAAGGGTCCCCTCCCCTGACTCCATTTTTTTAGTAATGTTATTCAGACTGGCAACCAGTTCTTTTGCATCTTTTGAAAGTGCAGGCAGGTCATCCGTAAACTTTGCAACATTTGTCACGATTTTATTAATCTTCTCATCATTGTTTTTTACAATATTATTAACACCTGCCGATGCCTCTTTTATATTATCCACAATACTCTTTATAGAATCCTTCCCCTCTTTGCCGCCGAGGACCTCGCTTACAGGCTGTGTTACAGATTTAATATCAGCGGCAATTGAGTTCAACTGGACAATAAGCCTGTCCATATCAGGCGGCGGTGCCCCCTGCTGTATCTCATCTCCTGCCTTAAGTTCAGGTGCCACTGGAGAACCGGGGTCTATCTCAAGAAATTTCTCGCCAAGGAGGCTCTCCATCTTTACATACGCCTTTGCATCCTTTCGCAGTTTTATATGATAGGGGAGATTTATTGTCAACTTTGCCTTTCTGTCTGTCAGGGAAATATCTGTTATCTTTCCTATCTCCACGCCTGCTGTCTTGACATTAGTATGCTTAACCAATCCCTGTGCCGTATCCATTATTGCATACACATTATATCCCCTCTCACCCCCAACCTGAATCTTCTCTATATTCACTGTCATATATGCCAGAAATAAAATACCGAGAACTACAAATATACCAACCTTAAACTCCGTCTTCATTCCGCCCATAAAACCTCCCTCCTTATAAATTTCAAATTTGACGACCCACTTTCGTGGGTGCCCCGAAATTTGAAATTTTGTTACTCTCTTGTTATAGGTCCCTCTGCCCTCCCATGGATAAACTGCTGGACAATCTCACTCTTTGAATTTTTAATTTCATCAGGCGTCCCGATTTCTATTATCTTCCCCTTGTAAAGCATGGCAATCCTGTCTGCAATCTTATAGGCACTTACCATATCATGCGTAATTGCAATTGATGTAACTTTTATTCTTTCCCTTAAATGAATAATCAGCTCATTTATCACATCTGCCATTATAGGGTCAAGCCCGGTTGTCGGCTCATCGTATAAAAGAATCTCAGGCTCCATTGCAATAGCCCGAGCTAAACTGACCCTCTTCCTCATCCCGCCTGAAAGGTCTGACGGCATGAGGTTTTCTACATTTTTCAACCCAACGAGCTTGAGTTTCTCGATGGCAACATCCTTTATTTCATTATCCTTTAATTTTGTATGCTGTTTCAAACCAAAACCGACATTTTCCCAGACCCGCATTGAATCAAATAAGGCACCCCACTGAAAAAGCATACCGAATTTTTTTCTAAGTTCATTCAATTCCCTCTCTTTTAAAGAAGTAACATCCTGCCCGTCAACATATACCTTACCGCCCTCAGGATTTAGTAATCCTATAATACACTTAATAAGGACACTCTTTCCTGTCCCGCTTCCGCCTATAACAACCATACTCTCCCCTTTGCTTATATCAAGAAACGCCCCCCTCAAAACATGGTTGCCGCCAAAAGATTTATATACATCCTGAACGCTGATTTTAGTATCGTTGCTCATATAAAAACTGATTTTTAGTTTTTTAAATATATCATATTATTTATAATCTTTTATATGAATATTTTATATTAAATAGAAGCAATTAAATTGACATCATGCTGTCATCATAATGTGATATAAATATTATAAATCAATATCAACTTTTATGGAGGATTATCATGTCAAAGAAACTAACTGACTATTAAAAAACAGTCCTTCGGCAAAAGGCGGGACAAGGCAGCAGGTATAACTGAAAAGATTATCAATCTTCTTAACATACTCAATCAAATTGAGCAGGGTAAATACCCGACTGTAGAGAAACTTGCAGAACTATGCGAGGTCAGTGAAAGGTCTATTTACAGGTATCTGAATATAATCGGTTTTATAGTTCCGCTTACCTATGATAGTGAGAAAGGGGGATACAGATTTCTAAACGAGGGGGCATTGAGGGCAATCCCTTTTGATATTAAAGAACTTGCCCTCCTTTCAGCGCTCTCTGATATGACCTCACAGATAGGCGAACCGATAAAAGGCTCTTTCCAGAACATTTTAAATAAACTGCATACATGCTCAAAGGAAAGGGGTAAAGTTCCATCTCTTTTTCGTTTCTCAATCCAGCAGGGCTCTGTATCGGATTCATGGCAGTGGTTTAATGAGATTTCTGATGCAATTTCCGAGCAAAGACAGATGAAAATCAAATATCATTCAATCAACACAGATAAACAGACAAATAGAACAATAGACCCCTATGGTTTGGTCTTCTATGATGGTATCTGGTTCATTTATGCATACTGTAACTTGAGAAAAGACTTCAGGTGGTTTGCCATTGACAGAA
The DNA here is from genome assembly GCA_016194325.1 of Nitrospinota bacterium. Lineage (GTDB taxonomy): Bacteria > Nitrospinota > Nitrospinia > UBA9942 > UBA9942 > UBA9942. The sequence goes on along the minus strand of JACQBS010000166.1, from coordinate 3,135 downwards.
TAAAGAAAGTTACTAATTTGCAGCAGACATTCACCAAACCTGATAACTTCAACATGGAAGAGAGGTTTAAAAAAAGCTGGGGTATATGGGAAGGGAAGGCAACAGAGATAACCGTTAGATTTTCAAAAGATGTTGCAGAGCTTATCAAGAGAAAGAAATTCTGGCACCCGTCTGAAAAGAGAGTAGTTCTGCCTTCGGGTGAAGTAGAGTTGACCTTTAATGTTTCGGGGCATGAAGAGATAAAGTGGTGGCTCTACTCGTGGATACCGCATATTCAGGTTATCAAGCCAACTACCCTGATTAACGAAATGAAAAAAGACCTCGCCAAAGCGCTCTCCATCTCTCGTTAAAATTTCAAATTGAGAGTCCTAAAAAAGTCCTTTTTTGTTGTCATTGCGAGGACTCTGAGCGAAGCGAAGAGAACGAAGCAATCTATAACCTATTGACTTATATAGAAACGAGATTGCTCCACTCACCATTCTTATCATTTCCCCCAAAAATAAACAAAATAATCACTTTTAAACTGACATCACGCTGGCAGTAGGTGTATGTAAAGATGATTATTATTATGGTGTCATTCCCGCAGCCCCCGCTTACTGTCTGCAGGGGCAAGCTTTAAGCGGGAATCCAGAGATTTTAGATGCCAGACAAATGCATTCTGGCATGACAATCTGAATGTAAATAGAAATAAGGAGGTGATGGAATATTTTATTAGGGTATATGGATTTTAGATAAGTGTATAAAATTTCATCACAAAGGAGGAAATAAAATGAAGAATAGTCGGATAAAAATGATTTGGAAAGTGCTGTGCATCACGGTCATCTTAGTTTCAATGACGCGTATGAGTAGTGGGGAAACATATGACTTTATTTTGAAAGATCCAGATTTAAAACAACAACAAGATTTATACAACAACAAAATTAAAAAAAATAGGGTCATAATGAACTACCTGAATCTCTTTGTGGACAGCCCACAGAGTCTTATCAGGATTCTTGAACGTGATGGATGCGAGAAGGACATCCTTGTTTTTGCACGTAAAAATCCTGAACTGGTGTATACAATATTTCATACAAGTCTTGTGATTTTGTTGGGTCAAATGGGTCAATATAATAGCGACCAAGAGCTTATGCAAGAGCTTATGTATGTTACGGGGGTAATAGAGGATCCGAAGGCACAAGCAGCAAGAAATGGAGTGGAGTATCAGATAGAAAAGGAGGTTATGCGAGCGCAATTTAAAGCATATTCCCTATACGAATTTTTTGCCGAGAGTGGGAGGATTAAAAAAACAATGGAAGAAGTGTTTCATACTGTAAGGGATAAGCAAAACAAAAAAAACAAGTAAATTAGGCTGCCTTCGGCAGCAACACTTTATCAATTGTATGGTTTTGGTAGCCGCAACCTTTATGGTTGCGATATTTGACGCAGGCATAAAGCCTGCGACTACCAAAAAAATGGACACATTGAAATTCCTGTACATGAACTCAACCACTGAAACACTGATGACACAATTAAAGGAGGTGAAAATATGGTAGATGAAATACTTGAGAATTTAAAAGGAAAAGTGCCATATATTATTGCAGGTATAGCAGCAGGATATTTTCTGAAGAATCTTATTGATAATTTAGAAAGGGCAAACCTCTTGTGGGATATTGAGCAAGATTCCGATATTACAGAAGATGAAATCATTGACATTAAAGCAAAAACTGAATAAAAGGAGGAGGTAATTATGTGGTATGTTATTTTGTATTTTCTATTTGCAATTTGGGTATTTGTAGATGGACAGAAGCGTAAGACAAATTACATTCAGTGGACAATTGCAACTTGGTTATTAGGTCCCCTTGTCCTCCCTGTCTATTTTGCCAAACGCCCTCTGAAAGCAGGCGAAGTGAGGGAGGGCGGCACTGCCTGGAATATACTAAGAAATTTTGCTATCGTCTGGAGTATAACGATGGCAATACTTGCAATCGCGGCAATGGTGAATGTGAGCGAAAAATTCTCAACAATTAACAATGAATATGAGCAGGCTGGAGCTGCCATCGGCGGCGCACTTGGTTTCGGTATAATTATAGCCCTCTGGTTTTTCCCGATGGTTGGTGCAGTTGTCTTGGGTTTCATTTTAAAGAAGTCATCGGTAGTAGAAAAGGTGCCAACAGGTCCACTTGCTATAAGTAACTCGTAGTGCAAGATTCACTATTTTTGACGAAGCTGAAGGTTTGCACCCGGCAAATTCCACTTCTTTGTAAGAGGCTGTCCTGAGCAATGCAACTTATGGGGATTAATTAAGAAGCAATTCTAAAGAAGAGACAATATGTGTAAGCCGCATAAACACTACTATGAAATACTTGGACTAAAAATTGGAGCTTCCCTTGACGAAGTTAAAGAGGCTTACAAAGACTTGGTCAAGGTCTGGCATCCCGACCGCTTTACCAATGAGCCAAAACTTCAACTTAAGGCACAGGAAAAGCTGAAAGAAATCAACGAGGCTTATCAGATGATACAGAATTCTCTGATTAATACTTATGAGACAACATGTGTTGCAGAGCAAGAAAATCAAACACATGAGGAGTCCAAAGAAAAAGAAGATAGAGGATATTCATATCAACCTTCAAGTCCGCCGCAAGAAGTTACTTTTGCAAATTTCTCTGAGAGGGTTACGGATTATTTTTTTGATATACCAATTCTGTTTTTAATAGCTAAATTTATAGGGGTAGGGACAGAGACAGAAGCACTTATGATTTTCTCATCTTTTTTCGTAATCTACCATGCAGTTATGGAAAGTTCAAATATTCAAGGAACTCTTGGAAAGATGGCTATTAAAATAAAGGTGACAGATATAAACGGTAATCGTTTGTCTTTTATTAAAGCATCTCTGCGTGCCTTTGGAAAAATAATTTCAATATTTACTCTTGGGATTGGGTTTTTACCTATTCTGTTTACAAAAAATAGACAGGCTCTACATGACATAATAGCAGGAACACTTGTGGTTAATAAGAATAAATCACTACTGTCCGATTAAAATAGCATAGCCTGTAATGGTTCATCATGAAAGATTAGTAGTCGTTCAGGCTTTAAGGTTAATATATCTATCAAGTTTTTTCGGTCAAAGAGCGTTTCTCGGATAATACGGCTTAAATT
>JACQBS010000171.1 GCA_016194325.1 Nitrospinota bacterium | reverse complement strand
AGGGCTAATGTATGAAAGAGTCATTTAAAGGGTTTGAAACATGGCTGACAAATACAAAGATGAGGATTAAGATGTATCTCCGCATTTTAAAATATGTAGCTATTGCTCATATGTTTTTTCTTTTAATCCTCTCCTATTTCTTTTTTACGAAATTCACGAATGAGAATGATTTAATGGTTATGAATACCTATATCCAGTCAGCGATAACTGCATCCGTTTTTCCTAATAAACAGATGAGTTTCGTTGTAAGGGAGAAGAAACATACAGGGACTGCCGAAGAATTCAGAGATTTCTTTTTCCCTTATGCAAAGGCTTATTTTCAAAAAGTAGCAGCCCTGCTTTTAATATCACTTTCCATATATCTACTCTATCCACTTTTTATAATAATGTTCAATAAAAGGGCTAAGAGACAGTCAGAGGATAAGTATATCAGGGGGCAGCAAGTTGATCGGTGTTAAGGAGTTAAATCGCAGCATTAAAGATGATGGGTTAGAAACCCGTTTAGATATTGGTGGTGTGAGAATACCGAAAGACTTAGAACAAAGACATTTTTTTATTATAGGCATGCAAGGTGTAGGAAAAACTACCTGCATGTCTCAGGTGTTGGATTCCTTAAAGAATTGCAATGATGATAATTGCAGGGGGATTGTTTATTGTTATAAACCCGGTGATTATTTTGCAAAGTTTTATAATCCCAAGAGGGGCGATATTTTGTTTAATCCCCTCGATGAAAGGAGTATAGGCTGGAATCTATTTAGTGAGATTAAAACCGAGATGGACATTGATACTATTTCATCCTCTTTAATACCAGATGCATATCAACAAGACCCATTTTGGCATCAGGCAGCGAGAGGGGTGTTTAGCGGGATACTGCATTATTGTTATGCAAATAATTTAAAGACAAATTCAGACATCTGGATGAATGTTACAGCTGAGATTCAAAAAATTGCTGAGAAATTAAAACAGACAAAAGGCGGTGAGGCAGGATATAGCTATATTCAAGATGCAGGCAAGCAGGCAGGGTCTGTTATTTCCACAATGCTGCAGTATGTTCATGCCTTCAGATACATGACAGATAAGTCAGATAATTTTTCAATATCCGATTGGCTGGAGAGAGGGAGAGGCTGGCTGTTTATTACAAATTACAGCAGTATTAAGGATACTCTAAGACCTATGCTGTCGCTATTTGTGGACCTTGTGGGAACAAAGCTGTTGTCTATGAGAGATGATAAGAAAAGGAGAATATTTTTTCTATTAGATGAATTTAGCTCACTGCAAAAAATAGCGACTTTACACGGTCAAGGTCAATGGGCGGCTCTGTGTGGTTGGGAAACCAGGATATAGGGACAATTGACCGCATATATTCGCCGAGTATTCGCCAATCAATGCTGAATAGCTGCGGGAATAGTATCATCTTTGCAGTTGAGGATCCTGATACTGCAAAGTATCTTTCTGAGAAAATCGGCGATACTGAGGTGAGTCATGTGGAGGAGACGCAGAGTATGGGAACCGAGAATAGCAGGGATGGATTTTCGCAGGGCAGGAGAGAGAAGATAAAAAGGTTGGTGATGCCGAGCGAGCTGCATCAACTGAAAGATTATGAATGCTATATTAAGCTTAGGAATTATGATTGGACAAAGACAAAGACTTCCATAAAAGATAAAAAGTATCCTGATATAAATGAGCCTTTCATAATTCGTAAGGGGCTTAACTTCGATAGCGTCATAAGAGAACAGAAGAAAATCGAAATGGAGGCGAAAGAGAAAACAAATAATTTTTCAGCGCCAAAACAGTATCCACAGACTCATCAAAAGAAAGAGCAAGGAGAGAATAAAAAGGATAGAGAAAAGGGGCAAGAGAACACCGAACCTGAAAGGGAGGAGGGTATTAATTGGTGATGAGCGGTATTTGGCTTTAAGGGTATCTCCTTTTTTACACAAATATTGTGCAATGAAAAAGCTTGAGATATGCTATAATCCAGTAAGGTATTTTCAAGCCTTGCTGGAGTCCAAGGGCATTAAAGCCCGGAAAGGAGAAAATAAATGGGACTCTATAAAAGGCAGGATTCACCAACATGGTGGATGAGTTTTTCAGTGAACAATAGACAGTATAAAAGAAGCACAGGAACGGAAGATAAGAGGTTAGCAGAGGCAATACTGGGTAAGGTTAGAGGGCAGGTAATTGAGGGTAAATGGTTTCCCGATGGTGATAAATATTTAGATGCAACCTTCAGGGAACTTTCGGAAAGGTACTTGTCATGGGCAGATGGCAGGTTAAAATCAGCTAAATGGAAAAAACATATCATCAACCAACTATTAAACCATTTCGCTGATTTTCAATTAACCGATTTTACAACACATTCCATTGAGACTTACCAATCCTTAAGGTTACAGAAAGGAAATAAACCCGCAACGGTTAATAGGCTAATCACTAATGTAAAACATATGTTCACAAAGGCGTATGAATGGGAATTAGTAGGGGAGGATATGTTAAAGAGGGTGAGAAATGTTAAACTATTACCAGAGAATAACAGGCGATTAAGGTATCTCTCAATAGAAGAATGCCAGACCCTTATCAATGCCTGTAGTCCTCACTTGAAACCAATAGTCATAACGGCCTTAAACACAGGTATGAGAAAAGGAGAGATACTATCTCTTGAAAGAGAAAAGCATATTGACCTTAGGCATGGATTTATACTCCTTGATGTAACAAAGAACGGAGAAAGGCGGGAGATACCTATCAATAATACAATGAGAAATCTTTTTCAAAAACTTATTCCCAGAACCGATATCCCTTATGTATTCTATGGTCCTGATACTGGTAAACCTTATGGCGATATTAAAAAAGGTTTTCAATCAGCAATAAGACGGGCAGGGATTAAAGATTTTCATTTTCACGATTTAAGACATACCTTTGCCAGCCATTTGGTAATGGCAGGAGTTGACCTTACTACAATATCAAGATTGTTAGGACACAAGGACATTAAAATGACCTTGAGGTATGCTCACCTTGCACCTGCACACTTGACCGAGGCAGTTAAAAAATTAGGGGATATTTTAGGAGAGAAAACACCTGTTTTGAGGGGTGAAAATAGCCTGAATTATCCTAAAATTAGGATAGCAGAATCAAACAGCTTGACAGCAGTCTCAAAAACTGCTTAAATTACAATATGTTTAGGCGCGTAGCTCAGTGGTAGAGCGCTTGCTTGACACACATTTTAAATTAAGTTTACAATATGTTCCATCAAAAACAATCCTACTCATTTTGTGAAAAAATAATGAACAAACAGCAAATTGCTCTTTATTTAACGCTTGATACTCTCGGTATTCAAAAACAGGTTAAAACATTCCCGAACTGTCTTGCCATATAAAAAGGCATATACTTGGCTCAAGAATTTGGTATTAATCTCGGTTATTTCTTCCGTTGGTATCTTCACGGCCCTTATTCACCATCATTATCTCGTGATGCTTATGAACTGGTAGATACTATAGATGAGATAAAACAAGAATCTCGTAATTACTCGCTTTATAGTATTTCTTCAAATAAGCTAACAAAACTTAAGCAGTCTATAAAATCAACTGACCCAAAAAAAATAGCACGAGAATTGGAACTCCTTGGATCTGTGCGTTATCTACATACACGGTTTAATATGTCGGATAAAAGTGTGGCAGAAGTAACAAAAGGCCTTACTCATCGTGGGAAAAGCTTCAGTGAAAAAGAAGTTAAGTTAGCCACCGAGAGATTGTATAAATTAGGTTTATAAGATGCCTAATAAGCGCCAAATAATGGTTGATTCCATTCATGGCGATATTGGGATCTCCCCCCTAGAAAAAGCTGTAATAGATACGGCACCCTTCCAGCGTCTGCGCCATCTTAAACAGCTACAGATGGGTCATGTAACATATCCAAATGCAACGCACACTCGATTTGCCCACTCTATTGGCGTAATGGGCATAATGCAACATATTGCAAGGGTTGCTAAAGACCCATTAAATCTCAGCGAAACAGATATTGAGGATTTAAGGCTCGTTGGATTGTTGCACGATATTGGACATTATCCATACTCCCACCTAATGGAACAAGTTGACCGTATTGAGCTTACAGAGGAATTTGTAAATAAGGATGGTAAAGCTACTATTGATCTTCAAGTGGATCGCTATTCTAATCATGAAGAACTCGGTCAAATTATAATAAACACACAAAATGATTTAATTAAAACCCTTGGAGGAAAGAAACGGGCAGAAAGAATTGCCAATATTTCTATTTTAACAGGCACCCCCTCTCAAAATGATAAAATTGCTAAACTTATTCACAGTAGTCTTGATATGGATCGTTTGGACTACCTTCTGCGAGATTCACATTCTACTGGTGTGCCGTATGGGAGTATAGACCTCAACTATATTGCAAACAATCTTCGTGTTAGCCCATCAGGAATATTGGGTGTCAATAAGAAGGCTCTTCCGGCAGTTGAACATGCCCTTATTGCCCGTTTTTTTATGCATAAGACAGTCTATTATCACAAGACTACCTATGGTCTTGAAGAAGCTATGCGCCAACTGATTCGCAGAATGAGAGACACCCAAAAATATGAACTTCCATCGGCAGGTAAGAACTTGTCAAATTTTTAGTTGAAATTATAAAGTGGCGTTCCATTAGTTTTACCATCAAGCCGCAGCCTTTAGTGTGGAATTCTCTGCATCTTCTCTGTCTATAACTGCCATCACCTCTCCGATTGAGGCATACCCTT
>JACQBS010000173.1 GCA_016194325.1 Nitrospinota bacterium | reverse complement strand
GTATAGGAAGGCAGGGAGGACTTCCTTTTTATTCCAAATGGAATAAAAACACGAATTCAGCGGCAGGAAGAACTGTGATACTGGGTTAAAAGGACGCTCATTCATCTTAAATATGTATTTCTCACACAGCCTGTCGAAGGATGGGGTTACATATTTTATAGTATTATCGTCTTTCTTTTTCTTTTGAAAAATCATTGCTACAGCAGGCTCATCTGCACCGATTTCCAAATTTTCTATTTTTTGTTTATTAAATAAAATAGAATTGCACCGAGTTAATTCATACACGGCTTTAATATTATAATCTATTAGTATCTGTTTTCGAAAAGGTTGTGCCTGTTTCATTAACAGGTTGGTATTGTTGAAGACAATTCCAGCTATTGAGATATCCTTCATAAAATCTTCAGCTTTCAAAATAAAATACTGAGAGCTTTGATCGTTGGGCTTGACAGCTTGGTGTTTTTCAGCGGAAAGCTTAATTTCTTTCTCATGCTTGATATTTGCAAAAACATTTACACCCCAAGGAGGATTACCTACAACAACATCAAAGGTATTAAACTTTTTACTGTCCTCATTAATAAAGTTTAGCTCATCAAAAAGAGTATCATTCCATAAAATATTTTTGCCAAACAACTTTGGAAACTTTATTCTATTATTTTTGATTAATTGCTTAACCTTGTTAGGATCTTCACCTTCAAGAAGTGTCAAATAGAGACTAAATACAGTAATCCTTGTTGCAACGGAGTCTTTCTCTATACCAAATATACAATTCTTTAAAATATCTTTCTTTTTTTCAAAATCTGATTGGCAGTTATTTTTATCAATTATCTTTTTAAAAGATTTGACAAGGAAAATCCCAGAGCCGCATGCAAAATCAAGACAATTAGGTTTTGGATTCTTTTTCAGTATTGGCTCAAGTGTTTCGTTTAATACAAGGTCAACAAGGTTTGATGGGGTATAGTAAATACCCTTATCTGCCTGCTCCTTAGTTTTTAGGAATGCCTCATAGATATTACTCAACAATTCAACCGATATAATGTCAAATCTATAAGGGAATAACCTTAATTGTTTATTTTTGTAATCTGTAGTAAAAAAATTATGAAGTTTTTCCATTATATTTGCTGATATTTCTTGTTGTGTAAAAACAGTCTTATCGTCATATATATCGCCATTTAAAGATTTATTTACCTCATTAAATCTCTCTATCAGTTTTTTACTGTTTTTATCTTTTAGGATGTCAATAAAGGTGGGAGGAGTATGAAAGCCTCTATCTTCAAGAAACTTCAGAAACAAGCATCGCTCAATAAGGATATAACTCTTATCAGGTGGTAATTCAGATATCATGTCTTTCTTCAATGCGATAAGGTTTAGAAGCAGGTCGTAGTCAACACTTTGTCTTTTTCTTTCTTTAATATTTTTTCTGACAAATTCCCAGAAAAAGCCAAAATCAATATTTTCTTTTAAAAGAGGCTCTAATTTTTCATGCTCGAATCCTGTTGAATTAACGCCGTAACTAAAATCTTTAAATATGCATTTAAGAGAGTTATCTTTATCCGGTTTATATTTTGAAGCACAAAGGAATGTTTTATTGTCCGATACAACGATAAACACCTCTGTTTTATTCTCATTCCAGATTTTTTGATGCAACTCAAGAAGTTCGTTGGATAATGTTGATTCAGGAAGGTATTTAAAGTAGATGGGGCTTACATTATCAATCTTATAAACAAAATCCACGCCAATTTTAGACGGAATATCAGTTTCTTTAAAATCTGATTTAGGATCAAAATCCAGGCTGGATAAAAATGTTTCTAATTTTCCAACATTAGAATTCATTTTATTACGATACTATATTATCTTAGAATAGTTGTCAATTTAAAATGATGATCAGGGGGGTAGAATCAATATAGCTTAACTATTACCAAAAATGGTATTATAATTAAGCCTTTACAAGGGACTGATGCAACAAAATTGATATAGCAATTGCATAAAGCAGGGTAAAAAAAATAAAGGCAGGTCATTTATGAATTTTAAAGGAATTTTACAATGGACTGAAAAAGAACTCTCCGAAAATCGCACTGACACTATTCACGATTTCCTTGCCTTTCTTGCAGAGCAGATGATAGAGATGAATAGGAAAAAAATTGAGGAAATAAAAGGGTTTGTAAAGTGGATGGAGCGTGAGATAGGGACGGAGATTGACAGCCTTGCAAATAAGACCGCTATAAAGGAATACCACGAGTGTGATTTTAATGAACTGCTTGAAGTCCTTAAAAAGAATAGAAACAAAATCTCTGCAGATTTATCCAGCCGTAAAACTCAGGAAGATTTTGAAAGGCATTTTAATGAAAGCGTTTCAAAACTCAATCCGTTAAAGGATGAGATTGAAGCTACTGATGAATTGATAGATGAGATAGTTTATAAATTATATAAGCTAACAGAAGATGAGATAAAGATTATTAAGGGTAATTAACCATTTTCAGGCTGAATAGTTTTATGCCAACAGCAATAGAGATTTTAGAACTTGTAAAGAAATTCGGCACTACCACTGCCCTTGATGGTGTCTCCTTTAATATTGAGGAGGGGGAGTTTTTTGGTCTTCTTGGCCCTAATGGTGCAGGTAAGACTACACTCATTAGAATACTGACGACACTTATCAAGCCGACAGAGGGACAGGCAAAGGTTATGGGTGTGGATGTGGAAGAAAGACCTGCAGAAGTCCGCAAGGTAATCGGCGTAATCCCACAGGCAATGACAACTGACCTTGACCTGACAGGTTATGAGAATATGGATATATATGCGAGGTTTTATAATATTCCCAAAAAAGGGAGAAGGGAGAGGATAGAACAACTCCTTGAGATGGTTGAATTGAAGGAGAGGGCAGGCGAGCTTGTGGCGGCATATTCAGGGGGGATGAGGAGGAGGCTTGAGATAGCCCGCGGACTTATACATAAGCCCTCTATACTGATTCTTGATGAGCCGACCATAGGGCTTGACCCTCAGAGCAGGCATGTGGTCTGGGAGCTTTTACAGAAGTTTCGCAATGAAGACAGCCTCACAATACTCATGACGACCCATTATATGGATGAGGCAGAGATTTTGTGCAGCAGGCTGGCAATAATAGACTACGGGAAGATTGTAGCTATGGATACAATTGATGCCTTAAAAAAGCAGCTGCCGCAGAAAGATGTGGTTGAACTTTCATTCAGCGGGGTAGATTCAAATAAGGCAGTTGAGGAGACAAAGAAAACTTCCTTTGTGCATACAGCAGTCACAAGTGATGGAACAATGAGGGTGTCTGTTGATAACGGAGCCCAGTCTATCCCTATGCTTATTGACCTGTTAAAAAAGATTGGGGCAAAGGTTTCCTCAGTTATTTTAAAACAGCAGACACTTGAGGATGTCTTTATCCATTTCACAGGAAGGCCTATTAGGGAGGAAGAGGTTAAGAAGGTAAGCTTCCTCATAGGTGCAGGGATACCCCGGAAATGGGGGAGATGAGCCTATGATACGCTTTCTTGCAGTATTTGAGAGGGACTTGAGAAGGTTTATAAGAAATCCAATAGTCATTGTTGCAAGTGTTGTCATGCCCATACTCTATCTCGTTATCCTTGGGAACTCCTTTCAGGGTGAGCTAAAGAATCTGTCTCTTGCAGTTGTTGATATGGACAGTGGTCCTTATGCAAAGAGGATTGTTGAGCTTCTCCATGCTGTTGAGGCGGGACCAAAGACTGTAAGGATATATCACCTGTCAGACCAAGGGTCTGCAATGCAGGGCTTGAGGGATGGTATATTCAAGGCTGTTCTCATTATGCCATCGGATTTTAGCAAGGATGTGATTCATGGGAAAGGGGGGACACTCGGATTTTTTATGGACAATGCCGAATCCATCTCTGCAAATTCCATAAGGTTATCAATCTTATCGGCACTATCTGACATTAAAAATGAATTCATATCTGTCCGTGAAGAGAGGACAAAGACAAAGCTCCGTGAGATAGAGCTATATAAAAAGATTGATTATGACCAGACACTGATTCCGGGTGTTGTAATCATGGCGATATTTCTTGGTGCAATGACGACAGGTGTCTTCAATATTGTAATGGACAAATTTCTGGGGATTGATGAAAGCCATTTTTTAACACCCTTAACGAAACTGGACATTGTTATGGGGCTTGTAATAAGCGGTGTTTTTATAACAACAATTATCGCTATCTTTGTTCTGTTTTTTAGTTCTTTGATTACAGGCATATATCTGTGGCAGACACTCACATTTTATAATATTGTATTGATTATTGTAGTTATAATTCTGTCCACACTTGGCCTCCTTGGTATGATGTTTGTTATACTTGGGAGGGCAAGCCATCCGAGGATAGTGGGTGTCCTTGGGGGTTTTCTTAATGTCATATTCTTTTTCCCAAGCGGTGCAATATATCCTGTGGAGAGTTTTCCCGGCTGGCTAAGGTCGTTTTCTGTTTTCAACCCTGAACTCTACTCAGTCCATGCACTGAGGGCAATACTATTTAAGAATGTAAGCCTTGTTGCTGTAAAATGGGATTTGGTTTTTCTCTTTTTCTTCGCCCTCATTACTATTGTCATTGCGACAATTACATTTAAGAGGGAATTATAGTTTTTATGTAAGCTATAAAGGAGATATTTTTACATAAATTCAGTATATAATGAAGCCAATTAGATTTTCTAACCATGCAAGATTGCAAATGAATTTGAGAGGAGCTTCTGAAGAAGATGTTATTACAACTATTAGAATGGATAAATGGAAATCTGCAAAAATGGGTAAGTTTCAATCAAAATACAGATTTGATTTCAATAATGAAGCATTAACTAATCAAAGATTTTATAAATACAAAATTGTAGAACCGATTTTTGCAGATGAGATTGATGAGATTGTAGTAATAACAGTTAAAGTATATTATTCTAATGAGGAGGTGAAATATGAAAATTCAATATGATGCAGAGGTAGATGCACTTTATATTGAGTTTAGACCTCTTGAACCGGGGACTGCTGAAAATAGAGAATTAAGCGAAGATGTAATCGTAAATTACGGTCCTGACGGCAGGCTTGCTGGTTTGGAAGTGTTAAATGCAAGTGTTGTTGTGGGTGAAGAACTGAAAAAGGTTATTGTTGAAGTAAGTCCTGTTCAACATGCTGTAGCCTAAACCTAATTTGATATGTTTAGGAACTACTGACAAATTTGTTTGGTAAGTTTTGTCCGCATTATATCTACCTCAAAATGGAGAAATAGCTACAATAAAATATAAGGAGGTTTTTATGTCTGCGATATATAAAAATTTCATAAATGGTAAATGGGTGGACTCTGTTTCAGGAAAGACCTTTGAGAATAGAAATCCTGCAAATAAGGATGAGATTGTTGGGATTTTTCAGAAATCAAATACAGAGGATGTGAACAGGGCTGTGGAGGCTGCAAAAAATTCTGCCGATATGTGGAGGAAATATCCTGCACCAAAGAGGGCGGAGATTTTATATCGTGTTGCAGAGATGCTCATAAAAAAGAAAGAGGATTTTGCCTGTGATATGACAAGGGAGATGGGGAAGGTGCTGAAGGAGACAAGAGGTGATGTGCAGGAGGCAATTGACATGACTTACTATGTTGCAGGAGAAGGGAGGAGATTATTCGGAGATACAACACCATCTGAATTACCAAATAAATTCTGCATGTCTGTAAGGATACCTGTCGGCATTGTAGCTGCAATAACACCTTGGAATTTTCCTATGGCAATCCCTTCATGGAAGATTGCACCTGCATTAGTTACTGGAAATACTGTTATCTTTAAACCTGCATCTGATACACCCCTTTCAGCAGTAAATTTTGTAAAACTCTTTGAGGATGCTGGATTGCCAAAGGGTGTTTTAAATATGGTTACAGGAACAGGAACAGAGGCAGGGGAACCTCTAATTTTACATAAGGATGTAAAACTCGTTTCTTTCACTGGCTCAAGTGATGTGGGTAGATTTGTGGCAACAGATTGTGCCCATAAAATGAAGAGATGCTCTCTTGAAATGGGCGGTAAAAATGCCATTATCGTTATGGACGATGCAAATCTTGATTTAGCAATAGAGGGAGCTATATGGGGAGGATTTGGAACTGCTGGACAGAGATGCACTGCTGCGAGCAGGGTAGTTGTGCATAAGGCTGTAGCAAAGGATTTTATCTCAAAATTTTCTGAAAGGGCAAAGGCACTGAGATGTGGAGACGGTTTGCTGCCGACTACTGATGTAGGTCCTATTATAAATGAATCACAGTTGAACAAGGTTCATGGTTATACTAAAACAGGGAAGGGTGAGGGTGCAAAATTACTTATAGGTGGTGATATGTGCACGGACAAAGGATGTGAGAAGGGTTATTTTTACAAACCAACTATATTTGTAGATGTGGACAGGAATATGAGGATTGCACAGGAGGAGATATTTGGTCCGACAGTTTCAATTATAACAGTCGGCAGTTTTGAGGAGGCAATAGATGTGGTAAATGGTATAAAATATGGTCTTTCGTCATCAATATACACACAGGATGTAAATAAGGCATTTGTCGCTATGAGGGATATATACGCAGGTATCACATACATAAACTCATCAACCATCGGTGCAGAGGTTCATCTGCCATTCGGAGGGGTAAACCAGACAGGGAATGGTCATAGGGAGGGTGGCACAACAGCCCTTGATATATTTACAGAATGGAAGACCCTTTACATAGATTACAGCGGCAGGCTTCAAAAGGCACAGAGTATTGAGTGAGAAAAGAAATTATGAAAGATTTGATTCCGCAGGAAACTATTGAGCAAAGGATTTTTTTAATAAGAAATCAAAAGGTCATGATAGATAGTGCTTTCTACACATAAAGAACTTGCTCATAAGTTATCACAGCTTGAAAGAAAAATAGAAAAACATGATGAAAAAATTAAATTGATTTTTGATGCTATCCGTCAGTTAATGATACCTCCTGAACCGAAACGCAAAAGAATTGGATTTATTCAGGAAAAAGAGGAATAAAAACTGACTGCCGAGCTAATTTGCCATTTGCATTATTAAAGTAGTAAATTTCCCTCTCACATTCTTCAGATTTTTTTTCACAGGAATTTTTCACAGATTTTTTCAGAATTAAGTATGGTGTCACCAGAATTCAACATGTTCTTAGGGGGGTAGCCATTGTCAATAATATTTAGCATGAAAACGTTGTTGCTGGTCAACTTTCTTCTTGCATTCAACTGTTAGGTAAGAGATGAGAAACAAAGTTCATAATGTCTATCTATGCTTGGCAGTTGCTTATTTTTAAGCCTGATTAAAAATTTGTCTATTCCTATACTGATGATATAATGTTTTGCTATTGAAGGTAGCTTGGCAACCTTCTTCAAAAAGTGAGAGATTAAACAATAGCAGAAATCAGATAGTAGATGTCCGTAGCAATCTCTTAAAGAATTAATCTGAAACCTAACACCAAAATCTTGAACATCTTTTTTTGATAAATTTACTTTTGCGAATAATTCCTTAAGCCTAACCACATTGACAACTGGTTCATTATCTCTATCCGCCTTAAGGCAGCACCTATGCTTATCGCGAGGTATAAAAGTCACTCCATTTTTACTGAGGATAGCATCAGCACATACTGCAATATTGATATCTTCAACAAATTTATTGCATAGCGATAATATTCGGTCTTGTGTATTGATCTTTCCCCAAAAAACTGGACACCCTGTTAAGTTTAAGCTGCATTCTGCAGCCTCTCATATTCTGCAGGACTTTTATAGTCCAGTGCAGAGTGCTTCCTAATACGATTATAGAACACCTCAACATATTCAAAAAT
>JACQBS010000172.1 GCA_016194325.1 Nitrospinota bacterium | reverse complement strand
TTCTCCCCTCATACAGCATTATCGTAATTTGATCTCTTTCAGACAAGGTTAGGTGATTGTATCGTTTTGTCATAGACACTTAGGATAGCATTTCTCCTTTCTGCTTCCCAAGTGTTGCACTTCATTGTTGAACTGGCGAGGGCTTATGAAAAGGGTAGCATTATTTTTTATAATTTTATTCTTTATAGGTTGTGCTTCTGCTCCTCCATCTATTTACAAGCATCCCGAATTTATTAAGAATAAAAATAAGGTATACAAAATTGCAGTTCTTCCATTCAAGGATGCTAAAGGGTCTCCTGATAGTGGGAAAACTATGGCAGATATATTTGAAACAACATTACTAACATCTGGTAAATTTGAGGTTGTTGAAAGAATGCAGCTTGAAAAAGTATTAAATGAACAGGGTCTTAATTTATCTGGTTTAGGGGTAACATTATGGGCAATAGATGATTCCGCATCTGGCATGGAGGCTGGGGTTAACGATGGCGGTCCACATACTACTCCTGATGTGATTGCGCGAATATTATGTAGAAAAATGATTAAAGGCTTTATTGACAATTAAACCTTTTTATGGAGGGCTTATGAAGAAGATGATTGCAGTGATAGTTGTAATATCTTTTTTTGTTTCAAGTTGTGCTGCTATGTTTCATGGCACAAAAGAAAGTATTCATGTAAGAAGCGAAGAATCTGATACATCCTTTTTTGTAAATGAAAGGTCTATAGGGAAAGGGACATCCGCAGTTACAACAGTTCCTAAAAATAAATTAAAAAGCGTTGTTTTACGTGCCGAAAAGGAAGGGTGTAATACAAAATCATCGCCGATTGAAACCGAATTTGATTCAATAACTTTATTAGGGGTATTGTTGGATTTAGGTATAGTTTCAATATTAGTTATAGACTGGGGAGCGACAGGTGCAGTTACAAAGGCATCTCAAACAGATTATGTTTTAACTCCTGAATGTCATAAATCATTATAGAAAAAAATAATCCTCTCTCACCTTGAGGGTTTTGGCGAGCTTGCCGAGCAGGTCGGCACGGGGGAGCTTCCTTCCTTTTTCAAGAACAATAATATGCTCCCTCGTAACATCGGTCTTTCTGGCGAGTTCAAGCTGGGTCATCCCCAACTCCTTTCTCCTTTTTCTTATCATCTCAAAATTATATTTTCCCATTTAAATAATTCTCTCAAGCCTCTCCCTCGCTTCCTCAACGAGTTTTGATTTAAATGCCCCTTTTGTCTTTCTCAGAATTTCAATCACCTGTTCAATTTCTTCTATTATTTCTGCCCTGATAATTTCAAAGGGTCTCCCCTCACTATGAAATTGGCAGTTTTCAGATGCTTCCTGAAAATCATCAGCGATTGCCCAATTCTGCCAACTTCCATTAGGGAACATATAGCGATATTGCCACATATTCCCTACTTCTTGTAGTAATGTTGATGCGAATTCACGGCACTCGGGACATGATATAATATGCCCCTTGAATTTTTTCATATCCCAATTACCCTCGGCATCCTCAATGCCAAGGACTTTGGGGTTTCCCTCACAAACCAATTTATATACTTGTTTTTTTTCTCGGGTGGAGCGGGAATTTTTATCTTTTCTTTTTCCCATCTCTATTTATCTTTTTCCCTTGACATATTGTCCCCTCCGTTATAAAATTTAATTGTTTCGTAGCGGTCTGACCGCTTCCCGAATCTCATTATAGAATAATGAGAGGATTGAAACAACTTTTTTGTTTTAATAAAAAAGGCTCTCGGAATTTCTTCACGAGAGCCTTTTTATTTAATCTACATCCGCCGCAGGTAGCGGATGTCTGCACACATACCACCCTGCATCAAGATGCAGGGGTTCAAATAGGTGGTCAGGGGATACCACCGTTGTGGCATCCTTCACTGCCACAACCCACTCGTCTTTCCCTTTCCAAAAAATTCGACAATCACCAAAAAATTGGTGATTGAAGATTTTCCTCCGCCCCCGCACGGAGAAGGCATCATCAAGCGATTTTTCTGCATCGCCTGAAGATACAGGAAATGTCCTTGCAATTTCCAGGTGTCCTTTTGGAACGATTCTTGCAATCTATTATATATAAGATAATCTTGATTATGATAGGATGATATACGATAATGCAGTATGCCTCACCTTTACAACAATTCAAAAAGAGGGTCGCAGGTAAAGTATCGGGTATTTTTCCCGGATGGCACGCATCGGGATAAAATAAAATTCAGAAAAAAGGAGACTGAGGCACAGCAGCTATTTGCGGATGTTACAAGGCTTGAATCCCTGAGCAGACAAAGAGCAATAAAAAAAGATGAAATCAAATTCTGCCTGAACATGGGCTACCTCACAAAAGAGGAAGCTCTACAGCTATCAGGAACTCCTGATGTAAATTCATTCGCCACATGGCATGAATTGAATCTGAAATATGAGCAGTGGTCCCGAGAGCATTGCCGACCTTATACGCACACCTGCAATCTTAATCGGCTTTATAAAATTATTGATTACTTCAAAGATATTTCCCCTGCTAATCTCACAAAAGAAAATATTGAATCCTACATCTCATTCAGAAAAAATAACGGATTGCACCCCGACACAATCAGCAAGGATCTGATTATAATAAGACACCTGCTTGATAACATATCCCCAGATACAAACCCAGCCCGCCATATTCCCCTTTTAAAAGGCGATGGAGAAAAAATCAGGAGGGCATTATCACGGGGAGAAATTAAAGCATTCATGGAGTCATTAGAGCGTTACAAACATCTCTTATATGGGAACATCAAACCAATTGTCCTGATATATCTTTATGCAGGTCTGCGACCTTCTGAAATTCTAAGACTCAAACCCTCGGACATAGATATTGAAAATAATAAAATTCATGTGCAGGGGCAAACGAAGACGAGGAAGAAAAGGAGTATTGATATTCATCCTGAATTATCGCCTCTATTAAAAAAAATAAAAAAGAAGAGAGAGAAAAAAGAATATCTATTTAAAGAGGATAGAAAGACCCATAGCCATTCACTCTCCAGGACAATAAAAGAAATAATGAGAGAAGCAGGACTCCCCGAAGATGTCCCTCCATACGCCTTAAGACATTCCTTTGTATCTTACCTTCTAAAAAGCACAAGAGATTTAACTTATGTAATGAAAATGGCAGGACATACAAACATCAAAACTACGCAGGGATATTTAAGTGTGATTGAAGACAAAGAAAGTCCAATGAATCAATTAAAATTTTCAGGATAATTTTTCACTTTTCAAGTCACCAAAAAAGTCACTAAACACCCTTAAAGTCATCAAAAAAGTCACCAATTTTAACCCTACATTACCTTACATCATCCTACATTATCCTATTTGTGAAACATCCCCAAGACCATTATCAAATCTATACTTTCAGCCAAAACCATTGATATATTTAAGAGCGTCCCCAGGGGGATTTGAACCCCCGTTACCGCCGTGAAAGGGCGATGTCCTTGGCCGGGCTAGACGATGGGGACACTGTTTTGAAAAATTTGAAATCTCAAATTTGAAATTTCAAATCAATTATTGGTGAGCCGCCTGGGATTCGAACCCAGCACACCCGCCTTAAAAGGGCGGTGCTCTACCAAATGAGCTAGCGGCCCAAAAACCAAAAATAAAACCACAGATGAACACGGATAAACACAGGTATAAAAAGTTAAAGACTTTTATCTGTGAATATCTGTGTCCCTCTGTGGTTAATTTTCAAAATATCAAATTCATCTCCTCTTGTCAATTTAAAATTCCTCTACACCAAGGCTCAATTTTATATTTTTTGTCCCCATACTTTTTAAATTTATCTTCCAATGGGCTAAGATTGCAGAACCTTGATATGTCTTTTCAAATCCGTCCTCTGATTGAGAGACTGTCTCTATTGGAAAATACCACAAAGAGGCAGGCTCTCCAAAAGACAGCATTACTTGAAAACGATTCCACTCATCCTTCATGCCAAATAATTTTGTATCAGAAATTTCCCCAATACTGTTTAATGTCTTTTTGCCTATCTCCTTATCGCAATATTTACCTTTAGAATCACAGGAAATGTAATGTCTTAATTCGTTATCACCTGCAAGCAAGGTTAGGTTAAACTCTATGCCAAACCAGATGTCTATGTCCTTATCCCCCATATTTACTATTTCATAATTGGAAATTATTTCTGCCTTTTCCTTTGAAAAACTGAAACTCTTTAAAATGGATACGGGTATAAGCAATTCGCCTTCTTTAATATTTCCAGTCTTTCTCATGCTCAGATTAACAATTCCCTTTTTATCTTGAGATATATTTTCTACAATATAAGGCTTATCCACGAAATTACCCAGCTCAGGATAGCTGCATCTCATAAAATTCCTAATGTCAGTCTCACTTCCTAAGAAATGGTCAACAAATGACCTCCGCAGATACCAGTCAAATACAATTGCATCGCCCAATCCTTCCTCTTTTACCTTCACAATATCATGGATAGATTTTGGATTAGCCCCGCCGCCATGCTGTCCTGCCTCAGCATCTTTTACCTTGTGATGATATGCCTCTTCCCTGCGGGTTAATGTATTTGACAGATTAAACCGCTTCGGCCTGTAATCAAACTCAAACATGGTGCCGCCGTAATCAGGGTCAAAATATGCGTTTATTTTCTTATTACTTATCAACACCTCATTTAGATTGTCCTTGTCATAATCAAACACCTTATATTCAATCCATTTTCTATTTCCATGTGCCTTTTTATCAATAATATTTTCTGCCTCAATCAGATGCTCATATACTGCATGCCTCAGATAGTTTAGATACAGTCCTCCGAAAAGACCATGCCAGTAAGCACAGTTACACTGGCCCCGGTAAAGTTCCTTTAGTTCTTGTGAGTTTAGTTTTCCTTGCCCCTTGCCCCTTGCCCCTTGCCCCTTGACTTTCTTACTTACATAGAGCATCTTTTTATGCATCAGATTACTCTCATTATACTTGGTTAAAAAATTATCCCACAGTCCGCCCCTTATAAACGGCTTATATTTATCCCTTATGCCGCGGTTTTCAAGGTCCTTCATCATTTCCTCAAATTTAAATCCTGCCATTGTCGGCAAAGACCACTCCATCATCTCTTCATAAGATGCCATCGGAAGGTATATCCTGCCCATCGACGGAAATTTTTCTATGTATTCACTAAAGGTAGTCATCTCTATCCAGTCAAGATTGTCTTCTATCAGCTTGAAAAAATTCTTGAGCCAGTTTTCCTCATATACCCACTTATGTGTCCCGGGCCACACACCGAACTTCTCACCGTCATCACCGTAAGTAACTCCAGTGACATTGTGCTCTGACATTATTCTTTTAAAATGATCCAAAGTCTCATGGGGGAGTTTAAACGGTATGGAGTATCTTAAGAATTTGTCTATCGGAAAGACAGACATAGTATATCCATGTTTCTCTGTAACATAATATCCGAACATATCCTTTTGTTGCAATCCTGCATAGAAGAAATGGGTATCATCAAGGATTGTATACTTCATCCCTGCCTTTGATATTATCTTAGGCAGCAACGGGTCCCATACCCTTTCTGCAAGCCAGATACCTTTTGCATTATAATTAAACTTCTTCTTTATGAATTCCGTCATCATGTTTATCTGCCCTATCGCATCTTCTTCAGGAAGGACTGAGAGGAGAGGCTCATAAAAACCGCCGCTTAAAATCTCAATCTGGTTTCTCTTAACCATGTTTTTGATTTTGTCAAAATACCAGGGTGCTTTGCTCTCAATCCACTCAAGGAGGGGGCCTGAATGGTGAATGGAGATGCGGATTTTGGGATGACGCTCCAATATCTCAATAAATGGAAGATAGCATCTGTTGAATGACTCTTCAAATACGATATCAAAATTTCCAACCGGCTGATGGCTGTGAATCCCGAATAGAAAATTTATCTTTTTACTCATCACTCGTCACACCTCACTCTTTACTCGTCTATGCACTCCACATAATTCCTTCAAAATTCTCATCAGGCACCTTAAATGTAAGATATCTATATCTTGGATATCGGTCTAATTCCAGTTTCTCTCTTTTAAATTCAACCACAAAATTTACAACTTCGCCTATCTCAAGATTCAAGTCTTTAAAGGGTATAGCCAATTCTATAACATTTTTTATTGCTATTGTCTTATTTGTTTTAAGCAGAGAAAATGTTATCCCGTCTTCCGTCTTATATAATTTATACTTCCCTTTTTCATTTTCCATTGTCTTTAAAGCGAAGTCAACCTTATATCTGTGTTTATTAAATATGTGAATACTGACATCCATATTTTTTTCTATATGTTCCTCCATCTTACCCTTAGTATCCAATCTAATAAAGAGATTATTAAGGTCAAATCCATAATAAACAGCAGATACAATCCCCTCTGAATGATACATAGAGCCGCCTGTCATCTTTTCCCTGCAGTAGCCGGCACCAAGCCATTCAAAATAATTTATAACCAGTCCGTCTATATAGGGAGAAATAAATTTAATCGGCTCTTCCGGATGTATCTCCTCCTCAACCCTTATTATGGGAATCTTAAGATACTCAGGAGGCTCTGCGTTGAGTATCCTATAAACTTTCTCCAGATGCGCCCTGAAAAGCCTGTCAAATTCCGCATCATTGTCACTTGAAAAGTCATCGCCATACCACCAGAACCAATCACTCCCCTCTGCCGCATATATCTCTTCCCATGCCTCCTCAGCCTTTTCTCTGTTTATCTTGTTATCTCTGATTTTTTCAGAAAGAAACCTCCTCGTCAGCCTGATATATTCCCATCCCTTGTTGTCCTCATCAGCCCCAATCCAGATTTTAAAATTATTATTTATCCACGAGCCGGTATAGAGATTTTCTATGACCCTCGTCGGTTTATGCCCTTCTACATACTCCCCAATCCTCACAGTCTTGAAATTTTTATTTTCTGAGAGTTCTTTATAAATGCTGGAGAGAAATCCCCTCCCCCCGTCAGGGTAATATTCCCATGCATTCTCCCCATCCAGAATGATACTTACTAAATGGTCTTCATTTGAGCCTGACAGATAATTCTGTATTGAACTGAGATGCCCCACGAAATCATCCTTAGACCTCTGTGGTAGATTTTTAGAATATGTAAAGCCTATGAGGTCTGCCAGTCCCTTGTCTCTAAAGACCATATTTATCTCCGCATCCTTGAAGCGGGCTATGTAAGGCTTATATAGCAAATCCCCCTTTTTCTCTCCCCCGATTGAATTCAGTAATATTGCCTCATCTGTAGCTATCCACCTTATACCCTCTTTCTGAAAATATGGTATCAGCTCAGGTGCGACAGAGCCTTCTGATGGCCACATTCCTGAAGGGTTCCTCCCAAAAGTTTCTTTATAAAGCGCTACCCCCCTTCTTATCTGCTCCTCTGCGTCCTCAGGATGATGAAACCTGTCAGGGAGTTTTGCCCATGGCATACAACGGCTTGCCATATCAGTATCATAAACAAGCGGCAGTATTGGATGATAAAATGGGCTTATGGTCAACTCAACCTGCCCATTATCCTGAAATCTTTTGTAAGTCGGCAAGAGCTCCTTCAATATCCTTATCTGGCTTTCAAGGACATATCTCTTTTCATCCTCAGTAAAATTCCTCCCTTTTTTAATCAATTCTGAAAGTTCTTTGTCCTTTTCAATGGACTTGTAGCCGAACCATGCAAGGTTAAACCATGTCTGGAGGTCAAGATACTCCTGTGTAGAGAATGTTTTTACGGCATGACTAATCTCATCCTCCGTTAATTGTCTCATCCCTCTTTTTTTAATAATCTCATAGTATCTATTGTGAGGCTGTATCATTGTTCCCCAGTTGCACATAAAAAAATTATCAAGGATGAATTTCTTCTCATCAAACGACAGGTCAGCAGCAGGCTTCATACTCCTGTCCCAGAATATATCTCTTGCCCTGCCATCTGCATAATCGTTTATCTGAATAATAAGGGAGGGGACAACATTAAATGTCATCTTTGCTTCAGGAAACTCCTCAAGGAGGGAAATCATATCATAATAACCCTTTATACTGTGAAGGCGGACCCACGGCATTGTATAGACACCTGTTATAGGGTCTTTATACATAGGCTGATGCATATGCCATAGGAAGGCTATGTGCAAAGGTTTCATAGTAAATTCAAATATCAAAATATGATAATGGCTTATGCGTCAGGATATATTTTTTTGTATTCCATTTGGCAAAGAACATCGAGATTTGCAGAATTCCCTACTTTTGTTCCGCTTGGACTTAAAACATTAGTTCCACTTATTCTTAAAGGTAATCTTGTCCCAAGACATCAATAGCAACATCTAAATCTGCAAGATTAATCTTTGATTTGTTTAA
This sequence comes from Nitrospinota bacterium, assembly GCA_016194325.1. Lineage (GTDB taxonomy): Bacteria > Nitrospinota > Nitrospinia > UBA9942 > UBA9942 > UBA9942. Next base: position 10,571 of record JACQBS010000172.1, on the reverse strand, counting down.
TAGCATTGTATTTTACTATCAAAATTCACCTTTTACTGTTTCACTACTAAGGGGAGTATATAAACATCATATTTATCTTCAATCTTTATACATTCCTTATGACAGCCATCTTCAACTTCTTCGGATGAGAAGCGGGAGGGAACGGCAACTTCAATTGCCAAATCTTCATCCTCTATTGTAGGAATTGTTTTTATCTTTATCCCGGGATAATTCTTGTGAATATTCTCTGTAAACTCGGCAATTGCATCGTCAAGTAAAACCTTATCCTTCAGTAGAGCTTTCATTATATATTCCTCCTTTCGATAAGACCGTCTTTATAGGATTACCGACCATATCCAGCATATTCTTTACAACATTTTCATTAATCTCAGTAAGTTCATAATCTGCCTTTATCCTGTATGTATAAAGCTGTCTTAATTGTAAACGGAACTGTTCTAATAATCCTTGCGATTTTTCTGGATGCGTCGGTTTGAACCAATAACCGTGAATAAACGGCTTGATTATAGCAAGATGTTTCCATGTGCGACCTTTTTCGGGATTTCCAAGAGCAGCCCACATTGTCTGATACGACGCATAGTATAATCGTGATATTGCACTGTTATATCTTTTATGGCTAAAAAGGAATTTTGCATCATCAAGATAGTTCACGGCATATTTGATTCTAAATTCTATCATACATAATAAGAGTCTAAAAGCTAAAGTGTCAAAAACTCTTAGATTTTACTTTAATATCGTTTCCTTCGGAACCACAACTATCCCGGACTCTGTAACATAAAACCTCTTTTTGTCTTCTTTAAGATTATATCCTACCTCTGTCCCTGAAGGTATATCCACATACTTGTCAATAATCGCCCTTCTTATCTTTGTATGCCTGCCCACATTTACACCCTCCATCAGGATTGACTCCGTAACATAACTGTAGCTGTTTATCCTCACCTGTGGAGATAAAATGGAGCGATTTATCTGTCCGCCGCTTATTATACAACCTTCCGAGACAATTGAATCCGTTGCTATACCCACCCTCTCCCTCTCCTTATCCGCAAATACAAATTTTGCAGGCGGACAGGTAGGATAATGTGTCCTTATGGGCCATTCACTATTATATAGATTAAATATCGGGGAGACTGCAATTAAATCCATGCTTGCCTGCCAGTATGCATCTATACTCCCCACATCCATCCAATAACCCTTCTCGGCATGGGTCATCCCCGGAATCCTGTTTTTTGCAAAATCGTAGGCAAAGAGTTTTCTTTTTTTCCGAATGTTTGGAATTATATCCCTTCCGAAATCGTGTCTGGAATCCTTTTTTTTCGCATCGGCTGTAACCTCTTCGAGGAGGACACCGGTATTAAATATATAGTTTCCCATCGATACCAGCGACATATCGGGTCTTCCGGGTATGTGTTTTGGTTTTTTTGGTTTCTCCTCAAATCCCTTAATCCGCCATTCCTTATCAACTTCTATAATTCCAAAGGTGCTTGCCTCATTTGCCGGTCTTGGTATAGCAGATACTGTAAGCTCTGCCTTATTTTTTATATGATAGTTCAGCATCTGGCGGACATCCATCTTATAGATGTGGTCGCCGCCAAAGACACAGACATACTGCGGATTTACATCCCTGATTAAATTGAGGTTTTGATAAATTGCATCTGCTGTCCCCTTATACCAGTCCCTTCCTGTCCTCATCTGTGCAGGGACAGGGTCTATATACTGGTCGAGTTTTGGAGACAGCCTCCACGCAAGTGAAAGATGGCGGTTTAAGGACTCTGATTTAAACTGGGTGAGTATTTTAATCTGAAAAAAACCTGAGTTTATAAAATTGCTCAGGACAAAATCTATAATCCTGTAGCGGCCTCCAAAAGGGACTGCAGGCTTTGCCCTCTCCTTTGTCAGGGGATAGAGCCTTGTCCCCTCACCGCCTGCCATTATCATTACTAAAACCTTTTGCATAATTGTAAATTCTACCTCCTCAACACATACACCATTGTTGCCTCTGTCCAATCAATTGGCTCAAGCTGATTGAGCCTCTTTACAAGGTCGCTTATCATGCCTGTGGACTTTGCATCATATACCTTAAACATCCCCTCCTGAAATCCGAGGGGTATTATATCTTCTTTCTGCCTCGTTGCGATAATCTTTATTCTCTCCTCCGCTGTCTTTTCCTTATGCTCTGGAAGAAACTGCGCCTGCAATTTTATTGTGCTGTTAGCAGGTGGAAATTCGTATGTCCTTTTGGCTTCTGCAAAATTCTCCTTATGAAGTGAATTTGGCAGGAGCAGTGTAACAGAGCCGTCAGCAGCAACTGAAAAGATATAAACATAACTATCGGCATCTGGTTGATAAAATATCTTTACCTCTTCACCCTCCTTTAAATCAGCCTTTGAAAGTGAGAGCTTAACAGACATACCATGCCCCTTTTCAGGATACACAGGCTCAATGAGTGCCTTCAGCCTAACCCTGTAAAGGTTTCTATCCTTTGTATCCCAGCCTTCTTTGATTATTTCAACCTTTTCAATCTTTCCCCTGACTGCTGCATATATTAAATCCTCTGCAAGCTGGCTATTTGAGACAAGGGTGTGGGATTTGATAAATGTCCCAACCGCATACTCAATCGCCCTTACCTCTGCATCCTTCTTTGCCCTATTCATCACTTCTTTCGGGGTATCAATCTCACTCATATACGACTCCCCTGTTGCCTCAACCCAGATAGGCTTTTCAGAGGCAAAGGCAACTAATGCAAATACGAAAACACTGATAAGTGGTGTCATTGCGAGGCACAGCCGAAGCAATCTTATATTTTTGATATTCAGCATAATCATCTCCTCAACCCAAACCTCCCCTTTAACTTTTCCACATCAGGGTTTATGCTTGGACTTTGCTGGACATTCAACTGCTTTGCCTCGTCTTCTACCAGAGGCTTTATGTATTCGTAAATCTCTGCAATATTTTTCTTGCCGTCCTTTATTGCCTTGAGGAAATAGTATGTAAAAATCCCATGCCCCTTTTCAGGAGAGGATGAGGAAATCTGTGTTCCTTGTGTTGCCGAAAGAACCACCATGTTTGATGAAAGGACAGACCCATCCGCCATCATCACAAGAGGTCTTGCGCCTTTTGCAAGCACACTCCTTCCTCCTGCGCCTGAAAAACATGAGTCAAGCACAACCGTCACCTCGGCAAACTGCAGTTTGCCGAGGCTGTCATAAAGACTCTTAAGAGGATACCCTGTATCAGAGAGATAATTTGGGTCTCCGTCAAACGGAACAATATAAGCGTCTCCTGTCTTTGGCTCAGGGGCGCCGTGTCCTGAATAATAGATAAACACCCTGCTGTCGGGCTTTGCCTTGTTTGGAAGCCATGTCTTTATGATCTTTTCAATGGCAGATTTAGTTGCCCTTTCCTCCAAAAGCAGTTCTATGTTTCTCGGCTTAAAGCCCATTGCCTTTGCATAATCACCTACAAGCTTTGCATCGTCGTAAGAATAATCTGACTTTGGAATACCCTGATAGCCTTCTATGCCGATGATGACTGCAAGGTCATTATCTCCCATTATTCTTTCTGTGTTAGCAATATTGGGCTTGTCTATGTCTGACTGCACGGAAGGAGACTTGGCTTCTTGTTTTTGGGTCTTGGCACTCTCCACAGCAGCCTGCACAATAGTCTTGAGGTCTTCTTTTGAGATGCCTTGAGAGGGCTGGGACTGGCTTGCAACTTCTTGCTTTTTAGAAAACTTCTCAAGAAATTTAATGCCTACCTTTGCCAATGCCCTGTTCTCATCATATTTGTCCCCGAGAGCCGTACTCTCCAGCGATGCAAGAGCCGTGTCAATGTCCGCGCCTTTATCTATCAGGAGTTTAATAACCTCTGCTTTGCCACCACTGCTGCCACCCCATGCCGCCCACTTCAAAGGACTTTGTACATTAACATCAGCGCCTTTTTCTATTAAGAGTTTTACAAGCTCTGTATTGCCCCGAACCGCTGCCCACGTCAAAGCAGTGTAGCCCTGATGGTTTATTGCATTCACATCAGCACCTCTATCAAGTAAGGCAGTGACTGTTTTAATATCACCATTACTTGCCGCTTTTATTAGTGAGTCAGTCGCACACCCTGCCAGCAAAATAAACATGCTCAAAATTGAAAAAAATGCAAATATCCTTTTCATAATGCGCCTCCTGAAATACAAAAGTCATTTTCATGCCAATCCTTCTTGCAAGACAGAATTTTTATCTGTTACTCGCATTTAAGATTGTTATTCCAATAATCTTATCTCCGTCTTTTCTGATTAGAATATCGTCATCTGTCTCAATTGTCTTTTTTGCCCTCTGAGGTTTCCGAAAACTTAAATATAAGACATCAGCCTCTTTATCATAATCAATCCATATATGCTCAACAGGAAGTTTGATTATGTCAGATGATAATCCCAAACAGGTTTGAATTATTTTAGCTTCTTTCAGTTTTGTTGCCATATTATTTCTCCTTTCGGTCTTTTATCTAAAAAATATACCGTTATGATGAAACTATCTGTTTTTGATATTTCTTTGTAAATAACAACCAATTATCTTTCCCCATATTTTTAGCAGCCTTCAAAGTTCCCTTATTGCCCCTGATAACAAAATCTGGTTTCTCAACAGTTTCCAGAACCTCAAAAAAATAACTGGCTAAATCATCATGGTTTTCAATAATATGATACCATCTTTCATAAGTTAATCGTATTGGAACACCATTTATTGAATAAGCTATATTCACTCATTCCTCTTTGATACAAAATTTATCTTTTAATCATTCCCTCAAAAATACCTTCTGTTTTTCCGATGGAGCGATCAGTTGCGGAGACTGCTCGTTGTTGTAGGTCTTTCTTGCTGTTCGTTCTACCTGCGGCTTTATATAGTCAAACAATTCCCCGATTTCTATCTTGCCATCTCCATTTGCATCGCCATCGCCTTTTATGCCTTTGAGCATAAAGTATGTAAATAATCCATGCCCTTTTTCTTCATAGGTTGAGCTTATCTGCTCTCCTGATGCGGCAGAGAGAACTGCAATATTTGATGGAACCACAGATTTCTCCATTGTCATTACCAATGGTCTCGCCCCTTTTGCAAGAACACTCCTACCTCCTGCACCTGAAAAACATGAATCAAGGGCAACAACTATCTCTCTTGCCTGAAGTTTTCCAAGAGAATCATAAAGTCTTTTCAATGGATAGCCTGTTTCATCAATGAATGAAGGGTCTCCATCATAAGGCACAAGAAAGGCGTCTCCTGTCTTTGGATTAGGTGCTCCATGTCCTGAGTAATAGACAAAGACAGTGCCGTCTTTCTCTGCATTGTTAGGCAGCCACTTCTCAAAGTATTTCTCAAAATCGCTTTTCAACGCCCTGTCATTTATGAGAGTAACAACATTCTCCTCCGGATAGCCCATTACCTTTGTGAGATACTCTGTCATTGTCTTTGCGTCATGCGTTGCAAAATCTGCCTTTGGGAGTTTCTGGCGGTATTGCTCAATGCCGATAACTATAGCGTAGGAATTTTTGTTTGGTTTTGCCTTTATCGCCGGAAGCTCATCGACGTCCGAGCGGATGTCCAGTGGAGCGATCACCGCAACCGTTTCGGCTCCGCCGGGGGAGAGATTGGAGAACACCTGCTTCGACTCCCAAAGCGACCCGATTTGGCTCATTGCGGCAGTAAGCGCCTCGGTGAAGGCATGACTAAAGACATCGCCCCTGATTGAGGTATAATGACGGCTGGTGGCCAGAATCGTGTTCTCCCAAATGTCTTCCCCCTTGGGGGTTTTGAGAGTAAGGGCGACAGCGATCTCGGCGTATTGATTCCCCCTATCGTTGCCGATGCTGCCCTTAACCCACGCCGCACTCAGGACTGCGTTCGCTTGATTGCGGCTCCCCACAACATCTATCCCAAGCCGCCCCATTTCCTTATGCAAGGCCTCGCGGAGAGTCTCATCGATAGGCGAGTTGAATTTCCACTCGGCGACGCCGCCATATGATACCGATGCACCGCCTGTGCGATCCTCAATTCGCTCCAAAAAGACCTTTGGCCTTGTCTCTAAATTGAGTGGAACAGCCTCAGAGGTCGGCTCATAGCGCATCACGATATTGGGGGGCATGCAGCCAGCCAATACAAGAGCGAAAGCAACGACTACAATGTAATTCAAGCAAAACGCTGCAAAGAATATAGAGGGATACTTCTCATATTTATCTAATATTTTTTTCATAATCCACCTCCCCATGAGGCAAAAATTTATGGCTCTAATGTGACATAGTAGCCATATTTTCCCCTCTGTACCAGCAACAAGACGCTGCTCCCCTTTTTCGCCGATATCACTGCCCTTTTGAAATCCTTTATAGTCTCAACCTTTGCCTGATTTATCTGCCTCAGCACATCTCCAGCCTCTATACCTATCTTCCCGGCAGGACTCCCCTTTTCCACCTTGGAAATCAGCACGCCTGAATTTGTAAAAAGCTGATACTTCTTTACCGCCTTATTTGTTATCTCATCTACAGCTATGCCGAGCCACTCAAGTGCAATTTCATCTGATAGTTCTTCAGGGATTGCCTGTGCTGTTACATTAACTGCAACCTTTTCTCCATCTCTGAAAACAGTAATGCTTATTTTATCATTATGTCCGTAGCCATAAATCAGGTCATAGTAATCATCTATTGTCCTTATCGGTTTATTTCCAATAGAGACTATTATATCCCCTCTTTTTAATCCTGCCCTCTCTGATGGACCGCCTTTAAATGTCTTTGATATTATAACCCCTTTTGTATTTGAATAGCCGAAAGACTTTGCTATCTGGGGAGTAAGCTCCTGGACAAATATGCCGAGCCATGCCTCATGGACTTCACCATATTTGATTAAGTCATTGACTATCCTCTTTGCCCTGTCTATAGGTATCGCAAAGCCGATCCCCTCCGCCTTTTGATAGATGGCACTATTTATACCAATAACTTCGCCATTTATGTTCAAGAGTGGACCACCGCTGTTACCCGGGTTTATGGACGCATCAATCTGAATAAAATCGGAGTATATCCTGCCATCCTCACCCTTTATATTCCTATTTACAGCACTCACTATCCCTGTAGTAACAGTATGTGAAAGTCCAAATGGATTACCAATGGCGATTACACTCTCGCCTATCATGATATCGGCAGATGCCCCCATCTGGGCAAATGGCAGCGGTTTATCAGAATCTATTTTTATGATTGCAAGGTCAGAACGGGAGTCAGCACCGACAAGATGGGCATCAAACTCCCTGTTATCGTTTAATGTAATCTTTATTGTTGATGCCCTTGATATGACATGCTCGTTTGTAAGTATATAGCCTTTTTGATTTATTATGACCCCTGAACCGAGGCTCTGTCTTTTATAGTCTTGCGGTGGGAAAAAGTCCTGAAAAAACTGGTCAAAAAACTCATCTCCTAAACCTGTGAACGGATTAGCCCTCTGGCGAATAACCTCTTCAGTATTTATATTGACAACAGCAGGACTTACCTTTTCAACCGCAATTACAACAGGAGTTCTTCTTTCCTGGGCATAGACAGGTAGAAGAAAGTAAGCAGTAAGCAGTAAGGAGTAAGCAGTAAAAATTATACTGCCTACTGCATACTGCCTGTATACTGTTTTTTTACTCTTTCGGTAGTGTGAAGCCAATATATCTTGTGCTCTTGCCATCTCTTATTAAAAGAGTTACCACATCGCCACCCTTTATATTTTTCACTACCTTCTTGTAATCGTCAAGACTCTTTATCTCTTTCCTATTCACTTCAATTATAATCTGCCCCCGCCTTACACCTGAGGCATATGCCGGGCTTCCTGGATTTACATCTACAATGATGACGCCTTCTGTAGAATCTAAATTAAACTGCTGGCCAATCTCAGGGGTGATATTCTGAACAAACAGCCCCATCTCCTCTTCCGGTTTTGCCTCGGCCACTTCTTTCTCCTCTTTCAGTGTCCCGACAGTTACATTAAATTTCTTCCTTGTCCCGTCTCTCATGATAACCATCTCTGCCTTTGATTCAGGCTTTACAAGGGCAACCAGTTTTGGGAGGTCTTCAACATTCTTTATCTTTTTACCATCAAACTCAACAATCACATCGCCCCTCTTTATTCCCACTTTATCTGCCGGGCTGCCTTTAACCACATCCCCAACAAGTGCACCCTCACTCTCGGCAAGATTAAACGACTTTGCTATTTCAGGGGTAACCTTCTGAATCATTACCCCAAGCCATCCTCTGGTAACGACACCCTTTTCTTTTAATTCCTTTAAAACAGGCTTTACTACATTAATCGGTATGGCAAACCCGATGCCTATATTTCCCGCCGTACCTCCTGCAGTAAATATTGCCGTATTTATACCGATTACCTCACCCTTTGTGTTTATCAGAGGGCCACCGCTGTTTCCCGGATTGATTGATGCATCAGTCTGGATGAAATCATCATAAGGCCCTGCCCCAATAACCCTCCCTTTTGCACTCACTATACCTGCTGTTACACTCTGTCCGACGCCGAAGGGATTCCCGATGGCAACAACCCACTCTCCCACTTCAAGCATATCGGAGTCTCCTATCCTGACTATCGGAAGCTCCTCTTTTGACTCTATCTTGATAACTGCAATATCGGTCTTCTGGTCTACACCTATAACCTTTGCGTCATACTCCTTGCCGTTTCCAAGAGTAACCTTTATCTTATCCGCCCTCTCAATAACATGATTATTTGTAAGGATATAACCATCCTTATCTATGATGAACCCTGAACCGAGGCTCTGTCTCGGAATCTCCTGAGGCGGGGTCTCTCCGAAGAACCTGTCAAAGAAATCCTTAAATGGGTCCTCCTCACCGAAAGGAAAAGGTGTAGGACCCCTGAATCCCTTTTTCTGCTGATGCTTTATCATCTGAGTTGTATTAATATTCACGACTGCAGGTTTTTCTTCTTTAACGATGTCTGCAAATGAACCACCTGCAGGTATTGCCGAAACATTCCCCGCAACAGCCTTTGAAGGCTCCACCGACCATTCATTCGGCTGGTAACCTGCCTTTTTGTCAATATAGCTGGAGATGTATCTCGCAAGAACTATACTTGTTGTTAAAACAACTATTGCCAGTGTTACCCTTGATAAAGATTTTAAAAATGTGTTTTTCATTATCTTCCTCCATAAAAAAATAATTTAAAATTAGTATATCATACGGCATTTTGAGATTGCAAAAATATTTTTATTATATGATTTTTTTCACTTCTTAAATGCATTTTTTGGGTTAAAAGAAAAAGAGGGTGAGATAGAGGAATTGAAGAAGAGAGAAGCAGAGATAGAAAAAAGAGAGAGGAACATAGAGGAGGTTCTCAGAGACTATGCACACATTATTCCCCCTTAACCCTGTCCTTGAATGCTTCCCTGCTTACAGCTTGCAAGGACAGGTTTATCAGGGAAAACCTGTCCCCGAAAGCTTGAATTTGGGAGGGGGTTCGGAGGTTGTTGCAAGATTAAAGACTTGACACCAATTCCTTTACTTTATCCGATGAAGGATATAGAAATTCTCAAGCCTTATTAGTCAATTAACGAGTTATCAATTTACCTTTTGAGTCAACTGCAGATTCCCTGCCTGTGCATGTCCGCACGCAGACAGGAGTAGAACTATATCAAAAAGCAAAACTTGACAGGTGCTTTTTAATGGGTAACCCCATCAATAAGTTTGGATATGTTTTATTTATATGGCAGTTTCAGCATATCAACTCTATCTGTAACCTGTTCAAACTCAGGGTCTTTATGAACAAGTATAGAGTCAGTTTTTATGGCACTTGCAATAATCCAGCTATCTGCAACCGATAGATTATTTGTCGCCTTTATTTCAGAGGCTATATCTATTAACCCATCATCAATATCTACCCGTTCTACAGGAAGAAGTCTTAAATCTCTATAAAATTCTTCTGCCAATGTTTTTCCCTTTTCTTTCCAGATGCGATATTTACCTTCCATAAAGGTCATAAAGGAAACAAAGACAGAAATGTTAAAGGATTTTTTGAGGATATTCTCTACAGTATCTGCACCATCCTCTGTATTCCATAAGGCAAGAATAGCAGATGTATCCAACAAATATGTCTTATTATCTTCTTTCTTTTTCACTTTCAAATTTCCTTTCTTCTGCCCTGTCTCTTATAAGATTTTTTGTAGTATAACTCCCTTTCCCTTTTCCACGAAAGGCAGATATTGGGTCTTTTGGAAGGGGGATTACCCGTATGATGTTTCCCTCAACTACCCACTCCATTTTAGCCTCCGGCTCTATATGAAATTTTTCCCTTATTTCTACAGGAATTGATACCTGTCCTCTTGCTGTTACAGTTGTTTTCATGCAGACCTCCTTTTGGTAAGATTAACATAATTTTATCTTACCAAATAGTCGCTGTCAAGAATTTTAAATTGGGGGTCAGGCTTTGGATTGTTTGATTTGTAAAAATGCTTTCTCCAGCTTTTTTTTCCTTCCTTCGAGGGAGCTGTTCTCCTTTGAACATCGAATAATCTTGTCAGCAGCCTGACTTAAACTGCATACGTCACGTTTCATT
>JACQBS010000017.1 GCA_016194325.1 Nitrospinota bacterium | reverse complement strand
AGTTATAACATTTGAAATGACCCTGGAAAAATCGGCAAATCTTATCGCACAAGAACATTGCAATCTCCACGGGACATGGGAAAGTGATACCTTTTCTATTGAAGTTGTTAAAACATCTTGACTGCTTTATTTCTCAATAGCTGGGTACCTTCTAAATAAGGAAATGGAATTAGAGTCTTGCTTTTTGATTAACTTAAGGAGGGTCAAACGGAGTAGAAGGACTGATAGATATCCACATATACGCTGTTCTTGGTTGTTTTATAGCCCTTATAGGGATAGTCGTGTGAGATAAAGGACTGCAATAATTCCTGCCATAAAAAAGAACAAGGAATTAGAGGAGAGAGAAGATAAGATTGAAAAGGCATTAGAGGAATATGCCAATTAAGAGCCAAGGTTAGCAGAGATACTCCGCAGTGTTGGAATAATGTGAGTTGTCTATTGGAGGTGATTGGTGTAAGGCTACTTTCTATCTACCCTTTTCTCTCAAGCAATACCACTGTCTCCATGTGGACAGTCTGGGGAAACATGTCAATAACTTTTACATCCTTTATACAATACATTTCCTGGCAGAGTTTGTTTAAATCCCGTGATAGTGTAGATGGATTACAAGAGACATAAACAATTCTCTCAGGTTTTATTTTTAAGACAGAATTTAAGACTTCTTCTGAACAGCCCTTTCTCGGCGGGTCAAGTATAATTGCTTTAGTGTCAGATAACCCTTCAAAATTTTTCAGATGTATTTCAGTTGTCCCACTTAGAAAAGAACAATTCTTTATCCCATTTCTCTCCGCACTTTTCTTTGCATCCTCTACCGCCACTTCATTCTCCTCAATACCAATAATTGATGAAACGGAATTTTTTGCAAGGTAAAGTGCTATACTCCCGATACCGCTATAGGTATCAAGTATTGTGCCTTTTACTTCTGTAAGCATCTCCTCAACTGTTTTTAGAAGAGTCTCTGTCTGGTATGGATTGATTTGAAAGAAAGAGGTGAGGGAAAGCTGGTAATTGATGCCTCCGAGAGATTCATTCAAATAATCCTTGCCCCATAAAAGTCTGTTTTCTTCGCCGAGTATTACATTAGTTTTTAGTGTATTGATATTCTGGACAATCCCAACGAGCTTGTAATTTCCTTTCAGAGTGTCATTTATTTCTGCTATATCCTGAATAAATGAGCTGTCAAAATTTCCCTCTGTTGTTACAAGACCTATAAGGATTTCCTTCGTTTTTGCTGATTGTCTGATAATAAGGCTTCTTAGGAATCCTTTGTGATGGAGTTCGTTATAGACAGAAACATTTTTATTTTCTGTGCTCCTGCGTATTGCTTCCTTTACTTTGTTTATCGGCTCTAAAAGAATAGGGCAGTCTTTAATATCAACGACATTATGTGTCCCTTTTGCAAAGAAACCGACCTTCAAGCCTTTTCTTGTCCTTTTCAAATGAAATATCCCTTTATTCCTGTAGAAAAAAGGCTGTCTTGCAGGGATTATTTCGGGCACTGTAGTGAGCGAAGCGAATCTATCAAATTCAAGTTTAATCTTTCCAATCCTCTCAAGGCTGTCTTTTACTACCTTCTTTTTAAACTCCATCTGTTCATCATATTTAATATGCCGGAGCTGACATCCTCCACATTCAAAATAAATGGGACATTCAGGATTTATTCGCCATGTAGAGGGTTTGAGTAATTTAATAAATTTTGTTATACCAAATCTGGGGGTAGTCTTGATAACCTCAATAAGCACCCTGTCTCCTTTGACTGTCTGAGGAACGAAAAGGGTATATCCTTTGTAATGTGAGATTCCGTCACCACTTGAGGCAATATCTTCAACTGATAGTTCAAACTTCTCTCCACACTTTACAGGGATGTTAAATTTAACTTTAGCCATAAGGCTATCATGCCATAAAATTGTATTGTAAAGAAGATTATATTGTGATAAAAAAAACTTACAAAATATCTAAAGATTCTATAATGAATAAAAAATTTACTTTACTTATAACAGGTATAATTATTTCTTTTCTTCCAACACTTAGCGGCTGCATATTTGTAGTTGCCGGCGGTGCGGGTGCAGAGGCAGGTTATGTTGCCGGCAAGAAGGAACAGAGTGCCGGAGAGGTAATTGATGACCAGTGGATAACCACAAAGATAAAGACAAAACTAATTGCAGACCCTGATTTAAAGGCGTTTCAGATAAATGTGGATACTGAAAATGGTGTTGTTACACTTAAAGGCAGAGTAGGCTCTAAAGATGAGGCAGAAAAGGCAGTGATAGCCGCAAAGAATACAAAAGGAGTAAAGAAGGTTATAAATAAACTCACTCTTAAATGAATCATGACAGATAGTAATTCTTTTAAAACAGGAATACTCGGTAGGACAGGGCTTAAAGTGTGCAGGCTCGGTGTTTCAGGAGGTTATGGGGCTCCTGCAAAGGCATTTGAAATGGCATTTGAAAGGGGATGCAATTATTTTTATCACGGTTCAATACGTCGTGAGGGGATGAATACAGCCATAAAAAGCCTTTGTGCGAAAGGTCTGAGGGATAAAATTATAATAGTTGCTCAGGTTTATTGGCGTGTTGAATTCCTTTTCCGCAGAAGCTTTGAGAAATTTTTACAAAAAACAGGTCTTGATGGTGTAGATGTAATCCTCCTCGGCTGGTATAACTCACAGCCATCTCAGAAAATCCTTGATATATGTGCAGAGTTGAAAGAGAAAAAACTTGCTCGCTTTATTGCAATTTCAGGACACAACCGTAGAGCCTTTCCTGAATTTGCAAAGACAGGCAATTATGACCTATTCCATATCCGTTATAATGCTGCCCACCGCGGTGCAGAGACAGAGGTTTTTCCAAATCTTGATGCAACAAACCGCCCCGGAATTGTTACATATACTGCCACACGATGGGGAGGACTTGTTAACCCCAAAAAGATGCCAAAAGGGGAGAGAACCCCAATAGCATCAGACTGCTATCGCTTTGTCCTAAGTAATCCTAATGTGAATGTCTGTATTGCAGGACCTAAAAATATGGAGCATATGGCTGAGACACTTACTACCCTTGATAAGGGACCATTATCTCAAGAAGAGATGGAATGGATGCACCGTATTGGCGACCATCTCCATACTTAAAAATTTTCCCTTCCAACACACAATCTAATCTTGATTTTTATACATCTTTATAATAGGATGAAAAGCGGGCTAAAGGTTTAAAACCTTTAGCCTAAATTCTTTTTAATAGAATTAGCTACAGACTTTTACAGACTAAAGTCTTTTTTAAATTTATCTGTGTTTATCTGTGTAAATCTGTGGTTAATAATCTTTTTCTTTTGTTCATGTAGGAAATTATATATCCGCAGATTTCGCAGATTATCGCAGATTAAAACAAAATATTTTTTTAAAATCTGTGTAATCTGCGGATTAATCAAGTCTTTGTTCTTGATGAATATTATATTTATGGGGACTCCTGATTTTGCAGTTCCAACATTAGATGGAATAATTAATTCTGCTCATAAAATAATTGCTGTAGTTACACAGCCAGATAGACCAAAGGGGAGGGGGAGAGAGATACTTCCTTCACCTGTAAAGCTTGCAGTGAGCGAAGCGAATCTGGTAGTTGCAGAAGCTAATAAAATTGATGTATTACAGCCAGAAAAGGTTAGAGAAAAAGACTTTATAGAGAAATTAAAAAAATATAAACCTGACTGTATTGTTGTTGTTGCATTCGGACAAATCTTACCTAAAGAGATACTCAATTTACCCCGATATGGATGTATAAATCTCCACGCCTCACTACTTCCAAAATACAGAGGTGCAGCACCTATAAACTGGGCATTGATTAAGGGAGAGACAAAGACAGGTGTGACATCAATGTTTATGGATGAGGGGATGGATACAGGTGATATTTTAATTCAAAGAGAGGTTGAGATAGGAGAGAATGATAATGCAGGAGCACTGCATGATAGACTTTCAAAGATAGGGGGCGATGTTATCCTTGAGACACTTGATGGACTTGAAAAGAGGACGATAAAAAGAATAAAGCAGGACTCATCAATTGCTACATACGCACCGAAACTGAAAAAAGAAGATTGCTTGATAGAATGGAGTATCGGTGCTAAAGAGATAGTACATAGAATCAGGGGACTGACACATGCACCAGGGGCATATACATCTTACAATGGGAAAAGATTAAAGATAACGGAGGCGGATTATAAGATTCAAGATTCAAGATTCAAGATTCAAGATTTAAAACTTGCAACTTGCAACTTGCAACTTGCAGCTTGTAAGAACGGTGAAATTTTTGAGGTCAACAGAAATGGTATAAAAGTTATTTGTGGTAATGGACTGGTTATTATAAAAAACCTTCAGCTTGAAGGTAAAAGGGTTATGGGTGTGGGTGAGTTTATTTCCGGGCACAATATAAAGGCAGGGGAGATATTAGGAGGGATGAATGAGTCTGCTGGAGAAAATTAAAAATAAAAGCGCCAAAGTTAGCATTATAGGACTTGGCTATGTAGGGCTTCCTTTATCAATAGAATTTTGCAAGTCAGGTTTTACTGTAATAGGGATAGATGTTGATAAAAGCAAAGTGGATGCCCTTAAAAAAGGTGAGAGTTATGTTCAGGATGTAAAAGATGATGATGTTAAATTATTTATAAAAAATAAGAAATTTATACCAACAACTGACTTTAGTTTTTTAAAGGATGCAGATACTGTGAGTATATGTGTCCCTACGCCGTTGAGAAAAACAAGAGACCCTGATATATCCTATATAGTCTCTGCTGCATCTGAGATAAAAAAATATCTGCACAAAGGTCAATTGATAGTTCTTGAGAGTACTACATATCCGGGAACTACAGATGAGGTTCTTCTTCCTGAGCTTGAATCCACAGGGTTAAAGGTTGGGGTTGGTTTTTATCTTGCCTTTTCACCAGAAAGGGTTGACCCGGGAAATAAGAAATACCACACAAAGAATACACCAAAGATTATTGGAGGAGTAACTACAGAGTGCACAAATATTGCCAAGAGTTTATATGAGCAGTCAATTGATACGGTAATACCTGTATCATCAACGAGAAGCGCTGAAATGGTTAAGCTGCTTGAAAATACATTCAGGGCAGTTAATATAGGGCTTGTGAATGAAATTGCTATTATGTGTGACAGGCTGGGTATGGATGTCTGGGAGGTTATAGATGCCGCTTCTACAAAGCCATTTGGTTTTATGCCGTTCTATCCGGGTCCGGGACTTGGCGGACACTGTATCCCGATTGACCCCCTTTATCTCTCGTGGAAATTAAAGACCCTCAATTACACTGCACGATTTATTGAGCTTGCGAGTGAGATAAATACAGGTATGCCTTTATATGTAGTATCAAAGGTGGTTGATGCATTGAACGAAAAAAAGAAGAGTGTTAATGGTGCAAAGGTTTTGATATTGGGGGTTACATATAAAAGGGATGTTAGTGATGTTAGGGAATCGCCTGCCATTGATGTCATTAAATATTTAAAGAACAAGGGTGCCGATGTGAGTTTCCACGACCCTTATGTGGATTCTATTCATGAAATAGACAATGTGAAGAAAGTAGAATTAAGAGAAGATGTCTTAGCTAAGGCTGATTGTGTGGTTATTGTTACAGACCACAATAATATTGATTATAAATGGGTTGTGAAAAATTCTAAAATAGTTGTTGATACGAGAAACACGACAAAGGGTATTAGAGAGGGGAGGGAGAAGATAGTTAAACTATGAACATCTGTGTTATTGGCACTGGATATGTTGGGCTTGTTACAGGGGTTATATTTGCTGATTTGGGAAATGATGTTACATGTGTTGATAAGATAAAAGAAAAGATTGATTCTCTCAATAAAGGGATAATGCCTATTTATGAGCCTGGGCTTGAAGAGATGGTAAAAAGGAATGTTGTTGATAACAGGCTTTTTTTCTCAACTGATTTACATGGTGCTGTTGAAAAGGCAGAGATAATCTTTATATGTGTTGGAACACCTCCAAAGGATAATGGAGAGACAGACCTATCTTATGTAGAGGGTGCGGCAAAGGGGATAGCAAAGTCTATAAATGGATATAAGATTGTTGTAAATAAGAGTACTGTTCCAGTGGGGACAGGGGATTTTGTCAGGAAGGTTATTGAAAAAAATAAAATCCATAATACAGATTTTGATGTAGTATCAAATCCTGAATTTTTAAGGGAGGGTTCTGCTATTGCTGATGCCCTGTCACCTGACAGGATAATAATAGGCGCTCCAACAAAACAGGTGGCAGTAAAACTGTTGGAACTCTATGCGACTATCGGCAGGCCAATGCTGATTACCGATGTATATAGTGCGGAGATTATAAAATATGCTTCCAATGCCTTCCTCGCGATGAAGATTTCCTTTATAAATGCAATAGCAGATATATGTGAGCTTGCAGGTGCAAATGTTACTGATGTGGCTAAAGGTGTTGGATATGACTCCCGCATAGGACAAGCCTTTCTGAACGCAGGCCTCGGTTTTGGCGGTTCATGTTTCCCGAAGGATATACAATCACTGGTCCACACGGCTGAAAAGTTTGGTTATAATTTTAAACTCCTCAAGTCTATTCTTGATATTAACAAAGAGCGGGTCCCTCACTTTGTTGAAATTATAAAGGATAAAATCGGTGAATTGAAGGGTAAGATTATAGGTGTATTGGGGCTTTCCTTTAAGCCTGATACAGATGATATGAGAGATGCAAAGTCCGTAGAGATAATTAATATACTTCTTAATGAGGGGGCTGTTATCAAGGCTTATGACCCTGTGGCAATGGAGAATGCAAAGAAGATACTCCCTGCAGTTAAATATTGTGCAAATGCCTATGAAGTTTCAGAAGGTGCTGATGCCATTGTTGTTATAACGGAGTGGAGAGAGTTTAAACTTCTTAATATGGAGAGGATAAAGAATCTGATGCGTAAACCTGCCATCTTTGATGGAAGAAATATATATGATGCTGAGAGGACAAGGAAGATGGGTTTTGAATATTACAGTATAGGAAGACCATAGGAATTGCGAATTAGGAATTACGAATTAAAAATTTTTTGGAGGTTAGAGTGGCAAGGATTTCAATTACAGGCGGTGCAGGGTTTATCGGGTCTCATCTGTGCGATTATATGCTGTCTAAAGGACATCAGGTAATCTGTATGGATAATTTTATAACAGGGGACATTGCAAATATTGAGCATATCAGGGATGAGAGATTTTTATTTGTAAAGCATGATGTTACAAATTATATTTATGCAGAAGGTAAACTTGATTACATACTCCACTTTGCCTCACCGGCAAGTCCTATAGATTATCTCAACCATCCGATTCAGACACTTAAGGTCGGTTCGTTAGGTACACACAAGGCATTGGGTCTTGCAAAGGAAAAAGGGGCGGTATTTGTCCTTGCATCAACCTCTGAGGTCTATGGTGACCCCCTTGTTCATCCTCAAAAAGAAAACTACTGGGGGAATGTGAATCCAATAGGTCCGAGGGGTGTTTATGATGAGGCAAAGAGGTTTGCAGAGGCAATCACAATGGCATACCACACATATCATGGACTCAAAACAAGGATAGTCAGAATCTTTAATACATTTGGACCGAGGATGAGGATAAATGATGGAAGGGCAGTTCCTACTTTTATAAGTCAGGCATTGAATGGAGAGGATATTACAGTATTTGGTGACGGTAGTCAGACAAGGAGCTTTTGTTATGTTTCTGACTTAGTAGAAGGGATATACAGACTCATGATGTCTGAAGAGAGTGAGCCAGTGAATATTGGAAATCCTAATGAGATGACTGTCCTACAATTAGCAGAGAGAATTCTAAAAAAGGCAGATAGCAAAAGCAGGATAGTCTTTAAACCGCTTCCCGTTGATGATCCGAAGCAGAGGAGACCTGATATATCTAAGGCAAAAAAATTATTAAAATGGGAGCCTGTAGTGAGTCTTGAGGATGGGCTTGATAGGACAATAGAGTATTTTAAGGAAAGAACAAAAACCTAATTTTAGCCACAGAGACACAAAGGCACAGAGAACTACCCCACCCTTTCCCTCCCCTTACAAAGGGGGAGGGTGGGGGAGGGGTTACCTCTGTGTTCTCTGTGCCTCTGTGGCAAATTATTTATGGCTGAGTATAAAGAGGCTATTAAAGATTGGCCGGAGGATGAAAGACCGAGAGAGAGGCTCATTAAATATGGTGCTGAATCCCTCTCCGATGCCCAGCTTCTTGCAATTATATTGAGGACAGGCAATAAAAATAGGAGTGCTGTTGATTTAGCAAGAACATTGATAGGTAAGTTTGAAGATTTTAGCTCTATGGATTCTCTCAGTATTTCAGAGCTGTGCAAAGAGAAGGGTATTGGCACTGCAAAGGCTGCACAGATAAAGGCTGCCTTTGAGATGGGAAAAAGGATGCTCTCCAGCGGAAGCGGATTAAAGAAGGGTTTTACATGCAGTGACGATGTTGTTAATTACTATATCCCATTAATGAAAAACCTAAAAAAAGAGATTTTTAAGACAGTCCTCTTAGATAGTAAAAATAAGATTATAAAGGATGTAACAATCTCTGAAGGTTCATTAACCGCATCTATTGTGCATCCGAGGGAGGTCTTCAATCCTGCCATAAAAAATTCTGCTGCAGCCGTAATACTCGTCCACAACCACCCAAGTGGAGACCCTTCACCAAGCCGGGAAGATGTAGAGATAACACAAAGGCTTGTTAAAAGCAGCGAGATAGTTGGCATTAAAGTTCTTGACCATATAATAATAGCTGATGGAAGTCATTTCAGCTTTCTGGATAAGAAAATGATATAGAGGCAGTGAATAGTGAATAGTTGTTAGTGGATAGTTAAAGGAAATATGAACTTCATTAAAGAGTCTTTATTAGAGAGTGCGGAGTTGAAAAGGGCTGTTGCTGAAACAATGGCTGATATTATAGAGAAGGCTGTTGATGCGATATATAGTGTCTTAAAATCAGGAAAAAAGGTATTGCTTATGGGTAATGGTGGTAGTGCTGCTGATGCGCAACATATTGCTGGGGAGCTTGTTGGAAGATTCAAAAAAGAAAGGAAGGCGATTCCTGCAATATCTCTCTCAACTGATACATCAATCCTTACTGCCATTGGAAACGATTATGGGTTTGAAAAGATTTTTGAGAGGCAGATAGAGGCATTGGGTGAAAAGGGGGATGTGGTTATTGGTATAAGCACAAGCGGCAATTCAGAAAATGTATATAGGGCTATGAAGCTATCAAAAGAGATGGGACTCAAAACTATCGGTTTACTTGGCAATGACGGAGGTAAGATAAAAGGACTTTCAGATATAGCCCTCATTGTCCCATCTAAAAATACGCCGAGGATTCAGGAGGCTCATATCACTATTGGGCATATTATATGTGAAGGGGTGGAGAAGAAAGTATATGAACAGTAGACTTAAAGAGATTTTACTTGATAGTAATAAGTTAAAGGTTATGGTTGTGGGTGACCTTATCCTTGATGAGTATATTTGGGGGAATATTGACAGAATATCTCCAGAGGCACCTGTCGGAGTGCTGGAGTGCAGGTCTGAGAATAGTGCACTCGGCGGTGCGGCAAATGTGGCAAATAATTTAAGCAGTCTTGGCTGTGAGGTTTATTTAGTCGGTGCAATAGGGAAGGATGAAAAGGGGAAGAGGTTAAAGAGGCTTCTTAAAAAGAGAGGGATTAATGGCGAAGGTGTGCTGGAAGACCCTGACAGACCTACTACGAATAAGATACGGATAATAGCCCATAGTCAGCAGATATTGAGGATTGACAAAGAGGATAGAAGGGCTGCAAATGACCATATAAAGGGTAAATTGATTCACTACATAGAAAAGGTAATACCAGATATTGATGGTGTAATCTGTTCCGACTATGGTAAAGGAGTTTTAAGCAGAGATGTTATCTCTTCTATTGTTAAGGCTGCAAGAAAACATAGGAAGATGATTATAGCAGACCCAAAGGGGAGCGATTATTCAAAATATAAGGGAGTGAATATAATTACACCTAATAAAAAAGAGGCATCAGAGGCATCCGGTATAGTGATAAACAACGATGAGAATATAAAAGATGCGGCTAAAAAATTGTTTGATGTATTTAATGGGAATGCAGTATTAGTTACAAGGGGTGCAGAGGGGATGTCTCTGTTTCAGGGGAATGGAAAGGTTACGCATATACCAACGGAGGCTAAGGAGGTATATGATGTATCAGGTGCAGGAGATACAGTTATCAGTGTATTCGGGATGGCTGCCTTTGCCGGATACGATTTGGCAGATGCAGCAAGGCTTGCAAATATTGCTGCAGGGATTGAAGTTGGCAAGGTTGGGACATCGGTGGTTACAACAGAGGAGATGATACATTATCTTGACGAAGGAGAATTGAGGGCTAAGGGGAAGATATTGAGCTATCCTGAATTAAGGCAGATTGTAAGCCTTGCGAAAAATAAAAAGAAAAAGGTTGTCTTTACAAATGGGTGTTTTGATCTCCTACATATCGGGCATATAAAATACCTCCGTCAGGCAAGGAGTTATGGAGATTTGCTTATAATTGGTTTAAATGATGATGATTCTGTCAGAAAATTAAAAGGTCCGAAGAGGCCATTGATTGGACAGGATGAGAGGGCTCACCTCCTTGCTGCACTTGACTGTGTGGATTATGTTGTTCTCTTTTCTGAGCTTACACCTGAAAGATTGATAAAGGGGATAAAGCCCGATGTTCTCGTCAAGGGCGGGGATTATACAAAGGCTGAGGTGGTAGGGAGAGATGTCGTAGAAAGTTACGGCGGAAGGGTGGAGATAGTTCCTGTAGTTGAAGGGATGTCAACATCTAATATTGTGAAAAAGATAATGGAGAAGTATAGTTGATATGATGACAATGAAAAAGATAGACTGGGGGGATTTGAAGGACAAAATTGATAAAGCAGCAAAACTTATTACAAATTTAATCATTCTCGTCCAAGTTCCTGCTGTTATTTTATTTCTAATTCTAATCAATTATTTGATAAGGCAAGGAGCCACACCTCCAAGCGGTATAGATTTCGTTGTATCTTACTTGATGTTAGTTTTTTTGGGATTATTTTTCTTCATTTTTTGCTTTCCGGCTTTAATGATTCCTGTAATACTCCAGAAAAAATTTCAATGGAATCCAGAAGAAATACAATTGGAAGATAAAGCTCTCTCTTTTCTTGATAAAATCTGGCAGATAGGCAAATCTTTATGGAATGCCTTTCGTGAAGCACTTCGCAATGGAAAAGAAATAACAGGTTGGTTAGGTTATATCCTTACACCTGTATTACTTCTTTGTTTTCCAATTATACTCTTAATATCATGGATAATTTCAGTTAAGGAAATATTGCCTGTTAAGGAATCATTGGAGTTTATGGAATTTTTGCTTTTAGTGGGAATGCTCTCATTTTATCTTGTTTTTTATGTTCTATTTCTATTCCGCGCTATTTTTTCTAAATTAGGGCTTATATCCTCTATTAATTTTCATTTCTTTTTTTTCTTCAGTCTATTATATTTTAAATTAAAGATTCCTTCTCTTTGGGCTTTTCTTTTAAGTTCATGTGCTTTCATATATCTTGTAATACTGTCTTTAGTGCTATTAGTTCGTATTAAAAAAGATGAGCCATTCACTGTTGCACGAGATATAATCTTTGGAGGGATGATACTGATATTTGGGATTACTTTTACATTCCAAGATGATATTATACCTGTCGCCTTAAAGGGTTTGAATTTGGCAATTGCTAATGAGAAGGTAATTTATTTGAATGAAACACTAAAAACACTTTATAAAGATACAGGATGTGTAGAAGTTGTCTGGAGATCAAAAGAGCAGGTGGTGCTTCGTAAGAAGGAGAATAATAAAGTATGGATTGTGCCAGGGGACAAAGTGTCCTTTGAAAGTTGTCAAAAATAAATTAGGAGGTGTTAAATGAAAAAAATAATTCAGTTGGTTATATTTATATATTTGCTTTTATTTCCTACTATAGGGTTTGCTGGGGAATTCATATTTTATGGCATTAAGTTTGGTATGTCCAAAGAAGAAATTCAAAAATTTTACAAGGTAGAGAGCACAATCCAGTCAGAGCTTGTATATTGTAGAGGTAATTGTTATTCATGTTACAAATAACGAGGAGGTATCGGTGATACAGAGCGCCTCTACCTAAAATTTGATAACGAAGAAAAATTGTTTTATATCAAGGGGTATTATTCTTACAATGGAAGTGCTGAAGAAAAAGAAGCTAGATTGTCTGCCATAACTGAAAAATCCAAAGAATTTGTTAATGGAGACAAAGATGTTAAAACTGAGATTATGGAAGCAGAAGATAGAGTATTTTTATTACAATTAGTCCATATCCCTCTCCGTAATAAATACATAGATTTTCTTAAAACTGAAATGCTAAATAAAATGGGCTTAAACATAACTCCTTCCATTGTTGAACGAAAATTCCCAAGGTAATAAAATTAATAAAATTATCCAGATGGGATTGTTAGATAAACAGAGATACAATATTTCAGGAAGATAAAATATTCATATTATTGAGAAAGAGTCAGTTTGATATCATTCAGAGCTTTCTAAATGGCTATTTGGATAGCTTAAAGAAAAAGGCATAAAAGTAAGAAAGGTTTTTTTACCATGAATGAAGTGCTTTTCAGAAAGATTGAAAGACTCAAAGAAGAGATCTACTATATGGAGGCAAACAGGACTAAGTTTTTAAAGGGTATCCATGTGTCCATTGATATAAAAAAGATAGTAGAGCGTTCGGTTTATCTTTGTGCAGAAATATCTCTCGATATTGCAGATATAGTCATAGCAATCAAAGGGATTCCAAAACCATCCACTTATAGTGATTCACTGTATAAGCTTGGTGATTATAAGATTATTCCGAAGAATTTTGCCTATAAGTTTGTCTATATTGCCGGACTTAGAAATTTTCTTGCCCACGATTATCAGATAGAAACAACCAATGAGTTAAAAAGATTCTTAAAGTCAGGGATAGATGATATTAAAAGATTTATTGGGTATGTAGAAAAGCTATGATAGAGGAACTCGATTGTTATGATAAGCGGGACAGAGAAGATAAAAAAAATTTTGAGACAAAATCCTGATATTGAATTTGCCTATCTATTTGGCTCAAGGGCAAAAGGGAGCGGAGATAAAAGGAGCGACTGGGATATTGCGATTTATTTTAATAAAGCCATTGATAGACTTCCTGAGTGGCGTATATTTTACCTTGAGGCAGAAATATCTAAAAAGATAGGGGGAGAGGTTCAGGTTATACCATTAAATAATCTTGATTCACCTATATTTTTGTTTCAAGTAATAAATAATGGATTAATACTTGTTGATAATAAGATTGAGAAGCGAATTCTCTACGAGGCGGGAATACTTAATCGGTACCATGATTGGCATTATTTTTTGAGGAGGCATATTAAGGGGAAGAATGGAAAAAAATAGATATAATATTCATATCTTAGATTTTAAGAAGATAAAAACCTATCCCATAAAGAAGCGAGATAATAAGGTAAGGGCGGCTGATTTTGTAATTTTCCCCTCACCTCAATCCTCTCCCCGAAGGGGAGAGGAGGCAGACATAGAGAGTCTACTCCCTAATATATTAAAGGGAAATGAGATAAGGGAGATTGCTGACGCAGTTGTGGCTGCCAATAAAAAGAAAAAGCCTGTTGTTTTTGCAATTGGTGCCCATGTAATCAAATGCGGTCTCTCTCCTATAATTATTGATTTGATGAAAAAGGGGATAGTTACCGCGATTGCAATGAATGGTGCAGGTGCTATTCATGATTATGAGATTGCAATGATTGGAGAGACTTCTGAGGATGTTGCAGTAGAAATTAAAAAGGGTCGTTTTGGAATGGTTGAAGAAACAGGCGCCATGATGAACTCTGCAATGAATAGAATGGTAAATAACAAGGTTGGCATGGGGGAGGCACTTGGAAAGGATATTTCTGAAAAGAAACTTAAATATAGAGAATACAGCATCCTCTGTCATGGATATGAATTGAAGATTCCTGTAACGATACATTCAGCAATAGGGACAGAGATAATTCATATACACCCCTCTGCAGATGGTGCAGTAACGGGCAAGGGGAGTTTTAATGATTTTAAGCTTTTTACTTCGGTTCTATCAGATATAGGGAAAGGCGGTTGTTTTTTTAATATCGGTTCAGCAGTCATACTTCCGGAGGTTTTTATAAAGGCACTCTCTGTTGTGAGAAACATGGGATATAAGGCTCATGATTTTATTACAGTAAATATGGACATGGTTCAGCACTACCGTCCTCATGTCAATGTGGTTAATAGACCTATTCAGGGAGAGGGAAAGGGCTACACACTGACAGGACATCATGAGATTATGCTCCCGCTGCTTTATTATATGATTATGACAAAAATACAGAAGAAATAAAAATCATTATTCACCACAAAGCTTGCTATATTATAGAAAGTAGTTAAGCTCTAAAAAAGAGGCTATACTCTTTCTGTTTTAGAATAACGAGTTGGTTTAAACCTAAAACAAAGAAAGGAGTATAGCCATGAAAAAGATTCAAACAAAAAAGCT
>JACQBS010000175.1 GCA_016194325.1 Nitrospinota bacterium | reverse complement strand
GTTTCAAGAGTTCCGAGAATATAGTTCCAACCTTGTGCATGGTTTGTTCCTCCTTATTGGTATTGGGTTTTGTCAACTTCAATTATCCAATAAAAGAGGCTTACAAGCCATGCTTTTTTAATTTTTAGCGGACACTACTGTGAATGAATACTAAATTTAATTTATTTGTGTAATTCGTCAATTCGTGTTATTCGTGTTCAGTTTTAGGGAAAAGATGAACACAATACTTGAGACAATAACTGTAGGTTCATTGGATGTGAATTGCTATATCTTAGGATGTAAAATCCACAAGAAGGCAGTAGTTATTGACCCCGGTGACAACTCAAGGACAATTCTTGATTTTATAAAGAAAAACAGCCTTGAATTGACCTGTATTATCAATACCCATGCACACGCAGACCATGTTGGTGCAAATGGGAAAGTAAAAGATGCCTCAGGCGTCCCAATACTAATTCATAAAGGGGATGCTGATTTTTTAGTATCCGAATCAAATAAGGAGATGGCTCACTTTTACGGAGTCAATCCCTCACCAAAGGCAGACAGGTTGCTCAATGACGGAGAGATAATTGAGATATGTCTTGATATAAGTTTAAAGGTTATTCATACCCCGGGACACTCGCCCGGCGGAATATGCCTTCATTATAACGGCTTCTTATTTACAGGTGATACACTATTTGCCAATTCAATTGGGAGGAGCGACCTTCACGGCGGCTCTCACAATGACCTTATTAATTCAATAAAAACGAAATTGATAATTTTAGATGATAAAATAAAGGTGTTTCCGGGTCACGGGCCACCTTCTACAATAGGTGACGAAAAACAATATAATCCGTTTCTTATATGAAACATCTTGTTGATGAATTTGTTAATTATCTTACTATTGAAAAGGGACATTCACAGAATACTATTGAGTCTTATCAGAGGGACATTTTAAAATTCTTAGATTTCATTAAATGTAATACATTAGGTGAATTCAATAAGGTAGAGCAGAAAGGAATAATTGATTATCTCATGTATCTCAGAGATATGAATTTTTCATCAGCGTCTGTCGCAAGACACCTCGTATCCATAAAGGTCTTTTACAGGTTTCTAAATGGTGAAGGCTTTATCAGTATCAATCCTACTGAGAATATTGAATCACCGCGACTTTTGAGAAAACTTCCGGATTTTCTTACCCTTGAAGAAGTTGATAAACTCCTATGCCAGCCTGACCCGAATAAAAATCTCGGTGTCAGAGATATCGCAATGTTTGAGGTCTTATATGCAACGGGTTTAAGGGTATCAGAGTTAATCTCTCTTAAAATTAATGACATCAATATGGAAAGAGGTTATATAATAACATTTGGCAAAGGCTCTAAAGAAAGGGTTGTTCCTATTGGCAAATCTGCACAGGATAAATTAAAGAGGTATCTTGAGGAATCAAGACATTCTTTAGTAAAGGGAAAAGGCGGAGATGAGCTTTTTGTAAATCGTTTTGGCGGGAAGATGACAAGGCAGGGTTTCTGGAAGATAATAAAGAGATATGCTATGCTTGCAGGCATAAAAAAGGATATAAGCCCGCATACATTAAGACATTCTTTTGCAACACATCTACTTGAAAGGGGTGCGGATTTAAGGTCTGTCCAGCAGATGCTTGGTCATGCAGACATATCCACAACACAGATATACACCCATGTAGTAAGGGAAAGGCTGAAAGAAATTTATGATAAACACCATCCGAGGGCATGAAACTCGTCCTTGCCGCTCATACCGCAAATCTGAAATGGACAACATCTCCGTCTTTTACGACATAATCCTTGCCTTCCAGCCTCATCAATCCCTTTTCCTTTGCTGCCTGTTCCGAACCGGATGATATGAAATCGTTATACCCAATCACCTCTGCCCGTATAAAACCCTTTTCAAAATCGGAATGTATCACGCCTGCAGCTTGAGGCGCCTTGGTTTCCCGCACAACTGTCCATGCCCTGACCTCTTTCTCGCCTGCGGTAAAGTAGGTAATCAGGTTTAACAAGTCATATCCTTCTTTTGCAAGCCTATCAAGCCCCGATTCTTTTAAACCGATATCTTTTAAAAACTCGGACCTTTCTTCTTCAGGCAGCTCCGCTATCTCTGCCT
Source organism: Nitrospinota bacterium (assembly GCA_016194325.1). GTDB lineage: Bacteria > Nitrospinota > Nitrospinia > UBA9942 > UBA9942 > UBA9942. The sequence continues at coordinate 25,987 of JACQBS010000175.1, read as the reverse complement.
CTATCCTGCCGCACATGACCACAACCTTCGCCTTCTCCTTCTCTGCTATCTCCCTTACCTTCGCAACAAAGGGAGATTCTCCTTTCAAATCCTTTTCATCCACATTCGCAACAAACATCACGGGCTTTGCCGTCAAGAGATTCAGTTCTTTAAGCATCTCCCTCCCGGCATCGTCCAATTCAAGCGACCTTATCGGCCTGCCGTTTTCAAGGGTATTTTTGAACACAGCGCAGGCATCCATTGCCGCTATTGCGTTTTTATCACCTGCCTTTGCAAGCCTTGCGGTCTTTTCCATGCGCTTCTCAACACTGTCCATATCAGCGAGCATCAACTCCGTGTCTATTATCTTAATATCTCTTTGGGGGTCAACATGCCCCGCAACATGCACAACATCAGTATCCTCAAAACACCTGACAATATGTGCGATGGCATCCACGCTCCTGATGTGTCCAAGGAATTTATTGCCCAGCCCCTCGCCTTTACTTGCGCCCTTCACAAGCCCTGCAATGTCCAGAAACTCCACTGTTGTAGGGATAATTTTTTCCGGTTTGACAAGCTCAGCCAGTTTATATTGCCTTTCATCCCTCACCGATACAATACCTACATTAGGGTCAATGGTGCAGAATGGATAATTCGCCGCCTGTGCCCCTGCCGATGTAAGTGCATTAAATATGGTTGACTTCCCTACATTAGGAAGCCCGACTATGCCGCAAGTAAAGCCCATAGATTATTTTCCTCCCAAAAAAAGTTTCTTTATATAATTTTCATAATATAATCTTTGATAAACGGTGTCAATTGCTTCATCCGTCCCAAATCCAGTTTTAGCGGGATTGGGGCTTTCAAGCTTGATACGCTTCAATATTTGTTGTATCATCTTCCGATATTGATAACCAAGCTAATATGGTGAAAAAATGAAAGTAGAAATTTTAGCAATAACACCTGATGCGGAGAAGCTGATAGAGAAGGCAGGAAGGACATGCTATCTCTCATTTGATAAAATAACAGAGGATAGCACTGAGAAATTCATTAGAATGCTTGTAAAGAGCGGGCATGAATCAGTGCTTGAGCATGCATACGCTACTTTTAGAATCAGTGGCGGTTCAAGGGCGTTTACACATCAGATTGTCCGCCATCGCCTGTGCTCATTCTCCCAGCAGTCACAGAGATATGTAGATGAGAAGGGGTTTGAGGTAGTAACACCTCATTCTATTGAGAAAAATAAAGAGGCAAAGAGTCTGTTTGACAATTTTATAAAAAACGCAAAGGATACATATATGAGACTTCAATCAATGGGCATTAGAAAAGAGGATGCGAGATTTGTCCTCCCGAATGCAGTGGAGAGTGAGATTGTAATATCTGCAAATTTCAGGGAATGGAGACATGTCTTAAAAGAGCGATGTGATAAGAGTGCCCAATGGGAGATCAGAGAAATTGCCCTTGAGATATTGCTAACATTAAAGAAACATGCCCCTCTTATTTTTGAGGATTTTGAGATTGATAAAGTTGAAAAGACTGTATCAATAAAGAAGAGGTAAAACTATCATACCAAAATTTACCTTAACAGCTTTGAAATGGACTCATTCATGTCATCAAGCCTCTTTATCAGAATTTCAATAAACCTATCTTTAAACTTGTTCTGAACAGCCAGGTCTAACTTTTCAAAATATTCTCCGTCAATCTTAAGGGCAATGGTTTCACCCTCGGCAATTACATTTGTAGAGCGCAGCCTCTTTGCAAGGAGTGACATCTCTCCGAATACATCGCCAGGCTTCAATCTATTCAATACAAGATCTGGATGCTCATTCTTTGTTATAGCTACACTCCCCCTAAGGATTATAAATACTGAGAAATCCGCCTCCGCCTGTTTTATTATCTGCTCATTGGGCTGGAACTTCTGTATATTACTTTTTAGCCCTGCAACACCCTTTTTTTCTTCCTGAGTAAATTCTGAAAAAAAATCTATCTTATCAATAAGGGATATAATCTGTTCTGTCTCCATCTCATTTACCTCCTGTAAAATCCGATAACAACCGGTATATCTGCACTCCCTGCTATATGTTCAGAAAAAGATGGAGTAGAAATATACATCTGAGTTGACCCGCCCCCATCCAGATTTAATAAATTTATACATCCTATATCCGACAGCCTCATTACCTGCCTCACCTCATGCAGACTAATCCCTTTATAATTTGTATCTGTGGCATATATGATAACCCTGCCCGAATCATCTATGGCAATACCCGAACGATAGTGAATAGAATGCATATCCTTAAAACCCTCCGTATCTTTTCCATCCGCTATTAATATGGGACCAACCTGAAGTGCCTGAGTCACGCCAACAGGAGTAAAGTCATCTCTATGAACTATATAAGGCATATCATCCTTTACATAGAATATACCTGAATAAATTGGATGTGTAACTACCCTATTGTTTATAATCTTGCCATCCGCTATCAAGAGGCCTAATGGGTTTCCATTTATATCAAAAAAACTTCCATTTATCGCCGCAATAATATTATCCTTTCCCGCAATATTCTTTACATTCTGAAAATTTGTCTCTGGATTTTTGCTGTAAAGAATCCTTGCCTTTACTAATTTCAAATCCATCCTCAAAAGCTTGATTATTATATCAAGTCCGCTGTCACTCCTCTTTATTTTAATACTCTTGAAATCTACACCATTATCAATATTTCTCCATTTATCATCTCTGGTTATCGGTAGTTTCTTTCCAGAAAAACTGTTGATATACTTAATATTTTCACCGTCCCCGGTATTAAGATTATCTGGTAGAAATATCAACAATAAAAGGAGGTTTAAAAGAATTTTTGATAACATTTTGTTATGGATTTTATCAGAACTTATTATTTGTTGCAATGCCAAACGGTGTATGATAATATTTATCCGAATTTCAGAATATGATTTACAAAATAAAAAGACAACTCCTATTTAAGTTAAAGAGCACTCAATATAGACTTTATACTTACAGACAAAATAGTGCAATTAGAAAAGCATTCCAGTCTGAAGTCAGACAACCTTACTATCCCTTAATCTCTACACCATCCATACTATTTGTATCTCTTTTATTCGTATCAACAATAATTGTTTACAATATTAAAGGTAATACTGCAAAGACTGTTGAGGCAAATCTGACAATTCCACAAATTGCGAGGATTCCCAATATTCAAAGCCTTCCACCTCCACCTACAATATCTGAAGAGGTGAAAAGAAGGGAAGAAACTCTTACCACTACAGATGATTTAGTGATAGCAGTTGATAAAACAAGGAAAGAACTCTTTATCCTGAGCCGCCTTGATAAAAACTTTAGAATTATTGACAGGTTTAACATACTACTCGGCAAGAATTCCGGGGATAAGGAGATTGCAGGAGATATGAAAACTCCAGTGGGTGTCTACAAAATAATTGCATCAAAAAATGATGATGAGCTTGCCCCAATGTATGGACCAAAGGCATTTGTATTAAATTATCCAAATGCCCTTGACAAAAAAAGCGGGAAGACAGGTTCAGGGATATGGATTCATGGGGTAGAAAATGAAAACCGTGAACCTTCTACGAAAGGCTGCATTGTAATGAATAATAAAGATTTATTAAAACTTAATGATTATATAAAGATTAATACCAATATCTTTATATTCCCGGAGGAATTTAAAATACCAATTGATGACAATAAGGTATCCGATATTTTAAACGAATCTTTTATCATGGAACTTAAAAATTCAGTTATAGCGGCTGATACATCAACCAATAGACAAAGGTTATAAAATATTAGATAAAAGTTATTGCAACAAAATAAAAAAGGAATATAATATTGCATTAATTAAAATTTAATTTTAAAGGCAGGAGGAATAAATGGAATTTTCTATTACAAAAGGCGAATTTTTTAAAGGGCTGCAGAAATCTCAGGGCGTGGCAGATACAAAAGGGGCGATACCGATACTTTCAAATATATTAATAGAGGTGGTTGATTCAGGTATCTGGATATATGCAACAGACCTGAATATAGGTATAAAGGGGTTTTACAAGGCATCGGTGAAAACCAAAGGAAAGTTTACAGTAAATGCCCGAAAACTCTTTGACATAGTGAGGGAATTGCCTGATGCAGATATTAATGTCAGCCAGAAGTCAGGCAGCAAGAGGAAAGAGCCGGAGTCTGAATCTGCTGAACTGTGGATTAATCTATCCTGCGGCAATTATAAGACCCGTCTGTCAGGACTCCCTGTAGATGAATTTCCTGCCTTTCCATCGTATGGTGAAGATTATCTGGTAAAATTTGAGCCGTCTCAGCTGAAGGACATGGTCAAAAAAACTATATTTTCTATCTCTTCAGATGAAACGCGATATACACTTAATGGAACACTCCTTGAGGCAGACGAAAATACCATAAAAATGGTCTCTACAGACGGGCATAGATTATCATACATAAAAAATGAAAATCCAAAGACAGTAGAGAAGAAGATAAATGTAATAATACCCCAGAAAACCACATCGGAATTATTAAAACTTGTAGAAGACGGCGAGGAGGCTGTATTATTCAGCATATATGAAAACCATGTTGTATTTAAAAAGGAGAATTTTGTGCTAGTATCAAGGGTTATTGACGGACAGTTTCCCAATTATGATGTGGTTCTGCCGAAGAATAATGACAAGAGGGTGATTTTAAATAAAGATGTTTTGATTCATGCCTTAAAGAGGGTATCCCTTTTATCAGATGAAAAATCAAAGATGGTAAAATTTAATATTGAGAAAGATAATATTGAGCTTATCTCCGATACAGCCGGGATTGGCGAGGCAAAGGAGAAGATTGATGTGAAGTATGACGGGGAAGGACTCTCCATCGGACTAAATGCCAGGTATCTTTTGGATATAATGAGTGCAGTGGACAGCGATGAGATATTTTTTGATATAAAAGACCCTGTCAGCCCTACCCTCTTCATGCCGCTGAACAATGAAAATTATAAATGTGTAATTATGCCTATGAGACTCCAATAAATAAAGTTTCAGATTAACCCCCCTGCATGGTCAAAAAATGTCAGACAAAAGGTTCTCAGAGATTAGCAAAAGATTATCCCGTCTCCAGACCGCAATAGAATCTATCAAAAATGAATTAGCCTTCAAAAAAGATACGATTAGATGCATGCTACATAGGAGGGGATATACTGTCTTCAGGGAAAACAGCAGAGAGAACTGCATCCTGCCTATAAAAACCATCAAAAATGGAGATGATAGATTTTATGAGTCATTAAAGAGATATTCATTCAGGATTTTCTTGAGAGATGTGATAAGACTAAAGAAATTTACTCTAAAGGAGGTCTCAAGGTATTCATCAGAAAGGACAATCAGAGGGTATCTGAAATTTTTAGAGGAGATGAGATTAGTAAAAGTAATGGGTTCAAGATATAGCCTCATACCTGATAAGATTTACAGCTTTGGCGATACCTTGGAATGGCTGATAGCCCGGATATTTAAAAGAGAATTTTATTCGGAGAGTTCATGGGGGGTAAAGATAAAGGATACAAAGGCTGGCGGAGATTTTGATGTCATTTCATCCGTGGAGGGTTATTTAGTTTACACAGAGGTAAAATCATCACCTCCCAAGCATATAGAGACAGAAGAAATCGGTGCATTCCTAAACAGAATACTTGATATAAAACCCGACCTTTCTATATTTTTAGAGGACACAGAACTCAGAATGAAAGATAAGATTGTCCCCATGTTTGAAGAGGAGCTAAAAAACCGCTTCGGCAAAAACAGTAAAAAGAAATATCCTGTGAAAAGAGTGGTGAATGAAATTTTCAGCATAAATGACAAGATATTTATAATAAATAGTAAGCCTGATTTAATTTTAAACATTGTAGTCTGCATCAAAACCCTCCTAAAAGGCAGAGGTATAACTGTATAACAAATTGGTTTATTAAAATCAAAACCCATATCACCGGATTCGTCGAGATAGATTATCACGTTTTAAATTCCCTGAATTCGCCGTAGAGCATCCCATCGTCACGAAGCACATTGCAGTAATTCCAAAGTTTTTGAACTATGGCGGATGAAGTCATACAAATCCTTTCTTAATTATGAACAATATGTTAAAATGTTTTATGTCAAAAAAATCGTTAAAAAAGACAAATCCTTATCTCAAAGACACTTCGCTTGGCAAAGCCCTGCTCTATCAATCCGTCTCTTCTTCAACAGCGGTTGAAGGAGTCCTTACCAAGTATCCCAAGTTGTCAAAATCAGCGGAAAAGAAGCTTAAAGATATCATCGCGGTTCACGAACCCGAAGCGTCTTACGAATAACATCCGCAAACACCTTTTTCATCGGTTTGTAATCTCTATCCATCCCTGCCTGAACTGCTTTGATATATTCCTCTCTCCCATCACCTATCATGTCGCTAAAATCAAGCGGCGGCAATCCAGCCTGAAGCGCCATCAATATGGACAGCATTCTTGCGACTCGTCCATTTCCTTCTCGGAAGGGATGGATAAGCACCAATTCCGTATGAACGATTGCCATGGCTTTGGCGCTCTCATCATGAGATTTGAAGTGGCATGGGGTGAACTCACGGAGCGGCCCTTTCTCGAATTCGGTCATTAATTTTGGAATCTGTTCAGGAAAAGCAAAAGAGAAATCTCCTTTGCTCATCTTCACCTGCCTGCATTGTCCAGCCCATTCATAGATATTTCCAAGCCACATTTTGTGTATCTTGCAGATGTCGGAGGCAGTGAAGCGGTAATCCCTGTTGAAAAGATCGGTTAGCTCATCCATCGCATGCAACTGTTCTTTTTTTTCGCTCTTGTCCATTTCATCAGGGTTTGTTATTCCTAATTTGTTTTTTAGTACCTGATTGTTTGACCCCGGCTCGTATTGGTCTTCAATCAAATGCGCTGTCTTATAGCGGCGTGATTTTTTCATAAAAGGCTCATCCCTTCGTAGCTGAGAACATTCCAGTAATTCCAGAGTTTTTGAACGATTTGTGCAGTGCTCATTGATTGTTCCTTTCTTTGCTTGTTTTCCTTTGTGTGCCGATGAGCAGTTTCATTCTCTCCAAAAATTGCTTCGCAGCCCCAAGAGCATTTGCATCATCCTCATCATCCGTTGCGTGAACACTCAGTTTGTTCACAAATCATAAACTAATCGTTCATATTTTATGAACCATTTCATCATTCGTCAGTACAACCAAAATATATCCCTGACCACCATGCTGTGAGGCTACAGTTTCAAACTGGTTTTCAGGTTATTCCCCACGAAGGCAGATGCTTCTTAAAATATTTCGTTAGTAATTCATATCTACCTGCAAGTAGCGCACATCTCTTTACTACTTCTACATTGCCAATACTTTCTGCTTCATTTCGAGCAATTCTATACTTTTCATTCTCTGAGGAAGCAAACCGGCATGCTTTTGAAACTACATCCGCATTATCCGGAATCTTTTGAAGAATGTTTCGTATATAGTCGCCGATATGGTCAACAATCATATTGCCATCGTCATCAGTAGTCATTAGGGCAAGACTCTTATTTGCGAGCAAACGATTTCCTTTTTCTATATCTGTTTCCGGTATGCTATCAGAGAGTTCTTTCAAGTATGAAACAAGAGTATTCCCCACAACTATCCTTGGATAGATAGCAACTTTGCTTTCAAGATGATATGCAGATGCTAACGCTGGTCCATAAATTTCATCTGGCCCTATATTCATGGCAAAACCTATATCGATTCCTCCTCTTATTGGAATCCCCTCTGCTAAGTATGCATTAAATGTGACTGCAGCAGCACATAGAACACCATATATCGCTCTTCCCGCATATTGCATTTCAGCGTCCTTTAATCTGACATGAATAATGGTAGAATCGGCGAAAGAGTGATACTTGATTGGATGCTCTCTCAGTTTCCTGATAAATTCTCTTGCCTGATCAGGAATCGCATTGTCTTCAATGCCCGATTGAATAAAGGCTTTTATGCTATCAACAATGAATTTTCTAAAAGTCACGACGTTCTTGAAAACCTGAAAAATCTCTTGTTTAAACTTCTCGTTCTTATCTGCGTCATTCTCTAAGGGTGGTAATGCTATTCTACTCATCTTATCCTTTTGCCCCAAAATATCAAAAAAAGCAACCAGATAAGCGCAGTAATGCATTGCTTGTTGTTCGTTATGTTCGTCAGTCATGATAGGCTCATGTAATTTAATGTACCCGAAAATGCCTTTTTCAAAATCGCCTGCCACAGGCGTTCATCGCGTTTGAGATTCGTTTCAACAGCAGCTTCGATTTCGGCTGCTACAGAAAAATACTGTTCCACAATAAAGGGAACGTCTTGCACAACATAAAAGATATAGTCTGCAAAGCCGTGACCGGATTTCAGGGTAAAGTTTCTAATGATAATGCGCGATGGGCGTGGATGTTTGCATCGTTGACATTGCATACATGCCAGCCTGCCTTTTCAAGAAGGCTGTCAATGATTTCGCGTGCTTTGTCTTCAGTTGTCAGAGGCATTCTCTTTTTTTACCTCAATTATTGAATATTATCAGTATGGAATATATTTCCAGTTTTGCTCACCGTCCCCTTTAGATGCTCATCCAACTGATGCCATTCATCAGTATGCCTGCCCTCTAAGCTGTGTGCGAAAAAAATATCCATTTTATTCAAACACCTCCAGCAAGCTGCAGTGTATGAATGATAATTTTATTTTACCCCTCACCCCTACCCTCTCCCACAAGGGGAAAGGGATGACCTTCCCCTGACAAAATAGATGCCTAAATCTACACCTATCAATAAAAACTGTCAACTCTTTCCCAATCTATTTACAAAATTGTCCATATCTCTTCTTATTTTTATCCCATAAAATTTCTCATAAATTTTTCTTGACAATACTATATATTGTGGTAGCATCATCAACACCCTACAAAATACAGAGTATTTGCTAATTTATTTCAGCACTCATCCATTTAGGATAAACAATTAATATGGGGAGGTATTTATGAATAGTGTTAATGGGGTAAAGGATATATCATCAACAATCAGCAAAAATGAATCTACCCTTCCCTTACAGGTTGCATGGCATAAGGGTATGGGTAATCAGAACTTAGACAAGAGTAAACCCCATAGCCCTGTCCTGAGCAAAGCCGAAGGAATAAAACTCTCCTCAAATGCAAAAAAGGTGCTTGAAAGACGGTATCTAAAGAAGAATGAAGATGGAAAGGTAGTGGAAACACCTGAAGATATGTTAAGGAGGGTTGCCAATAATATTGCACAGGCAGACCTGTTTTATAACCCGAATGCCGATATTAAGGAGACAGAGGAGAAATTCTTCAACATGATGGCAAGGCTGGAATTCATGCCAAATTCTCCTACATTAATGAATGCCGGAAGAGACCTCCAGCAATTATCTGCATGTTTTGTCCTCCCGATAGGGGATTCTATGGAGGAGATATTTACCGCCGTTAAGGATACAGCCCTTATTCATAAGAGCGGCGGCGGGACAGGCTTTAGTTTCAGCAGATTGAGACCATCCGGCAGCAGGGTCGCCACAACAAGCGGTGTATCCAGTGGTCCAATATCATTTATGAAGGTATTTGATAGTGCCACAGAGGCAATAAAACAGGGCGGGACAAGGAGGGGTGCGAATATGGGCATTCTTCGTATAGACCACCCCGATATTGAGGAGTTTATAGTCTGTAAGCGGGATGACTCAACGTTTAATAATTTTAATATCTCCGTTGCCATTACTGAAGATTTTATGAGAAGGGTTGAAAATGATGATACTTATGAACTTATAAACCCCCATTCAAAAGAGGTGGTAAAGAGATTGTCTGCCCGAATGGTCTTTGAGACAATTGTAGAGTCTGCATGGAAGAACGGTGACCCGGGGATTATATTCATTGACAGAATAAACAGGGATAACCCAACCCCTGCAATCGGTGAAATTGAGAGTACAAATCCATGCGGAGAGCAGCCTCTTTTACCCTATGAATCCTGTAATCTTGGCTCAATAAATCTGGCTAAGATGGTGAAACCAGTCAGCAGTCAGCAGTCAGCAGTCAGCAGTCAAAATAAATACAGGACAATGACTGAAGGACTGCCGACTGTCGACTGCCGACTGTCTTATGAAATTGATTGGGATAAACTCAAAGATATAACATGGAAGTCTGTCCATTTCCTTGACAATGTGATTGACATGAACAGATACCCTCTAAAAAAGATTGAGATGATGACAAAGGCGAATAGAAAGATAGGACTTGGGGTCATGGGGTTTGCCGATATGCTTATAGAGATGGGTGTATCTTACAATTCCAATAGGGCAATCCAGCTATCTGAAGAGGTCATGTCGTTCATAGACAGGGAGTCTAAGATGGCATCTGCGGATTTAGCCAAGATAAGAGGGGCATTCCCCAACTACAAGGGGAGTATATACGACAGTCACCAGTCATCAGTCCGGGGCACCCATCCTGTGGATGGGTCGCATCAGTCACCTTATAGCGGATTGGAATTGAGAAATGCAACAACAACAACCATAGCCCCTACAGGGACTATAAGCATTATAGCCGGGTGCAGTAGCGGTGTTGAACCCCTCTTTGCAGTATCGTATATAAGGACTGTAATGGATAAGGATGAGCTTGTAGAGGTCCATCCATATTTTGAAAGGGTTGCAAAGGAGAGGGGCTTTTACTCTGAAAGACTGATGAAGGAGATTGCAAAGAAGGGGCATATATGCGATATGCCGGAGATACCTGAGGATATATGCAAGATATTTGTTACATCACATAATATAGCCCCTGACTGGCATATAAAGATGCAGGCTGTATTTCAGAAATATACAGACAATGCGGTGTCAAAGACTGTGAACTTTAAATTCGCTGCAACACAGGATGATGTTAAAAAGGCATATGTACTTGCCTATAAGCTGGGATGCAAAGGGGTAACCATTTATAGGGATGGAAGCAGGGATGAACAGGTATTAAGCACAGGCGATACTAAGAAAAAAGAACAGAAGGCAAACAATAATGGATTTGAAAAGATAGTCCCCCGTCCAAGGCCTGAAATCACACGAGGAACCACACACAGGGTAGGCACAGGGTGCGGAAACCTGTATGTAACCATAAATGTATGTGATGAGGGGAAGCCCTTTGAGATATTTACAAGGATGGGGAAGGCGGGAGGGTGTGCCGCATCACAGTCAGAGGCAATAGGAAGACTCGTATCTCTATCGCTCCGCTCAGGCATAGAGCCTGATGAGATAGTAAAACAGCTTATGGGTATCAGCTGTCATATGCCTTCATGGGAAAATGGAAACAGGGTGCTGTCATGTTCAGATGCAATATCAAAGGCTATAGGCAGATACCTGTCTGAAAATGGTTCAAACGGTTCAAATGATTTAAGCAGTTTAAGCAGCATAACAGTTGCCGGCACCTGCCCTTGTCCTGAATGCGGCAGTTCTATGGAGCAGGCAGATGGGTGCCTTGTCTGCAGGCAATGCGGCTATTCAAAATGCAGCTAACCTAACTTGAGGTCAAGGTTAAGGCTAAGGCTGAGAGGAACTCCTTACCCTTAACCTCAACCTTAACCTTATGAGTAATAATCAGGGTGTTATACCTGTCCAAAAACTGAAAAGTCTGATTAAAAATGGGGCTATAAGGTCGGGAGTCCCCTTAAGAAAAGACCAGTTTCAGCCTGCAAGCCTTGACTTAAGGATTGGCAAAAAGGCTTATAGAATAAGAAGCAGTTTCCTGCCCCAGAAAGGCTCTGTAAGAAAAAAGTTAAAAGACCTCTTCATGTATGAGATAGACCTGTCAAAAAACGGCATCCTTGAAAAGGGGAATATCTATCTTATACCTTTAATGGAGAAGTTAAATCTACCTGATGATATACGAGGAAGGACAAATCCAAAAAGCACAACAGGGAGGCTTGATATATTTACAAGGGTCATTACGGATTACAGCCACAGGTTTGAAGACATTGACTATGGATATAGAGGTGAATTATATCTTGAGGTGGTGACAAGGTCATTTACAATAAAGGTAGAGCCGGGGCAGTGCCTTAATCAGTTAAGGTTATTCAGGGGGGATGAGAGGTTAAGCGATATTGAACTTAAGTCCATCTATGATAAATACTCCCTTCTTTATAATGACAGCAGAAAACCATCAAAGGGGAAAGATGTCAAGATAAGCGACGGGCTCTTCATGAGTATAAATTTAAAGGGGAATCATCATGGTATTATCGGGTATAAGGCAAAAAAGAACAGCTCTGTTATTGACATCGGCAAAACAGGGTTTTATGATGAGGCAGACTACTGGGAGCCTATACACACACCAAAGGATGATTTTCTAATCCTTGAGCCTGAGGAGTTTTATATTTTTTCATCAAAAGAGAGGGTAAGAGTTCCGATAGAATATGCAGCGGAGATGGTTGAATTTGACGCAGGCTCCGGGGAGCTTAGGACCCATTATGCAGGTTTTTTTGACAGCGGCTTTGGTTACGGTGCAAATGGCGAGATAAAAGGGACAAAGGCTGTATTAGAGGTCAGGCCCCATGATGTCCCCTTCAGGATAGAGGACAGCCAGACATTTTTCAAGATAAAGTATGAGAGGATGATTGAGCCGCCTGAGACCTATTATGGCATGGATATCGGCTCAAGTTATTATAATCAGGAGCTTGCATTAAGCAAGCAGTTTAAAAGAAAATGATAAAAAAAGAAGATATCTGGGCTATATTATTGATTGCCGCTATCCTGCTCTTTCAAATCATTGCACTCCATTATTTTTGATTTTTTTCACACTTTTAATCTTATTTTAATTTTCATTCTATATAATTGTTATTATTAACTAAAAATAAATACAAAAAAACCTTTTAATCTTTGTAATTTTAATATATAATTATTACCTTGCTTTTTGATAAAAAACTATTATATTATATATACAAGGATTAGAGGATATGTATTTTAGAAAGGAGTTAGATATGGATAGTAATTTTGCGGGATTAAAAAAGGCACTTATGAAGAGAAGGGCAAAACTCTTAGCCGCCCTTAAAGCAAGGAAAAGCGAGAGAACTGATCTGCGCCATGGCGATGACATTGATCAGGCAGAGTCTGCCTATGAGCAGGAGATGTCATATATCTTCAGAGGCAGGGAATCTGATGAGATAAAGGCAATAAACGAGGCGCTGGCAAAGATAAACAAAGGGACATACGGTATATGTGATAATTGCGGCGAGATGATCGGCATGAAGAGACTTGAGGCTATGCCTTTTGTAAAGTACTGCGTAGATTGCCAGGAAGAATTTGAAAAGAAAAGGGAATTTGAGACAGTCATGGCAACATCCTCATGGGATGAGGATGAAGGCGAAAATGAGTTTTAAGGGAGGTAGGTAAGATAGATGAACATGATGAAGACTGTTTTGTTAATGACAGGGTTGACCCTGTTGCTTGTTTTAGCAGGTAGTGCGCTGGGCGGTAAGAGCGGGATGATGACAGCCTTCATCTTTGCCTGTATTATGAATATAGGAACCTACTGGTTCAGCGATAAGATAGTCCTCGCCATGTATGGTGCGAAAGAGGTCTCTTATGCAGAGGCACCAGAAATCCATTCAATTGTGAGAGAATTATCCATGAGGGCAGGGATACCGATGCCAAAGGTTTATATTATTGATAACATCACCCCAAATGCCTTTGCAACCGGCAGAAATCCTGAACATGCCGCAGTTGCTGTAACAAGAGGAATAGTCAGCCTGCTCACGAGGGAAGAACTCTCAGGGGTACTGGGACACGAACTTGCCCATATAAAACACAGGGATATCTTGATAGGAACAATAGCAGCGACAGTTGCCGGTGCCATAAGCATGCTTGCAAACATGGCTCAGTGGTCAATGTATTTTGGCGGAAGAAGGGATGATAGAGAAGGCGGAAATCCTGTAATAGCTATCATAATGATGATTCTTGCACCTATTGCAGCAATGCTTATTCAGATGGCAATATCAAGGTCAAGGGAATATCTTGCAGATGAGGGGGGTGCAAAAATCGCAGGGAATCCACTCTCATTGGCTAAAGCACTTGGAAAACTCCATAAGGGTGTTCAGATGATGCCTATGGATGCAAATCCGGCAACGGCACATATGTTTATAGTAAGTCCATTAAGCGGTGGAGGGTTTTTAACACTTTTCAGCACCCACCCCCCTATTGAGGAAAGGATTAAAAGACTTGAAAGCATGATACGATATTAACACTTGACGAAAGGGGTATAAGAATGTTTAATCCGCATTACTATAGTTTAGCACTTAAAAAGATTCCTAAAAGATATTTACTTGTAAATATTCTTTCCAAACGGGTGAGGCAGCTTCAGAAGGGGAGCGAGCCGCTTGTTCAGATAGAGGAGGGAAACTCAATTTCAATGCAAGATATTGCATTGAAGGAGATTGTTGAAGATAAGTTAGTCATAAATGAACCTGAAGTGCCTGAGATTAAGCGTAAGAAATTATCTCGCAAATCAAAATAAGGTGGTCACCTTTGAATAACGAGGAAAAGGGATATACAATTAAAGACAAGAGATTCTCTGCAATCTCAGAAGAAGAGAAGATGCAGGATTCTGACATAAAGAAGCATAAGTCAGAAGAAAAAAATGGCAGCAGCTCAAAAAAGAGAGATATCCCTATTCCAGAAATAAATTTCGCTACTTTTATCCTATCTTTAAGCAGTTCGGCTATGCTGCACTTTGGCGATATAGAAGACCCCGTTTCAGGCAAGAAAGAAAGAAATCTAACAATAGCAAAACAGACCATAGATATGATTGATATGCTCAGGGAAAAGACAAAGGGCAATCTTACAAAGGATGAAGATGGACTTATGGAGAATATCCTTTACGAGCTTAAGCTCAGATATGTAAAGGAATCAGGCAAGGAAATGTAATATGGTAAATCAATTTGAAGATTTAGAAGCTCCTGCTGAAGAGAAAAGAGATACAGAGGCAGCTGCAGCCATCTCGGATATAAAGGTAAAAGCAACAAGAGATATGGACCTCCTTCTTGACATACCTCTGAATGTTAAAGCGGAGCTTGGCAGAACAAAGATGTCAATAAAGGAAATTCTTAAACTTAAGATTGGCACAGTAGTAGAGTTGGCAAAATTGGTTGGTGAACCAATGGAGGTATATATCAACGGGCTTCTCATTGCAAGGGGTGAGGTTGTTGTTGTAAATGAGAAGTTCGGTATCAGAATTACAGATGTTATTGACCCGCTTGAGGTAAGAAGACTCGCACTGTAACTTTTACTTTAAAAATACAGGTATCTCCTCGCCTTTAATCAAATCTTCGTAACCCTCTCTCTTTCTTATTACAAAAAACTGATTCCCTTTTACCAACACTTCAGGAACCCTCGGCCTTGAATTATAATTTGATGACATGGTAAAACCGTAGGCACCTGCACTCATCACTGCAGCAAGGGCATCCTTCTTTAAATCAGGCAGGACCCTGTCCTTTGCCAGAAAATCACCACTCTCGCATATCGGACCTACGACATCTGCCACTATTTTATGAGAATCTGAATTTTTATTTATGGGCAGTATTGAATGATAAGATCCGTAGAAACTCGGTCTTACCAAATCGTTCATACCTGCATCCACAATCACAAAGTTCTTTCCTTCACTCTGTTTGGTATATAGAACCTTTGTTACAAGTGCACCTGCATTACCTACAATAACCCTTCCGGGCTCAAATATTATAGTGCAGTTCGTCCCCTTTAAAATCGGTGACAGCTCTGCCGCCAGTTCCTTCGGATTTGGAGGCGATTCATCCTTATATGTGATTCCAAGCCCCCCTCCGATATCGAGGTATCTAATATTCAATCCCTCAACCCTGAGTTGTCCAATCAAGGCAACTATCTTTTCCAGTGCATCTACAAAAGGACGCACCTGTGTTATCTGGGAGCCAATATGCTTATGTATCCCTACAACCTCTATATTTCCAAGACTATTTGCAAGCTTGTATCCCTCCAATGCCTCACTCATACTTATGCCGAATTTATGCGATTTAAGCCCGGTAGAAATATATGGATGGGTCTTGGCATCAATATCAGGATTCACCCTTAAAGATACCCACGCCTTAACACTTAGCTCATCGGCAACCTCATCAATGGCAAAAAGCTCCTGAGAAGACTCAACATTGAACATGAGGATATTTGATTTCAGGGCAAATCTTATCTCCTCTTTGGTCTTTCCAACCCCTGCATATACAATCTTCTGAGGGTCGGCACCTGCAGCAAGTGCCCTGTATAACTCCCCCCCTGATACGACATCAAACCCCCCCCCCTCTCCGGCAAATATCTTCAGGACGGCAATATTTGAATTTGACTTTATTGCAAAGCAAACAAGGTGAGGAATACCTTCAAATGCCGAATTAAATGCCCTGAAATGATTTCTTAAAGTATTATAGCTGTAAAGATAAAATGGTGTACCGACAGCCTTTGAAATATCCTTTATTGAAACATCTTCACAGTAAAGCTCATTGTCTTTATATTGAAAATCGTTCATTAATACCCTCCCAATTTTAAAATAGATTTTTTACTGCCTGATGCTTACTGCATACTGTCTATCTGTTCTGACGGTGGAACAGGTGGTGCCTTTTTCCCGCAACCCCCGCTGATTATTGCCATAATTACAAAGACAAATAAAATTAACTGTAATCTCTTTTTCATTTAAACCCCCTTTATTATTTTTTTTCAATCTCTGTTATCCTCCTTAATACCTGCCTTTTTGATGTACCGCCAATGACATCCTTTCTATCAACCGATTTTTCTACTTTTATAAAACTGAATATATCTTTTTTGAAACTCATAGAGAATCTCTGTAATTCATAAAATGTCAAATCGGATAATAATTTATGGCTCTTTATGCAGAATGACACTACCTTTCCAACAACCTCGTGGGCATCCCTGAATGAGAGTCCTTTCATAACGAGATAATCTGCCATATCAGTGGCTGTCATAAAACCCTGAAAGACTGCTTCTCCAAGCCTATCCCTGTTAAGCTTAATTGTGCCAACCATCTTGGAATATATTGATAGGGAAGCCTTGATCGTATCAACTGTATCAAAGACAGGTTCTTTATCCTCCTGCATATCTTTGTTGTATGATAGGGGGAGCGATTTCATTGTAGTGAGTAATGCCATGAGATTCCCATATACCCTGCCTGTCTTTCCCCTCACAAGTTCAGGGACATCAGGGTTTTTCTTCTGCGGCATAATACTGCTCCCTGTGCAGAAGGAGTCATCAATCTCAACAAAACCAAATTCAGATGTTGACCATATTATTAGTTCTTCACTGAGTCTGCTCAAGTGCATCATTAAAATAGCAGAGGCAGAGAGAAACTCAATGGAAAAATCCCTGTCACCAACAGCATCCATACTGTTTGTTGTAACTGCCGGGAATTGTAAAAGTTTTGCCACATATTTTCTATCAATCGGATAATTGGTCCCTGCCATAGCAGCAGAGCCGAGTGGCATAACATTTACCCTCTTTAACATATCCAAAAATCTATCTTCATCCCGAGCAAACATATCATAATAGGCAAGCAAATGGTGGCTGAAGAGAACAGGCTGTGCCATTTGCAAATGCGTATATCCCGGCATAATCACATCAATATTCCCCTTTGCCTTTTTTACAATGGACTTCTTCAAACCTCTTATCAGACTGACAATCTCACCAATCTCATCCCTCAAATATAGCCTTATATCAAGTGCCACCTGGTCATTCCTACTCCTTGCAGTATGCAGTTTTCCTCCAACAGTGCCTATCTTATCAATAAGTCTTCTCTCAATATTCATGTGAATATCTTCAAGTGCTATGTCAAACTTAAATCTGCCGCCATCTATCTCCTTTTTTATATCTCTTAATCCTTTGATGATTTTATTTGCCTCTCCATTTTTAATAATCTTACACCTGGCAAGCATCATGCAATGTGCAATACTCCCCTCAATATCATATTTATAAAGCCTCTTATCAAATGAGATTGAGGCAGTAAATTCTTCTACCATCTTATCAGTCTCCTTTTCAAATCTCCCCGACCACGGTTTCTTTTTCATCTAAAATCCCCTTTGCCACAAAAACTCAATGACTCAAAGGTAAAAATTAATTTTTTATAATCCTTTGTGCCTTGGTGACTTCGTGGCTAATGTTTTATTATATCACCATTGCATTATAACCCATATTTATCAACTCACCCTTAATCTCCTCATTGTGTTCAAATCCCTTTGTCTCAAGATTCAACCTCACTATAGTCTTTGTAATTGGAAGCTTATGGGAGAGCCTGTCATGAACAATATGAAGTATATTTGCCTTTTTCCCTGCAATAATTGATGTGAGCCTTGCAAGTGCATCAGTGGTATCAATAAGCTCAACCTCAATCCTCAATACCCTTCCTGACTTTACAAGCCCCTTCTCTATCACCCTGTCAAGTATATTCATATCAATATTCCCTCCGCTCAAGACAAGGACAACCCTTTTGCCTTTTATCCTTGTTTTACTATCCATGATTGCAGCGAGTGGAACTGCACCTGCACCTTCAACAACAATCTTTTTTCTTTCCATCAGAAGGAGTATTGCCGCTGCTATCTCTTCTTCCTCTACAATAACAATTTCATCCGCAAGTTTTTGAATAATGGGAAATGTTATATCACCTATCTTTTTTATTGCGATTCCGTCTGCAATTGTATGAAGCGATGTGACAGGCGTATTTTTACCCGTCTGCCTTGATAGATACATGGCAGCCGCCGCCTTTGCCTCAACACCTACAATCTGGGTATCCCCCTTTTTTTCTTTGACCGCTATAGAAATACCTGATATGAGACTCCCCCCTCCGATGGGAATAATAACAGAATCCACATCCGGAAGGTCCTCAAGGATTTCAAGCCCTATTGTCCCCTGCCCTGCTATAAGGTCATTGTCATCATAGGTATGTATAAATGTGCAATTTCTATCCCTTTCAATTCTCCTTGCATATTCTAACGCCTCATCAAAACTATTACCATATAATATAACCTCTGCCCCGTATCCCTTTGTGGCAAGCTGTTTTGATATAGATGCCTTTTCAGGCATGACCACAGCAGCCTTTATTCCTAACCTGCTTGCAGCGAGGGCGACACCCTGTGCATGATTCCCTGCAGATGCAGTAACCACTCCCCTCTTTCTTTCATCCTCTGACAGTCGGAAAATCTTATTTGTAGCACCCCTGATTTTAAAAGAGCCTGTCTTCTGTAAATTTTCAAGTTTTATATAAACCTCTAATCCTGTTATTTTGCTTATGGAATTTGAATAGACAAGGGGCGTCCTATGAATATAATCTTTTATATTTTCCTGTGCCTTCTTTATATCGTCAAAACTAATCACAATAACTCCATTCGCTGCAAGACATTTTGATTCTTAAACTAATTCGTTATATTATACCAGTGTGTTTTAAGGGGGCAATAGAAAAAAGGGGAGGATTATATTTGTAAAAGATTTAACCTAAGATTTTATAAGATAAGGTATCTGACCTGCACTCTCTGGATTTAGAAGGAGGAGAGACCTGAAAATCTTTAGATGCCTGTTTATATCGGGCATTATCGCCTCCGCACTCATCAGATTAATATATTCTTCGGCCACCAGGTCGCGCCAGCGTAAAAGCTCTTTTCTTAAGCCCCTCATGGGATTTGACTTAACAGTGAGGTCTGTTAAATAGATGACCCTTTCATAACATAATATCAATCCAGTTTTATCAAGTGGAGAAAACAATCTTTTTGCCCTGTTCATCTCATTTCCTATCATCAATATCTGCTGCAATAGGGAAAAAGATGACCATCTCTCCTGTGTCAGCCCTGAATGTTGAACCATTTACAAACTCTCTCCCTTTCCTATTAATTCAAAGGTTATCTCCTTAATCTTTTTTTGTAAATCCTTATTTATAATTTCCATACTATTATTCCCTTGAGATGGACGAATGTTAATCAGAGAAGTATACTCTATACAAGCTGATTCTCCCCTGCCAGGATAATAATTTGCCCCCCATATATCCTTCTGTTCACTTCCGCTCTCAAGCAGCAATTGTTCTCCATCGGCATGGAGTTCCCCTCCTATAACGATTCTCATTTGCTCTATATCAACGACATATTTGGCCATATCTTTAAAACCTTCATCAACGAGTTTTTTCAATTCTCTTTTATCTATCTTTTCAGTTATAACTTTTATCTCAGGCATGAAATCATTATTTTACAGGATTAAGAATTCGGTGAAATAGAGATTAGTCACTGTCCCTGACTGGAGTCCCATGTTAAGAGCAGATATAATATCCTTTATCAGTTTTTCTTTTTCCTTTTTATCCTGAAAATCCTTTAATTCTTTATTCTTCAATATAAAAAAAATATTTTCACGCAGAAATACTACATTTCTTTCAAATTCTCTTATTATGTCTTTATCACTCAATTCAACTGATATAGATATCCTCAAGAATCTCCCCTCAGACTCTTTATTGGCAAGTGGTATAAGAAATGGTTCAAGGTTGTAAACTGGAACAGAAGGGACTTCAACAGGCGGTGGTTTTTTTACAGATTCTTCTTTTTTTTCAGGTTTTTTTGATGTAAAAAAAATAACAACAGTTATTATTAAAGCTACTGCAACTACTGATGAAATAATTATAATTAATTTCTTCTTTGAAACCGGCTCTTTTACAGTCTCCTCTGCAAGCCCCTCCTCTACCTTTTTAACCTCTTCTCCCTTTTCTTCCTCAGGGACAATATCAATATCTAATTCAGTCTTTCTCTTCTTTGCCATAACCCAAAAAAATTATAAGCCACAGAGTTCACAGAGAAAAACAATAAGGAGAAATGGAGAAGATGGAGAGATGGAGAAAAAATAATAATAAAACAAATCTGTGTTCTATCTATATTTGTATTCTCCCTTTCTCTTTCTTTCCCCATTTCTCCTTATTGTTTTTCTCTGTGTCCTGTGCGGTTGCATCAGGTTTTTTGTTCCAGACTTTGAAGCATTTCCTTACACTCCTTAAAATTCGGGTCTATCTCAAGGGCTTTCTTGAATGAAGATATTGCCTCCTTCTTCATATTCGCCTCCAGATATGCCCTCCCCATGTTGTAGTATATCGCCTCATCCTCAGGGTCAAGTCTTACCGCCTTCTTATACTCATCTATAGCATCACGGTATCTTCCTTTTCTCCTCAATGCAATCCCAAGCCTGTTATACACATGGACACTCTCTACAACATTCAATGAACCTTTAAAGGCATCAGCCGCTTTATCATCCTGTCCACTATTTAAATATGCCTCTCCAATCTCGGTCCTTAGTCCTGCATTCTTAGGGTCAATGCCTATCGCTGCCTTAAATGCACTATCCGCCTTCTCTACATCACCTTTTGAAAGGTATATCTTACCCAATTGTGCCTGCCTCTGGGGATTATTGGGGCTTATCTTTGCAGCCTTTTCTATCACCTCTGCAGCCTTTTCAGTATTACCCTTTTTTAGATATAGGTCGCCCATATTCTGGTGGACTTTTATATACTGGGGATTATTCTTGTATGCATCCTCATAATATTGGAGTGCCTTGTCATCCATACCCATTTTCTCATATATCTGCCCAATTGCATGTCTTATCCTTGCACTCTTTGGATTGAATGACAGTGCATGTTCATAAAGTGAGATTGCCTCTTTAAACATCCCGTTGTTTGTATATTCTATTGCCTTGTCTACCAGTTTATCTACATCGCTTGGGTTTGCCCTTTTTTCAAGTATGGAGTTAATCTTTTCTTCAAGTGTCTTTGCAACGAATGGTTTTATTATATATCCGTCCACATCTGTCTCTGCTGCCTGAACTATGTGAGATGCTTCAATCTCTGCTGTAACCATGAGGAATGGAATGTCTTTGAATTTTTCGTTTTCCCTGACCTTTTGTAAAAACTCAATTCCTGTCATAACAGGCATATTCCAGTCGCAGACAACGAAGTCAACCTTCTCGGATGTCATCTTTTTTATTGCCATCTCACCATTCTCTGCCTCTGATATAAACTCATAACCGACATAGCGGAGCATATTCCTTATGGTTCGCCTCATATTAGTCATGTCGTCAACTATCAGTATTCTCATCCTCTTATTTGCTGTCGTCATAAAGTTCCTCTATTACAAATATAAAAATTAGCCACAGACTTTCACAGACTAAAACACTTAAACCCAAAAAATGCGTAAAACCACAGGTAAACACAGATTAACACAGGTTATTCAATGAATTAAAAGAAAGAAGAATTATAATAACTTTTTGTTTTATCAGTGTTTACCTGTGTTTATCTGTGGTTAATACATAATTCAGGTTCAAATCGGTATGGTAAAAAAGAATGTGCTCCCCTTCCCTTCTTCACTCTCAACCCAGATTTTTCCACCATGGGCTTCTACTGCCATCTTGCAGAATGTAAGCCCGAGCCCTGTACTGCTCCTCCTCCTTATACCATCCTCTATCCTCTGGCTGAACTTTTCAAAGATTTTGTCATGAAAATCCTTAGGGATACCCTTCCCCTCATCTTTAACACTGACCTTTAAGAATTCACCCTCTTTGCCTGCCTTTACCTCTATCTCCCTCCCGGGAAATGAGTATGAAATGGCATTATTTATGAGATTTGCTATAATCCTCTCAATTATCTCTTTATCCGCAGTTATAGTAATATCATTATCGGTCAGACTTGCCTTCAGTTTAACCTCTTTCTGGGCTGCAAGCACCTTCATCTTATCTATCTTTGTCTTTATCAATTCTCCAATATTAAACTTCTCTCTATTGAGCTTCATCCTCCCCTCTTCCATCTTGCTTATGTCCAGAAGGTTCATAACCATACCCAGAAGATTCTCACACCCCTGAATTGCCGTATCAAGCACCTCTTTATCCTCTGCAGATAGATTCTGGATATAGGTGAGGAGGTCAAGATTGGACATAATCTCTCCGAGGGGACCTTTTAGGTCATGGACAATCATGCTTGTAAGGTCCTCTTTTATCTTTTGAAGCTCAATCAATTCATTATTTTTCCTCTTTAATTCCTCATGAAGCTGGCTATAAACTATTACAGGTGCTATCTTATCCGCAAATAAAATGAGACTGCCGATATCCCCTTCTGTAAATACTCCCGCCCCCCTTTTATCGCTTACATTTAATACGCCGATTATCCGCCCCTGGTCCCCCATCAATGGAACGGAGAGAAGCGAATTGCTTCCGTACGATTTTCCTGACTCTGCCCTCTTTTTAAACCGAGGGTCCTTTGTAATATCCTCAACTAAGATTGGCTTTCTATTCTGAACTACCCAGCTCGCTATGCCGTCCCCTATCTTCTGCCTCTTCCCTACAAGATTCGGGTTAAGTCCGTCTTTTGTTGCCGCCTCAACTACAACCAATTCATCACCCTTCTTCGTATCAACAAGCATGAGCGAGCCTTTATCGGCATCTACATGCTCAAGTATAATAAAAATGCTCTGCTGAATCTTTGTATCAAGAGAAATTTCTGATGAGAGGATTTTTGTAGTCTCACTTGCAGCCTCTGCAGCCTTTAATCTGCGGCTTATCTCCCTTGTAGATTCCTCAAGCTCCTTTATCTTTGATTCCAGTATCTCATTTTTTCCCATTGCTAATAAATTTACTATACATCTGTATTGGTGTCAAGGTAACAAAGGCAAGAACAAAAACCTCATTAAACCACTGAGACACTGAGGCACAGATAAGATATAAAATTACTTTTTATAAGGAAGCCATGAAATCATGAAATAATATTCCTACCCTCATGGTTTCCTAATAATTCATTGTCTTTCTCTGTGTCTCCGCGCCTGTGGTAAATTTTATAATTTCTTTTTTGATTATATGATATAATTTTTGCGGGTTAAATCTCATCACTTAACATGAGGTTAAAAAAATGAATGGTCAGGAAAATAGGGCTTCAATACTTGTTGTTGATGATAACAATTTCATGCTTGATACTACAACCCTGCTTCTTAAAGAATATGGTTATCAGGTAACTCCCTGTGTTGATGCCGGAGATGCACTTGATAAGCTGCAGACCAACAAATTTGATGCCGTCCTGAGCGACATAATGATGCCTGGGATATCCGGAATAGAGCTGACTGAAAAAATCCATAATTTAGAAAAAGACCTTCCTGTAATACTTATGACGGCATATCCAAACCTGGATGTAGCGGTTAATGCAATAAAAAAAGGTGCTTTTGATTTTATCATTAAACCATTTGAGCCTGATTATTTAAGCCATTCAATAAATAGGGCGGCAACATTTCACAGACTCATAAAGATGGAGGCTGATTATAAACACAGGCTTGAGGAAGATGTAAAAAGCCGCACAGAGGAGCTTTCAAAGGCACTTAAGCTCCTTAAAGAAATGAATCAGGAGATAGCCTACCGCCTGACTGCAGTCAGTGAATTCAGGGATACAGATACAGGTGCACATATAAAGAGGATAGGACTCTATTCAGGCAAATTGGCTGAAACACTTAATATGCCAAAAGAATTTATAGAGACAATAACCTTCTCAAGCGGCCTCCACGATATAGGAAAGGTTGGCATCCCGGATAATATTCTTCTCAAAAAAGGACCCCTTACACCTGAAGAATTTGATTTTATGAAAACCCATACAACCATTGGGCATAAGATGTTATATGATTCCCCCTATTACCCTTTACAAATGGGTGCTAATATTGCCCTCTCCCACCATGAGAAATTTGATGGAACCGGATACCCAAAGGGCTTAAAGGGTGAAGATATACCAATAGAGAGCAGGATTGTCATGCTTGTTGATATATATGATGCCTTAAGGAGTAAGAGGCCTTACAAAGAACCCTTCACCCATAAAGATGTTTGTAAGATAATAACCGAGGGCGACGGAAGGACAATGCCAAAACACTTTGACCCAAAGGTTCTTGAGGCATTCAATAAAACTGCATTGGAATTTGACAATATATTCAACTCACATCAGGATTGATTTATAAAAGCAACCACAGACACGAAGACACAGAGATATTAAAACTTTTTAAAATCATTTATATTTTCCTCAGTGCCTCAGTGTCTCAGTGGTTTAATCAGGTTTTTGTTCTTTCAGATAAACTGAGAAATAGTTTTCAAATTCTTTAAGTTTCTTTTCTGCTGTAAGGGGTATCATAATCGCAAAACAGTTTAGATTTACAAGTGCATTAACATTTGCATCCTTCTCTGCTGCCTCTGTGAGCCTCCTTGCAAAATCAATATTTACCTGATTAACATCAGAGTATATCTTCTTAAGCCCGTTTAATTCCAGGTCTGCCATCTTCCCATTCTGTTTTAAAAAATATTGCGACATAAGATACATAGAAACCATCCTGAAGATAGTCTCTTCAAGAGCTGCAAACGGGAGATGGAATCTCACCATCGGTTTAAGGTATTCCAGAATAGGGCATCCGCTCGTTACCATTATTATGCCGAGCAATGAACTTAGCCCTACCTGAAGTGTCGTATCTTTTGAATAGGTCCTCTCCTCTGTAATTACTGTAACACTTACTCTCTCATAAGAAAGATACTCTTTAAACTCCTCAACTATAAAAGTAAGATTCACTGCAACAGGACAATATTTATTTGTATCTCCATTAAGTGTGCAATTTCTGCATTTATTATTGGAAAGTATTGCCCATGAAGGGGGATTATGATTCTTTTCTGATATAAAGCTGAGATTCTGTCTGTCAAGGATGATATTGAAAGATTTTATTGTCCCATCTTCAAACTTATAAGAATAAATAATCTTGATATGATTTTGCTCGGGAAACATTAACCTTAACATTAAATTAGATTGCTTCGTCGCTGATGCTCCTCGCAATGGTAATATGAAAAAGCAGCGTCCTTCCAAGGAGGTTATAAAAGCCTTAAAAGGCGATAACCTTTTGTGATATTAAATATCATAAAGGCTGAAATAGCACAATAAAGTGCAAGCCTTTAAACCTTGGAAAGGAG
>JACQBS010000016.1 GCA_016194325.1 Nitrospinota bacterium | reverse complement strand
CACATCATCCTTCTTGCAGTTGGTGATATTATCGCAAGGATTATATTTACAAAATTACCAATAACAATCTGTCTGTTAGTTGTTTTAGATAACTCCATTGCTGTCTCAATGGCATTGATTAATGATTTGGCAAAGACCATATCATCCGGTTTTACTTTCAAGGCACTCTTTTGCGTTACCCTTACAGGATTAAGGAGGAGACAGGAGACATTCTTCTTATGGAGAAACCTGACAAGATCAGAAAGATGATTGACATTAAAATTATTAACCGTAGATATTACATTCAACCCCTCATACCCATCAAGCCAGTCGAGTGCCTGCACAGCCTTTTTAAAATTGCCATTGCCTCTATTGGTTGCCCGTGAGCGGTTGTTTATAGCAGCGTTATGGGCATCGAGGGATATACCGACACCTATTCTGTATCTCTTTATAAAATCCACATCCTCCCTCTCAAGCAAAAGGGCATTGGTCTGGATACCAAAGAGAAACTTTTTATGATATTTCTTTATTGTCTCAAAGAGGAGGTCCTTTACAAGAAGCGGCTCTGCGGCATGAAAGACTATCACAGGCTTTTTCTTATAGTCCTTAAAATATTGAAGGAGCTTCTGCATCACCATATCAAGCTCCTCGCCTTTCATCTGTGTGCCATTTTTTCTTATATCGGGGGGGATATAGCAATAAGGGCAATTGGCGTTGCACCTATCGGTAGGGTCAATATATATGCAGTTTAAAGGCTCATTAAATCTGAAATTATACATTTCTTCATTAAGGTGCCTCTGCTCCTTTTTGTATAAAGCCATAAGGTCTTCGGGCAATACAAAGTCAGAACCTTCTTTTTTAGGTATAACGCCCCAGAATAAATTTTCCGGGTCAATCGCAAGCTTATAGTTGACATCAATGTCAGAGAACGAAAGCCCTCTGTTTAAAATTTTATCGCTCATTTTTAAATTCCTTTCAGAACAAAAACATGATTCAACCACAGACTTTCACAGACTTTCACGGACAATATAAAGCAGGTAGAGGTAAAAGTAGAGGCAGAGAAAAACTTTACCTTTACCTTTGCCTTTACCTTTTTGCTTTTAGTCCGTGTCCATCCGTGGCAAATTTTTTATAATTTCTCCCTACAACGGCATCTGTTTCTTTGGCACATCCCCATACATCACGAAATGGGTTAACCCATTTGCAGTCTTTGCACATTTCAGATGATAAGAGACTGCCTTATTTTTTCCATTCATGGATTCACCACTCTTTTTTCTGCTGCCTTTGATTTTTCTCTTTTCCATGTTATCTCACCCCCTTCCTGAACAAAGACTTAATTTTAGACAGGATATACAGGATAAAACAGGATTGCTTTTTACCTTATTTTTAATCCTGTTAATCCTGTCAAATTTTTATAATTTCCTTGTTTTAAGAAATTTTACTAAAATTCTGCCTTAACCCCACCAAATGCAGAAACACCCGGTGTTCCGTAGCCGCCAGCCTCTTCATAATTCTCATTAAAAAGATTATCAACTCTGGCAAATATAGTAAGACTATCGGTTATAAAATATCTGCCCTTTAAATTCACAAGGGAATATTGAGAAAGATTACGGCTTACAGCAGAATCATACCTCTCCGATACATAGGTATATTCTCCAATAACAATAAATTTCCCGCCTTTGTATTCAATTGATGAATTAAATTTGTTTGTGGGTCTCCTTGTCAGCGGCTTATTAGAGTCCTTATCAACTGTATCCATATTTGTATGTGATGCCTTGAGATTGACATCCTCTGTAATCCCTGCTGTTAGACCAAGCTCAATCCCTTTAATCTCAGCCTTTCCGATATTCTGTGCCGTAAAAGTTGCAAAATCGTACTCGATGAGGTCATGATATTGCTGGTTAAAATAGGTTGCATTGAGCAATAGCCTGTCTCCATATAAATCTTTTTCAATGCCCATATCATAGCCTTCACTCTTTTCAGGCTTTAGATTCGTATTGCCAAAAAATGGATAATACAGCTCATTTAGTGTCGGCGACCTGAACCCAGTTCCATAGTTACCCTTTAATTTAAGACCATAGGGCTTGAAGTCGTATAATCCACCTGTCCTATAAGTAGTCTTAATACCAGCAGTCTTATGCTCGTCATTTCTCAATCCTGCATTAAAAATAAAAGAATCGTCAAACAATTTAATTTTCCCGTTTAGATAAAATGCCTTATTGTCAACCTCCTTATTAAAGTTGTCCCTGATTTCACCTGCCTCTTTTCTGTATTCAATCCCGCCTGTAAATGTTGTATCACTGATATACAGGTTATGCTGCCAGTCTGCTGTCTGCATCGTTGTATCAATAGAGGCTCTGTTAGAAGAGGTATCAGGGTCTTCAAATTTGAGATTATCACCAATACTTGATAAGGTTAAGGTCTGTTCATAACTGTCTAAAATAGAAAACATACCTTTTGCTGATATTAAATAATGTTTCCCTTCCTGAACATAATTCAGGTCGTCAACCAGACCCACACCCCATTTGTAGCTGTCAAGTTTTGATGTATCCTCAAAATATCTCAAGTTCAGTTCAACTCCAAGTTTATCAGAAGGCATTAAACCTATCTTTGTAGAAATGGATTTGTTTGTATAACCATCAGCTTCTGTACCATTCTTTGCGGCAGAGATACCCCCTGTATCAAAATATGAGGCAGTAACCCTGTAATCCCATACATCCATTGCACCGGATATTGAGGCTGTAGTCTTGTATGTTGAAAATGAACCACCTTCAGCAGAAATTGACAGCTTTGGCTTGCCCCTCCCTTTTTTTGTAATAATATTTATCACGCCTGCCATCGCCTCTGAGCCATAGAGTGTGCTTTGAGGACCTTTGATGACCTCTATCCTTTCTATGTCATCTGTTATGATACCTGCCAAATCAAGAGAACCGGTTGTAGGGCTTTTAACCTTAACACCGTCTATCATCATAACTGTCTGGTTTGGAGAACCCCCTCTGAGAAAAAGTGTTGCATTTTTACCTGCACCACCATTCTGAACGAGATTCAGCTCTGGGACACTTCTGAAGACATCCGTGATAAACTCAACACCTTTTTTTTCAATATCATCTTTTGTTATTACAGTAATATCTTGAGTTACTTCTTTTGGAGTTTCCTCAATCCTTGTGGCTGTTACTACAATTTCGGGCAAGGTTTCTACTGATTCTTGAGCAAAGGCAATGGTTGTAAGGCATGTGGTGAGTAAAGCAAAATTCAAAAATAAAACAACGAAAAATAGAAAAGATAATCTTTTCATTTATACCTCCCGCGAGGAAAAAAGCTAAAGGTTATGTCCTGAAATTTTTCAGGACAGGTTTTGGCTTGGATAGGTCTTCCGGCTTAGGGCTACCTACTTACCTGCCTTCCCATCGTGGTATTACCCATGACAGTGGCATGTAGGTTTTCGTTCCCTTTTACGGCTGCGGGGCAGCGGAGGATTTTCACCTCTCTTCCCTGACTTCCAGCCAGCAATAATCGTTTTTACCTCTTACTGTTTAAGTTATCACCTCCTTTTTTTTTGCCACAGACTTTCACCGACAACAATAATAAGTGTTAGTGACAGTGTCAGTGATTAGTGTCAGTAACTAATACTACCCACTAACACTGATTTCACCACTTTTTATATTTAAACAGTTTTTTTATTTTTATGTCAAGTTTTTTCTTTACCTATCAAAGAGTGCCTCTACAAATGCCTCTGGCTCAAATTCTCTTAAATCATCTACCCCCTCGCCTACTCCAATCAGCTTCACAGGTATTTTAAGCTCATCAATAATATTAATAACTACACCGCCCTTTGCTGTCCCATCAAGTTTTGTGAGGGCGATGCCTGTTATACCAACTGCCTCATTAAAAAGTCTTGCCTGTGATACAGCATTCTGCCCTGTGGTTGCATCAAGAACCATGAGTATTTCATGGGGGGCGCCCTGAAGCTCTCTCCCCATAATCCTCTTTATCTTTTTCATCTCTTCCATTAGATTTACCTTTGTATGCAGCCTCCCTGCGGTATCGGCTATAAGAATGTCATATTCCCTCGCCTTTGCAGATTGAACTGCATCGTATATTACTGCTGATGGGTCTGCACCGCTCTGGTGTTTTATCACAGTGCACCCGCTCCTCTTGCCCCATATCTCAAGCTGCTCAATTGCAGCAGCCCTGAATGTATCTCCTGCTGCAAGCAATACCTTCTTCCCCTCTTTCATATATCGGCTTGCAAGTTTTCCAATGGTAGTTGTCTTACCAGAGCCGTTTACACCTATTACCATGATTACAAAGGGATTGCTCTTAGGCTGAAGGCTGAAAGCTGAAGGCTGAAGGCTTTTAATAATCTTCAATATCTCACTTTTTAGATATTGTTCTACATCCTTCGGCTCTTTAAGTTTATTCTTTTTTACATCCTCCCTTAATCCTGATATTATCCTTGAAGCAGAATGAACACCCACATCGGCTGTTATCAGTAATTCCTCCAGCCCTTCAAAAAAATCCTCATCTATCTTGCCCCTGCCGATTATATTATTTAGTCCTGATAAAAACCCGCTGCGGGTTTTGGATAAACCTGATTTTAATTTTTCAAAAATCCCTTTCTTTTCGTTCATAATAAAACTCCCTCATTTTGTAATTTGCCCTTTACGCTTAAATTTTGCTCAATTCTATCCATCAGCATCTCAATATTATCCATCTTCAAAGCCGATATTGCAATGGCGTTATATCTAATGCAGAAATTAGTTATAGTCTCCTTATCTGCCCTGTCGCACTTATTAAAAACAAGGAATCTTGGAATTTCTGATAATTTTAAATCAAAGAGTATCCCTTCTACAGTCTTCATCTGTTCTTCAAATGCAGGGTTACTTATATCTACGATATGGATAAGCAAATCGGCATCATGCAGTTCTTCCAGTGTAGAGCGGAATGAATCCAACAAATCTGACGGCAGGTTGCTAATGAATCCAACCGTATCACTTATAATTGCCTCCTGGTGAGGTTGCCGAACCATCGGGAATCTAAGCCTCCTGCTTGTGGGGTCAAGTGTTGCGAAAAGTTTATCCTCAACCAATACATGACTCTCTGTAAGTGCATTTAAGAGTGTTGATTTCCCTGCATTTGTATAGCCTATGATGGAGATTATAGGCATATCTGTCTTCACCCTCTTTGATTTTCTTACTATTCTTTCAGAGGCAAGGGTTCTCAACTCTTTTTCAAGATGGGCAATCCTGTCCTTTACACGCCTCCTGCCAATTTCAAGTTTTGTCTCACCTGGACCCTTTACACCTATACCGCCTCTTATCCTTGAGAGTGCATCATCTTTAACTGATAATCGGGGGAGCATATACTTGAGTTTTGCAAGCTCCACCTTCACCTTTCCATCACGGCTGAACGCCCTTCTGCCGAATATATCAAGTATCAACTGGGTCCTGTCTGTAATGTGCATCTCTGTAAAGTTGGCTATTTCCCTGAGTTGAGTCGGTGTCAACTCTTCATTAAATATTATGAGGTCTGCCCCCAATTGCAGACTTTTTATAATCAACTCTCTCAATTGTCCTTCACCCATTAAATATTTTGCATTGAACTGGCGGGGTCTGATTATTACTGCATCTATTACATCTATATTATCAGTCCTCGCCAGTTCCTTTAATTCTTCCAGAAACCTCTCCGCTGTATCCCTTCCGACTGTAGTAACACTCACAAGTATCGCCCTGTCTTTTTCCTTAACAGTCCTTACCCTCTGGCTTCTATACATCTCATCTTCCACCATTCCTATTGTAGAGAGGGCATCAAGCTGAAAATGGCTCAGATAGGCAGGGGGCAGGAGTTCCCACATTTTCCCTTCAGGATTTTCTGAGAGCAGATGGGCTGTATATATTCTGCCGGGCAATCCATCCTCTTTGACCTCTATCGCAGACATGAGGTCAAGCCTCAACATAGCAAGGTCAGTGAGGTCATCTTTTGTGAGAGGCTCGTTATCCAAATGAGTATGTAAACACCTGAGTCCCCTCAACCTCCCAATGCCAATTCTATAATCTGAAAGGTCGGGGATTACTATTTCGCTATGGCTTCCGACAATTACAAAATCTATCTTCCCCTTCCTGTCAACGAGAATCCCTATCTGCCTGTTAATCTCAGAAGACAATTCTGTGAGGTATCGTGCAAGTTCATGAGTGACAATATCATGCGGCGGTATTCTCCTACGATATATGTTTTCTATCTTCTTTATATCAGATGGCTTCAAGCCTGTAGTATTACCGAATATTCTCATAGATATTAGTTTTACCCCGTTAGATATTTATTATTGAATGGGGATAATTTTATTAAACATCTATTATCTAATGGGGTTTGCTAATCCCTGTTTTTTAACCTCCACTTTTTTTATACTCCTCTCATCAGAATCTAATATTTTAAATATCAGTCCTCCATACTCTACTGTATCATCCACCTTTGGAATCCGTTGGAATTGATTAAGCAAAAAACCCCCCAGTGTCTCATAATCTCCTTTAGGTATTCCAAATGACATTTGCTCATTTATGGCATCAATCTCCATCCGCGCATTAATAAAATATGCCCCGTCTGGATATTTTTCAAAGAGCTTCTCGCCTGTATCGTATTCGTCTTCAATCTCTCCAACAATCTCCTCAAGTATATCCTCCCTTGTAACTATGCCAATTGTCCCGCCGTATTCATCCACAACCACCGCCATCTGGATGCCCAGCCACTGCAGTTCTTCTAATAGCTCATTTATCTTCTTTCCTTTAGGGATATAATATGCAGGCTTCATCAGGTTTTTTATATCGGCATCATCCGATACCCTCAGTATGTCCGAAACATTCAGGATTCCATGGATATTGTGTATCCTTTCCCTGAATATGGGGATGCGGGAATAATTTGTATGCTCCACCCTCCTTCTTGCCATTTCCATAGTAGAATTTTCATCCAGAGCCACAACATTTATAAGTGGAATCATGCACTCCTCCACAGTTATATTTCTGAAATCAAATATCTTGCCTATGATTTTCTTCTCTTCAACATCAAGAACCTTTTTCTCAGCCGCCTTGATTAAATATTTAATCTCTTCTCTTGTTACAAAATGCCCCTTAAACTCCCTCTTGCCTGTAAAGTAAAACATAATAAAATTTGTAATGTAGGATGTAATGCTGACAAACGGATATAGTATAAGCATCACAATCTTCAGTGGGTATATTGATAGTCTCGCAAAGAAATCTGCCCTATGCTGGAATACACTTTTTGGAATAATCTCAGCCAGTAAAATACTTAACGGGCTCATGATAAGTGTCGCGTAAAAATCCCCTCTATTCCCATATCTGTCAACCAGAAAGCCCGTAACAACAGATGTGCCTATAACAACGGATAGATTTATACCGAGGGAGCTTGTCACAAACAGCTTCTCTGGCGACGAAAGGAGTAAGTCAATAATCTTTGCGACCCTTGAGCCTGACTCTGCCTCATGTTTGAGCCTTATCCTGTTCACAGACACGAGGGCAATCTCAGAACCTGCAAAAAACCCCTCTGATACAAGACAAAAGAGTGCAATTAAAATTACTGTAAGTATGTCCATAATTAGTGTTAGCTGCTGACACTGGCACTAATCACTGTCACTTTTATTGAATTTATACCTTATGGTATATCTCCCCTACCAGTTCTGTGAGCACATCCTCCATTGTTACAAGCCCTGCCACCTTGTTATACTCATCAAGGACTATTGCTATATGAACCTTTTTCTTCTGAAATTCCTTCAGGAGCTCATTGACCCTTTTTTTCCCCGATACAATAAATGGAGTGTGGAGTATATCTTTGAGTCGGGGCAGTGTCTGCTCATGATATGTATATTTCATGAGGTCTTTCAAATATAGTATCCCCACGATATTATCAATGCTATCTTCATAAACAGGTATCCTTGAATAATATGAGCTTGATATTGCATATCTGATATTAGCATTAACATCAATAGAAAGTATGTCCTCCCTCCGTGTCATAATTTCCTCAGCCCTTGTATCGCCAAGCTCAAATACACTCTGTATCATCTCCCTCTCTTCGGATTTAATGGCACCCTCATCCTCTCCCACATCTATCAGCGTCCTCAATTCTTCTTCTGTAATTACAGGTTCTTCGTCAAGCCTCTTCCCCCCAAAGATTGATATAGCCCTGTTGGCAGCAGCCGAAAATATCTTCTGAATTGGCGAAACGATGATATAAAAGATTTTAAGGGGGTAAGCAGAAAAGAGGGCAACCCTTTCGTTGTTCTTAATTGCAAAGGTCTTTGGTGCTATATCTCCAAACACAATCAGCAGAAAGGTTGCAATACCGATGGCAACTGATATGCCCACATCCCCAAATATATGGATACAGATAGAGGTAACTATCGCCGATATCGCTACATTAACAAAATCGTTTCCGAGATAAATGGTTATAAGCAGTTTGCTGGGCTTTTTTAGAAGGTATTCAATGATACCCGCCCCCCTCTTCCCTCTTTCCTTCATTGTATCCACCCTTGCCTTTGTAAGGGAGAAGAATGCCACCTCACATGCAGCAAAGAAGGCTGACATGATTAAAAAAACTATAAGAATAGAAAATCTAATTAATAAAGAAAAATCTATCATAATGGGTTTATTAAAAGTAATAGTGACGAGAAGGATTTAAGTTTTGCTTTAATAAATATAAAGAATTGCTAAAGGACATGGGATATTGCATCTGTACTATTTTATATCATGACTGAGCCGTTAAAGTCAAACCTACCAGAGATTGCCGCAGATTGTCTTGACATGCCATCTAATCTGTAATACCTTTTTATATAGACCAATAATACATGAACAAAAAAATAAGGAGAAAAGGGGAAATGGAGAATGTGGGAGAATAAATAATGAAGCATTAAAATCTTTTTCTCCATTTCTCCATCTTCTTCCCCCTCTCTCCTTAAAAGTTTTTATAATTTCCTATACATGAACAATACTCTAAAAAAGATAGAAGAAAAGGTGAACAATAATCAACGACTCTCTCTTGAAGACGGGGTTACACTATTTAATTCCCCTGACCTTCTTACTATTGGCTGCCTTGCAAATATTGTAAGGGAGAGAAAAAATGGTGATAAGGCATATTTCATAAGCAACCGCCATATTAACCATACAAATATATGTGTAAACAGGTGCCGCTTCTGTGCCTTCAGCAAAGATAGTGGTGAGGATGGTGCCTATACAATGTCTGTTGAGGATGTCCTTTCATCGGCAGGGGAATATAGCAGAGGGGTGAGTGAGTTTCATATTGTCGGGGGGCTTCATCCTGATTTGCCCTTTCAATATTATCTGGACATGCTGAATTCCCTCAAAAATAAATATCCTCATATACATATACAGGGTTTTACTGCCGTTGAAATTGAGTATCTGGCAAGGATAGCAAGTTTATCAATAAAGGATACACTGCTCAAATTGAGGGATGCAGGGCTCGGCTCTATCCCAGGTGGTGGTGCTGAGGTCTTTGCAGAGAGGGTGAGAAAAAAGATATGCCCAGAGAAAATAAGCGGTGAGGAGTGGCTGAATGTCCACAAAACAGCACATCAGATAGGGATGAGGAGTAATGCCACAATGCTTTATGGTCATATTGAGACAGTAGAGGAGAGGGTTGACCACCTGATTAAATTGAGAGAGCTTCAGGATGAGACAGGCGGTTTTATGTCCTTTATACCCCTTGCCTTTCATCCAAAGAACACAGAGCTTGATTCCATCTCAAAAACAACAGGAAATCTTGATTTAAGGATATTGGCGATTGCCCGCCTTATGCTTGATAATTTCCCTCACATAAAAGCATTCTGGATTATGGTCGGTCCAAAACTCGCCCAGATTTCACTCTCCTTCGGGGTTGATGATATAGACGGGACTGTGGTTGAGGAAAAGATTACTCACTCCGCTGGTGCAGAAACAGAGCAGTCACTCACAAAAAATGAATTAGTAAGAATGATAAAAGAGGCAGGCAGGATTCCTATTGAAAGGGATACACTGTATAACAATCTGAATTAGGACGCAGATTTTCGCAGATAAACACGGATAAATCTCAAATTCTTTTTTATATTTAAACTCAGTAGTGTCCGCTAAAAATTAAAAAAGCATGGCTTGTAAGCCTCTTTTATTGGATAATTGAAGTTGACAAAACCCAATACCAATAAGGAGGAACAAACCATGCACAAGGTTGGAACTATATTCTCGGAACTCTTG
>JACQBS010000163.1 GCA_016194325.1 Nitrospinota bacterium | reverse complement strand
ATTTCCCCTCCGAATAGTCATATTCCTTATATCTCGCCATTATGTCTCCTCTCTCTTTACTAAGCGGTCAAATGCTTTGTTCTATGTAATTATATGGCGTTTTTATAAGGATTTGAAGACTTTTTCTACAGGTTCAACGCCCACCTAATAATAACATACTTTTTCATCTCCCTGCTACGCCTGTATAATACAAAAATATCCGAAGATTCACCTTTGGCTCGCTACGACACTTTAGTCTTTTCCCAAATTCACAATCAAAGGACTCTCCTTTGTATCCCATATTCCCTTATCAATATTTTTCCCATCCTTGAAAGCAAGGTAGCTGTATTTGCCATAGTGAATGAGTTTTCCACCTGTTGCCCTTATGCTGTTCGGGTCAAAGCCTATGATTATCATTATAGCCTTTTCAGGATTGAGTTTATTTGAGATGGCCAGAACAGTGAAATATCCTTCCCCCTGATAACTTTTGTTGTTAATAGTAACCTTGTTCTTTTCTATTAATGTTCCATCTGGCAATTTATCAATAAGTCTTTCTAATACTTTATCCTCATTTAAACCCCCAAATATAAATAAGGCATTATCTTTAATATCTTCCATTGTCAAATCTACATCATTTTTAATAAGGGGCTTCCCTTCTGAAAATACACCTGAAATATCTTTATAGGTATCAATGAGTTCTTTATCCCCGCCTGTAGGCATAACAATTATTTTATTTTTATCTCCTATTACCCTGCTTATTGTTGGTGGGAGCTCCTCTCTATGGAGATGCCTGAATATGTCTGCATCGGAGTCTATAGTTAATGCTAATGGTCTATCATTCGTTTTTATATTTATGAATTCCTCTTTATTTTTTATCTTTACAACCTTTCTTATCTTTTCCCTTTCTGTCTTTATCTCCACTGGAATATTTAACATATAAGACTTCTCATCCTGAGTTAATGTAAATGATGTAACATAACCATCACCCTCTTTTTTATAAGCGGTATTTTTTACTCTTAAAAATGGGGCGCCTGGAACTTCTATCCACTGTTTGAAGAACCAGTCAAGTGATTCTCCATTAATCTTTTCAAAGACCCTTTGCAGGTCTTTCCAAGATGTAATTTTAAAGGACTGTCTTTTTACAAGCTCTCTTAAAGCAGTAAAGAATTTTTCATCCCCCAACTCTATCCTTAGCATGTGAAATACAAATGCAGCCTTATTGTATCCAATAGCCCTTGTGAATGACTCTGTGCGGCTCTTGAAGTCACTGAGTGAAAAATCATTCCCCTCATTTACATAGCTACTGTAACCCCTCAGCATTTCTTTTCTGTAATTTATACCCTCCCCCTTTAATTCTTTATAATAGTGGTCTGCAAGATAAGTCGTAAGCCCTTCACACCAGTTTCCTGATTCATAATCTACATGGACAGAGTTCCCCAACCAGTTATGAAGAACCTCATGCCCCAGTGATGTATCCTTTATAAAGGGGAGGCGGAGTATCTCCTGACCAAGAAGTGTAAAGGTCGGGAAGCCGTAGCCTGTTGGGAGAAAATTTGATACTACACTGAATTGTCCAAATGGGTATCTGCCGAGAAGCCCTTCATAGAGTTTTAGATAATTTTTTACAGATTCAATATATCCATCTGATAAATCTTCGTCTTCAGGGGAAAAGTAGGTATAAATCTTTAGAGCATTGTATCTCCCTTCGGAGATTTTATACTTCCCCCCTACAAGGAATATCTCCTCTGAAGGGTTTAAGAATTGAAAGGTGCTTATAACTTTATCTCCCTTTTCTTCTCTCCCGATTCTGTCACCTGCTGTGATATATTCATAACCCTTCCCGGATGTGATATTTATTTTATAAGCGAAGTCTTTGCCCCCTTCCATTACAGGATACCAGAGGGCAGAAGGTGATAGAAATGTCCCCTCTTCACCTATGTATCCAATTGCCTCATCAGATATAAATTCCCTTGAGAATTTTGGCTTCTCAGGTTTTTTATCAAAGGTAATGGCATATTTTATTTCTAATGTAATGCCCCCACTCTTTTTTATATCTTCAGGGATTTTAATATCAACCTCATAGACCTTCTTATAAAGC
Organism: Nitrospinota bacterium; assembly: GCA_016194325.1. Taxonomy (GTDB): domain Bacteria; phylum Nitrospinota; class Nitrospinia; order UBA9942; family UBA9942; genus UBA9942. The sequence goes on along the minus strand of JACQBS010000163.1, from coordinate 31,472 downwards.
GGATTCTCTTTCGTCCTTCCTTCAAATTTCGTTATATTCCCGTTGAGCTTTAATTCCTCAAGCCTTGTATTTTCATTTAATAGTAATTTCATTTTTGAAGGAGTGGCTTTTACTGTAAATTTGTCTATTGCAGTCAGATTATGACTTGATGGTTCTATAGTTACATCTATTTCATGGGTATTGATAGAATAAGCAAAACAGAAGGCTGAAGGCTGAAGGCTGAAACAAAAAAAAATCTGAAGGAATCTAACTCTTAACTCACGATTCATAACTCTCAATTTACCCCGTTAGATATTTATTATTGAATGGGGATAATTCCATTGAATATCTATTATCTAATGGGGCTTACTACAGGCAGTCTTATGATAAACTCTGTCCCCTTATCAATTTGGCTCTTTACACTTATATTGCCGCCATGCCCTTCAATTATCTCTTTACATATAGACAAGCCTAAACCTGTCCCCTTGCCTATCTCTTTTGTAGTAAAGAAGGGGTCAAAGATACTGCTTATTTTATCTTCGGGTATCCCATGGCCGGCATCGGAGAAGGTTATCTCTGCAGATTTATCTTTAATACAGGTAGAAATTGTAATGGTGCCGCCATTTGGCATTGCATCCCTTGCATTTGTAATGAGGTTGAAAAATACCTGCTCCAATTGGTCTGATATTGCTGATATTTTTTTATTTATTGGTGAAAATTTCTTTATTATATTTATCCTTGATAGTGTCCCCTGCTTTTCAGCAAACTCAACAAATTTATCCAATAATTGATTTATATCTACCTCCCCTTTCTCGTCTTTTGGCTTTCTTGCATATTGGAGTGTATTCTTTACAATGTAGGAGATTTTTTCTGTGTTCCTTTTTATAATTTCGATACCCTCTGTAATCTTTTGTGCCTTTACTCCTAATGCCTCATCGTTAGACAGGGTTGCCTTCAAATCATTCATAATCTTGTCAATCATGCCAGCTGATAGATTGATAGCGGTTACGGGATTATTTATTTCATGGGCGACATTTGCAGCCAGTTTTCCTATAGCCGACAGCCTTTCAGCATGAAGGAGTTTTTTGTGCGTCTCTTCCAATTCACGAGTCCTCTCCTCAACTTTTCTCTCTAAATTCTCATTGAGCTGTGCATTTTCTATTAAGATTACAATCCTGTCTACAAATCGCTGGAGGATATCCTGATCCTCTTCTTCAAATGGCGCCCCGCCTGCCTTATCGGTTACATTTAGAACACCTATAACATTACCCTTAATTGTAAGAGGGAGGCTTAAGATTGCATTGTATTTATACTCCCCATTTTTCTTTTTAAACCTCGCATCATCATTAATATCCTCAATAAACACCGGCTTCCCCTCTCTTGCAACCCAGTTGGCAATCCCGCTATCAGTGATTTTACTTTTAACCCCCAATATATTTTTATTTGTAGATGCCCTGACTATGAGATGCTCCTCCGTCTCATCTAATAGCATAACCGAGCCTTTATTAGCACCTATCTGGCTAAGAATAATGAGAAGGGTTTTATCAATTTTTTCATCCAGAGAATACTCCCATGAGGCGAGTATTGCTGCAATCTGGTTTGCCGATTCTATCTCGAAACTCAATCTCTCCAGCATTTCCTTCTGGTTCAATATCAGATGCTTCTCCCTCTCCACCTCCATCTTGAGATTAACCTTTTCAGATGCATTTTTTACAATCCTGAGGATAAAATCAGAGTCTGTAAATGGTTTTTTTATGTATTGGAATACGCCTATTTTAAGGGCATCCACAGTACTGTCATAGAGGTCATGATAGCCTGTCATAAGGATTATCTCAGGCGGGGAATCCATTGCCTTGAATTTCTTCAGAAGCTCAATGCCATCCATATTGGGCAGCTTTATATCTGTAAGTATCAGGGCGGGCTTAAAACTCTTAGCCTTCTCTAAAGCCTCTATGCCGTCTCTTGCTGTATCAATCTCATAACCATTTTTCTTGAAAACTTTGGACAGGAGGTCAAGAATATCTTTCTCATCATCTACAATTAAAATCTTTTGAGATATATGGTTTTTATCTGTCATAAAAGGGAGACTTCTAAAAGATTATAGCCAAAGAGTTTGACTCATATTAACACCACCTGATATAATTTTCAATAAGTTATAGCATATCACTCCTATGAACTACAAAGATTTGATTGAGCTGGTTCAAAAACCATCCCGATATATTGGGAAAGAGGTAAACTCCGTTCATAAAGATTTGTCAAAGGTAAAAACAAAGATTGCCCTTATCTTCCCCGACCTTTATGAAATGGGGATGTCACACCTTGGATTAAAAATACTCTACCATATTATCAATTTAAGAGATGATGCAGCAGCAGAGAGGGTATTCGCACCTGATACTGATTATGAAGAACTCTTGCTCAAGAATAATCTCCCGCTTGCAAGTCTTGAGTCCTCTATCCCTTTAAATCAGTTTGATATGCTGGGATTCACACTTCAATACGAGCTCAGCTATACGAACATATTAAATATTTTAAAATTGGGGGGGATACCTTTAAGACAGGCAGATAGGGGAGATAATACGCCTTTGGTTATTGGTGGAGGACCCTGTGTGTTTAACCCCGAGCCGTTATCAGATTTCTTTGACCTCTTTGTCATAGGGGATGGGGAAGAGATTGTCTCAGAGCTTATTGATAAATACCAAAAATTAAAAGGGATTGCTTCGGCTTCGCCTCGCAATGACAGCAGAAAAGAGATTCTCAAAAATTTATCAGATATTGAAGGAATCTATGTCCCGTCACTTTTCTCTGTGTCATATAAGGATGATAATACTATTGAGAAGATAGTCAGCTTAAAGGAGGGGTATAACTCAGTAAAAAAGAGGACAATCTATGACCTGAATTCTTCTCCATATCCTACATCTCAGATTGTCCCATATACATCACTCATACATGACAGGGTATCTGTAGAGATAGACAGGGGTTGCACGCATGGGTGCAGGTTCTGTCAGGCAGGCATTATTTACCGTCCATTGAGGGAAAGAACGCCTCAAAAAGTTGAAGAGCTGTTACAGGAAACTCTTAAAAATACAGGATATGAAGAAATCTCCCTTGGCAGTCTGAGTTCTGGAGACTATTGCAATATTACACCTCTTGCAAAGGCGATTATGAATAAATTTGAAAAGGATAAGATATCTATCTCCTTACCTTCTCTCCGTCCCGACACACTCAATCAGGAGCTATTAAAAGAGATCGGCAGGGTGAGAAAAACAGGCTTTACTATTGCAATAGAGGCAGGAACACAGCGGATGAGGGATATAATAAATAAAAAGATTAAAGAGGAGGATATATTTTCAGCAGTAAATTCAATTGCCTCATCAGGGTGGGATTCCCTTAAGCTGTATTTTATGATAGGGCTCCCCTACGAAACAGATGATGATATTGAGGGGATATACAATATCTGCAACCAGATTTTAAAGAGGGAGAAGAGGATAAAGAATATAAATGTGGGCATATCATCCTTAGTTCCGAAGGCACATACACCATTTCAGTGGGTCGGGCAGGAAGGGATGGATAGTTTAAAGAGAAAACTTGGCTATCTGCATAAAAAGTTTAAAACCAATAGAAAAATTAATATGAAATGGCATAAGGTGGAGATAAGTTTTCTTGAAGGGGTATTTGCAAGGGGTGACAGAAGGCTGGGTAAAGTGCTGGAAGCTGCTCATGAAATTGGATGTAAATTTGACGGTTGGACTGAGAGGTTTGATTTTAATAAGTGGATGGCTGCATTTAACAGATGCGGGATTAACCCCGAATTTTATGCCAATAGAAATATTAATAAAGATGAAACCCTGCCGTGGGGGCATATCAAGACTGGGGTAAGTAAGAAATTTTTATATAAAGAATTTGAGGCATCGGTTAAAGATATGCTGTCTTCTGACTGCCGCTATGAAGGATGTATCGGCTGCGGACTTGACCCCTCAAGATGCAAGATACAAGATGCAAGATACAAGATGCAGGATGCAAGACTTGCAACTTGTAACTTGCATATTGCAACTCCAGCCCGTTCCCCTGTTCAGAGTCGTGTCAGAATACGGTATGAGAAAAATGGTGATATGAAATTTTTATCCCACCTTGAGGTGGGAAGGACATTCAGCAGGGCATTCAGGAGGGCAGGGATACATCTTCAATATTCAGAAGGATACCACCCCCATCCAAAGATAGCCTTCGGATTTGCGCTTCCTGTAGGGATAGAAAGCAGTTGGGAGTATTTTGATGCTGAGCTTAATGGTAATTTAAAAATAGATGAAATAATAAATAAGCTCAACACTGAACTTCCATCAGGGTTAAAGGCAATATCAGCGGAATTTATTCCGCATGGAACAAGGTCTATCTCTGATATAACCAACAGGGTTAAATTCTTAATTAGTCTGCAGTCTGCACTCTACAGTCAACAATCTGCTGAGGAGAGATTTAAAGATTTCTTTTTACAAGACAGGGTAATAATTGATAGGATTAGAAAGGATGGGGTAAAAAAGATAGATATCAAGCCGTTGATAGAATCAATTAAGATAATTGGGCATGAAAGAGAGTTGTTAAAGATTGAGATGGTATTCAATGTCCTTAATGGCACGCTTCTCCAGCCGATTGAGGTATTACAAAATTTACTTTCACCGAATATAGGAACTTCGGTATTATTAATGGAAAAAACAGGGGTAGAATGGCGAAAAAATTAATGTATAGGAAATTATAAAAAAATAAGGAGAAAGGGAGAGGTGAGGAGAAATGGAGAAAAAATCTTTAAAAATATTTTTTAAAAAAGACTTATATTCTCCTTTTCCCCAATTTCCCCATTTCTCCTTAATCTCTTTGTTTTTTTCTTATGTCATCTGAAATAATAGTAAATACAAATATGAGGGAGACGAGGGTAGCCCTCCTGGAGAACGGCGACATCTCCGAGCTTTATATTGAAAGGAAGAAGGATGAGGGGATTGTAGGAAATGTCTATAAAGGCAGAGTGGTAAAGGTTCTACCTGGTATGCAGGTGGCATTCATAGACATAGGGCTTGGGAAATCAGGTTTTCTTTATGTATCCGATATAAATGTACCGGATACGATGGAAGAATACGAAAAATTAGCAGGTGAAGATATATCCATTAATGACGAGGTGACAGATACGACTGATGAGGAGATGCCGCGGGAGACGATTCAGAAATTACCTATTGAAGAATTACTCCAGGAAGGGCAGGAGATTCTTGTGCAGGTCTCAAAAGACCCGATAGGAAGCAAAGGGGCAAGGATTACATCATATATCTCACTTCCCGGAAGATATTTGGTGTTTATGCCCTCAGTTGACCATGTAGGAATTTCAAGAAGGATAGAGGATGACTCTGAAAGGAGGAGGCTGAAAAAACTCCTATTGGAACTAAAGCCTCCGGGTGATGGTTTTATTGTAAGGACTGCAAGTGAGGGGAAAGACAGGGAGGAATTCATAGCCGATATAGAGTTTCTGACCAAGCTCTGGAACGATATAAAGCAGAAGAGCGAGAGGGTATCTGCACCTGTTCTCATACATCAGGACTTAAATCTCATATTCAGGTCAATAAGGGATATTTTTACAAAAAATGTTGACAGGCTGGTGATTGATTCTCAGGAAGAATACGAAAAATGTATTCAGTTTGTAAATTCTTATATGCCTGCATTGAAATCCAAGATTGAACTCTACACAGGCAAAGACCCGATATTTGATACCTATGGAATAGAGATTGAAATAGATAGGGCATTGGGCAGGAAGATCTGGCTTAAGTCAGGTGGATACATAGTCATTGACCAAACTGAGGCGCTTGTCGCAATAGATGTAAATACAGGCAAATTCGTCGGGAAGAAAAATCCTGAGGAGACGATTCTTGAAACCAATCTGGAGGCAGTTAAAGAGATTGTCTACCAGCTGAGGCTGAGAAATATCGGGGGATTAATCATCCTGGATTTTATTGACATGGAGAAGAATGAGAGCAAGGAGAAGGTATTTCACGCACTTGAACAGGCACTAAAACCTGACAGGTCAAGGACAAAAATAATGAAGATATCGGAATTCGGACTTGTGGAGATGACGAGAAAGAGAGTGAGGGATTCTCTGGGCAGAACACTCTGCCAGCCGTGCACATACTGTGAGGGGAGGGGGAGCATAAAGTCTCCTACCACTGTGTGTTATGAGATATTCAGGGAGATACAGAGGATTATAAACGCATCACCAAAAAAGAGAAAGGTCCTTCTGAATGTCCATCCAATAGTCGCTGACATGCTATTTGATGAAGAAAACCAGTATATAGACAAACTGGAAAAAGACTTAAAAGTGAAGATAGTTGTAAAGTCTGACTACGACCTCCATCAGGAGCAGTATGAGATATCAGCCCTGTAATGAGATTCCTGGCGGAGTTTACCCTGAGCAGAAAAACGAGATTCTTCGCTCTGCTCAGAATGACATGCGAAGGGCTCGGAATGACAAACCCTCTACCTGTCATTGCGAGCCGAAGGCGAAGCAATCTTTCTTTTTATAGCATATGCAAATATATCTCTTGCAACATGGACAGGCTCTAAGCGAGGAGCAGGACCCTCAGAGACACCTGAGCCCTGAAGGAAAAGCACAGATAGGAAGGACTGCAATAGCACTGAAAAAAACGGGTGTATCTTTTGACCTTATGATTTCAAGCCCTAAAGCAAGGGCAAAGGAATCCGCAGAGATTATAGCAGGGACTCTTTCTTACCCTCTGAAAGAAATTGAGGTTACAGATTCACTTACTCCCAATTCCTCACCTGAAGATTTTATTGATTATCTGGCAGGTTTTAAGGATAAAGAGAGAGTCTTTGTTGCCGGTCATTTGCCGTCCCTGCATAACATAGCCCTGTGGCTTTTATGCGAATCCTGTAATATAAATATAAAGTTTGAAATGGGTGGTATCTTGAGAATAGATGCAGAGAGACTACCAACTCATCAAGGGGTTCTCCAATATTATCTTTTGCCAGAGCATCTTAACTTTATCTGTAAGAGGGAAACATAAAGCCACAGAGCCCTGTGGTTAATTAGGAAAGGAGGTTTATATGTCAGAGAAGATGAGTCATGAGGAGTTTGTAAAGAAGGCGATTGTATCGCTGAGAAAAGAGGGCTATAAGGGGATTCATACTATATACTCAGGCTTTAATGAGGCATTCAAAAAATATTTTGAAGGGGAGAATCCCATAGAGGCTACTAAAAAGTTAGCAGAAGAAGGGAAGATAGTTATAAGACCTGTAAAAGGCGGCGTGATGCTCTATCTCCCCGAAGACGCCCCGATTCAGGCAACTCGCGGGGACGATGCACTAAAGAAGATGGGGTTGTAAAAAACTTAATGAATATTAATGGTAGATTTTTTAATTTAAAAGAGATATTTGACAGGCTCAATCATGAGTATTTTGGAGGGACTATCTCAATCAAAATAACATGGGGCAGAAATGTCCGTAATGGCAGACGATATATAAGATTCGGCTCTTATACTGAGAAAGACAATATTATAAGAATCCACCCGAGCCTTGACCGACAAGATATCCCCTCATATTTTATAGAGAGTATAGTCTATCATGAGATGCTGCATAAGGTTGTTGGAGTCAGGATAGTGAACGGGAGGAGGAGGATTCATACGCCTGAATTTAAAAATATGGAGAGGAGATTTAAGTATTATAAAGAGGCAAGGGAGTGGGAGAAGAGCAATATAAGAAGACTGCTAAAGCATTATGGATGACATACTGTCAGAACTTAACCCCTCACAAAAAGAGGCAGTGACTCATGGAAATGACCCCCTTCTTATTATTGCAGGTGCCGGGACAGGAAAGACAACTGTAATTACCCGTCGCATTGCATATCTGATTTCTTCTAAGATTGCAAAACCTGAAGAGATTCTGGCACTTACATTTACAGATAAGGCGGCATCTGAGATGGAGGAGAGGATAGACCTCTTAATACCTTACGGATATGCCAATATATGGATTAGTACATTCCACTCCTTTGGTGACAGAATCCTGAGAGAGAATGCGATTGACCTTGGGCTGTCACCAGATTTCAGACTCCTTACAAAGCCTGAGCAGATAATCTTTTTTAGAGAGCATCTCTTTGAATTCCCCCTTAAATACTACAGACCGCTCGGTGACCCTACAAAGCATATAGAGGCGATTGTTACACTGATTAGCAGGGCAAAGGATGAGGACATATCCCCAGAAGAATATATAAGATACGCAACACAGATTGAAGATAGGGATGAAGCAGGGTTACAGATGGAACTTGCTTTGGCCTATAAAAAATATGAAGAATTAAAAGTCAAATACGGCTTTCTTGATTTTGGCGACCAGGTAAAGCTCCCTTTAAGACTTTTGAGGGAAAGACAAAAAATAAGGGAGGATTATCAGAGACGGTTTAAATATATACTTGTGGATGAGTTTCAGGATACAAACTATGCCCAGTTTCAATTGGTGAAACTGCTTGCAGAGGGGCATAGAAATATTACAGTTGTGGGTGATGACGACCAGAGCATATATAAATTCCGCGGGGCAGCAATAAGCAATATCCTTGGATTTAAAGATACATACCCTGATGCAAGACAAATCGTCCTGACCAATAATTACCGCTCTACACAGTCCATATTGGATTCTGCCTACAGGCTTATATGCCACAATAATCCTGACAGGCTTGAGGTTAAGAATAATGTGGATAAAAGATTGAACTCACAACTTTCAACTTACAACTCTCAACCTTCTGAAAAACATCTTCAATTTGATACAGTCTCTGATGAAGCAGACGGAATAGCAAAGATGATAGAAAGCAGGATTCAAAGGAATTCGGAATTCGGAATTCGGAATTCGGAATTAAATCCGCAATCCGCATTCCACAATCCGCAATCTTTTAAGGATTTCGCCATACTTGTCAGGTCTAATAATAACGCAGACCCATTTTTGAAAGCATTAAGTGTAAAAGGGATTCCCCATCGTTTTTCAGGCAACAGGGGATTATATAAACGTGATGAGATAAGGCTTTTAATATACTTTTTGCGTGTGATAACCGATTTTAACGACTCGGCAAATCTCTACAATTTATCTGCTTCTATAATTTATCAGATGAATCCTGTTGACCTTACACTATGTCTTAATATCGCCCACAGGAGAAACCGTTCATTGTATGAGATTTTTAATAATGTCATTAAAAAGAATGAAATCCCTCGTCTGTCATTGCGAGGTGAAGCCGAAGCAATCTCTAAAAACGAGATTCCTCGCTTCGCTCGGAATGACAGTTTGATGGGAGAAGTTTCCGATGAAGCTATGGCAACTATTGTAAAGATTATAGATGGCATAAATAAGTATGTAAAAATGTCAACCGAGCTTTCAGCGGGTGAAGTCCTCTATAATTTTCTCATGGAGAGCGGTTTTATAAAAAACCTAACAGCAAATCTGTCTGTTGAGAATGAGGAGAAAATAGAGAACATATCAAGATTTTTTAATGTCATACGCAATTCAGAGGATGTTCTTAAGCAGAGACGTGTGTGGGAATTTGTAAGACATCTGGATTCACTGATAGAGGCTGGAGATGACCCTGCAACAGCTGAGGCAGATTTGGATGCAGATGCAGTAAATGTCATGACAGTCCATAAGGCAAAGGGGCTGGAGTTTCCTGTAGTATTCATGGTAGGGCTTGTGGATGGGAGATTCCCAATTCCGAATAGAAGAGAGCCTATACCACTTCCAGAGCCTCTTATAAAGGAGATTCTGCCGTCAGGCGATTTTCATCTTCAGGAAGAAAGAAGGCTTTTTTATGTAGGTATAACAAGGGCGAAACAGGAGTTGTATCTTACAAATGCAAGGGATTATGGGGGGAAGAGGGCAAGAAAGGCAAGTAGATTTGTCCTTGAGACACTGGATATACCTAAGGTTGATACAAAGGCAGTAAAGCTCTCTCCACTGGAAAGAATAAAAAATCAGGGGTCAGGGGTCAGGGGTCAGGGGTCAAGAAAACCTTGCCCCTTGCCCCTTGCCTCTTGCCCCTCTCTTGTTTTGAGCCATTATCAGATTGATGATTACCTCACCTGTCCATTAAAGTATAAATATGTCCATATATTGAGGGTTCCTATCCTCCAGCACCACAGTATAATTTATGGGAAGGCAATACACGAGGCTATTAAAGAATATAACAGGAAAAAATTGGCAGGAAGAAGTATAACTGTTAAAGAACTCTTATCAGTATTTGAAAGCACATGGTCAAGTGAAGGGTTTCTTACGAGGGAGCATGAGGAGCAGAGATTTGAATCTGGAAAAAATGCCCTCAAGTTGTTTTATGAGAGGCAGGAGGCATCTGATAACATCCCCACTCTTGTAGAAAAGGATTTTTCTTTCCCCCTCGGAAATAACAGGGTAAGGGGGAGGTGGGACAGGGTGGATGTAAAAGATGGGGAGACTATAATTATTGATTTTAAATCTTCAGATGTGAGGGAGCAGAAAGAGGCTGACAGGAGGGTTAAGGAGAGTCTTCAGCTTTCCATATATGCACTGGCATACAAAGAAGTTTATGGGAAGATGCCTGAAAGGGTTGAGTTGCATTTCCTTGAATCAGGACTTGTCGGGAGATGCGAAAAGGATGATGATGATTTAAAGGAAACTATAGAGAAGATTGAGATGGTAGCGGATGGCATAAGGCAGAAAATTTATGAGGCAACGCCTCAGTATATTGCCTGCCGCTACTGTGCTTATAGTGAAATATGTCCGTATCAATAAATAAGTCCGGGGTCAGGGGTCAGGAGTCGAGAGTCTTTGCATCAATAGATTTAGGGACTAATACTGTAAGGCTCCTTGTTGTAGAAAGCAACAAGAAAGGATTTAAACGACTCCATTCAAATCAGGCAATTACCCGTCTTGGAGAGGGATTATCCAATGGCGGCATTCTGATAGATAAGGCGATGGAGAGAACTATCAATACTGTCCTTACCTTTAAAGATGAGGCTTCAAAATACAACCCATCTGTAATATGGATTGTAGCAACGAGTGCTGTAAGGGAGGCAAAAAACAGGTCTGCATTTATAGAAAAGATTAAGAGTGTAACCGGTCTTCAACTGGAGGTTATCCCCTGGGAGGAGGAGGCAAGGATGACCATCCTCGGCGTCTTTTCTGGTAACCTCCCCCTTCCCCTCCTTAGCAAGGAGGGGAGTAAGGGGAGGGCAATTATATTTGATATTGGCGGAGGAAGTACTGAATATGTCTTTACAGAGGACAAAAAATTAGTTAATTCTGTTGGAACAGATTTAGGGGTGGTTCATCTCTCAGAGAGGTATATAACCAAAGACCCTGTTAATGATGAAGAATTAAAGGACTTAGAGAATGTAATAGCTGATAAGATTAAAAATGTAAAAGATGAAATTAATTCCGCATTCCGCATTCCGCATTCCGCACTTCTTATAGGGACTGCAGGGACAGTAACCACACTTGCGGCACTTGATTTAAATCTGTATCCATACGACCCGTCAAAGATTAATGGTTATATACTGAAATTGGAAAATGTAAAAAAATTACTTGATAGATTAAAAAAGATGCCTCTCAAGGAGAGGAGAAATATTCCTGCACTTGAGAAGGGGAGAGAAGACCTCATTATTCCCGGCGCTGTAATTGTAATAAAGACTATGGAGATTTTTGGATTTGACAGTATGATGGTAAGTGATTATGGATTGAGAGAGGGTATAATTTTAGCCAAGATAAAAAGTTTTATCTGATATGCTCCAATTTAAAAATGTATTTTTTTATTGACACAAATACATATTGTATGTTAAAAAATCTCTCCATTATCAATTATCTTTAAAGAGGAGGTAAAATTATGAGTGATAAGGCAGGTGCAGCCCTTTTTACAGGGGTATCTATTTTGGTGCTTGTATATTTTTGGTGGTTATTAATATTTACACATGGTGTTGCGGCACATCATGGATAGACTTAATTAAGGGGAGGTAAGATATGAAATCTGTAATTTCTTTTTTAGTTTTTGTTGTCATATGCGGTTTTGTTTTTTATATGCTTGATGTAGGATTAATGAAGACACAGGGGCTTCAGTTGGTTCCAGAGAAAGAAAAGACAGAGGCAAAAGCCTCTCATTAAAGAATTTTTATCGTTTCATTTCAACAACAGGGGTCGCCGTTAAATGGCGGCCCTTACTTCCTTTTATTAACTCCCATCCACTAATTAAATATTCCTATAAAATCTTATTGCTATTTTTCTGATACGGTATTACTATTTGATGGAATTGAGAGAGAATTGCCGTGGAAAAAATAAAGTCACAAGAAAGCATTGCCAAGATAAAGGAGTTCCAGTTAAAGATTCTCCAGCAGGTGAGTCAGGTAGCCATAGCCCCATTTAATTTTAACAGGGTTCTGGATGCCATGATGGACCGTGTAATGGAGGTGCTGCATACAGATGCAGGTTCAATAATCTTACAAAATAAGGATACGGGACTTCTGGAGTTTAAGGTTACAAAGGGTGAGAAGTCGGAGGAGATTAAAAAATATAAGTTAAGGGTAGGTGAGGGGATTGCCGGCTGGGTATTCAAGAATAAAAAGCCTGTTATTGCCAATGATGTCTATAAAGATAAGAGGTTCAAGAAATCCATCAGCCAAAAGCTAAAATATGAAACCCATAATATATTATGCACCCCATTGCTTGTTAAAAACATTGCGATAGGCGTCTTAGAGGTTATAAATAAGGAATTAAATTCACCTTTTGTTGATGACGACCTCAGAATACTGAATATCCTTGCCAATAATATATCCATAGTAATTGAAAATGCCCGGCTTTTTGATACATCCCTCAAAAAGATAAATGAGCTTAATACACTTTCCGAGATCAGCAGGAATATAAACTCTATCCTTGATTTAGACCCATTGTTAAAGGTGGTAATGCATAATGCGACAGAGGTCATGAAGGCTGAGGTAAGCTCTGTCCTCCTCATTGATGAAGATGAAAAGGAGCTTATTTTTAGAATTGCCCTCGGCGAAAAGGGTGAAAAGGTAAAGAAGATAAAGCTCAAGGTAGGGGAGGGGATTGCCGGCTGGGTGGCAAAAACCGGAAAACCGATTATTGTCAATGATGTAAAAAATGAGCCGAGATTTAATCAGAGGGTTGACAGAAAAACAGGATTCAAGACGAGGTCTATCCTGTGTGTCCCTCTTTATTCAAAGGAAAAGATGATTGGGGTAATTCAGGTTATAAATAAACATGAGAACCTTCCATTTACAAAAGAGGATGAGGAACTCCTGAACACATTTGCCTGTCATGCCGCTATTGCCATAGAAAATGCCAAGCTCTATGAAAATATAAGGGAAGAGGAGAGGAAGAGGGGAATATATCAGAGGTTCCTGTCACCGCAGATAGTGGATGAGATAATGAATAAGGCAAAGACCATCTCGCTTGGCGGGAGGAGGCAGAATGTAACTATCCTCTTCTCAGACATAAGAGGGTTTACAGAGATAACGGAGGCAAAGCCTCCCGAATATATTGTGGATTTGCTCAATGAATACTTTGCAGAGATGATTGATGTTATATTTAAATACGGCGGGACTCTGGATAAATTTATTGGTGACGGCCTGATGGCAGTATTCGGGACGCCCATATATTATAAAGACCATGCAAAGAGAGGGGTGGCGGCAGCACTGGAGATGCAGGAGAAGCTTAAGGCTCTTAACATGAGGAACAGAAAAAGGGGGTTTGTTGAACTCGCCGTCGGCATAGGGGTAAATACAGGAAGTGTAATCGCTGGCAACATAGGCTCGGAAAAGAGGATGGAATACACCGTTGTTGGAAACGGGGTGAATATTGCCAGCAGGTTAGAGGGATTAGCTCAGGGTGGACAGATATTGATTACAGAGAGCACCTACAATGAGCTTAAAGGCTTAAAGCTTGATGTTGAGAAACTAAAACAGGTTCAGGTAAGGGGCAAAAGGGGTGCAATGGATATATATCAGGTCAAGTCAATAAAGGGTAAGGTTTCTACTTTGAAGTTATAAAAGAGTCGGAGTTAATTTTTTTTATTATATCAATAGCCGAAAGCCTTGCTGCAATTTCTGCAGGTGTAATATCCTTTCTTTTTTGAAAATAATCCTCATAACTTTTTTCTTCAATAGATGTCTTCAAGAATTTTGATACAGCTTTGAACATTGCCCCATCCAGTTTTTCAGGGCTATCCGGCAGTTTGCAATACCTTTCAATATCACCAATCCACATCATAGCTTCATCCCTCGTACGGTATAATGTAATATCCTTTAAAATAATCACAGCCTCCCAGTAATCATTTGCGTAGGCATTCAGTTCAATTTGAGAAACCTTCCCTGTAACTATTATATCCAGACCCTTAAGACGGTTTATATCCTTTCCATCGGTTACAATTACATTTAAACCCTGCCTTAAAAACTCATCAGCTATTGAATGGCTTACAGTTTCAGACAGCCCCAGAAGAAAAGAGTCTTTCTGCCCCTCAGGTATATTAATATCCCAGTGCTGTATTTTCTGCATCATGCCCTTATAATGTCCGCCTGATATCTTTGTATCCTCTATATCAAACAAAACCACTGCAATTTTAAGGTTCTTAATTTCATCTTCTATCGCAAGATTTGACAATGGAAGGGAAGTATATGGAAAATGACTATATCTCCCTGTTGCACATCCACTAAAAATTATGGATATTAAAAAGAGGATAGTCAGCCTTAAAAAGAGGATAAACATATTTTAAGATTATACAATAAAAGACAGTGATTTATCTTAAAAAGATATCTCCTTAATCTTAGCGGGAAGATTTTTGTAGATTTCAGAAGGCAAATTTATTCAGGCTGCCAGTGCCTCTTTTACCTTGAGGTTTACGGATATGACCTTTGACACCCCATCCTCTTCCATTGTGATACCATATAATGAATCGGCAAATGACATTGTCTTCTGATTGTGTGTAATTACGAGAAATTGCGTATTTGAACACATCTCTTTTATCATATCCCTGAACCTGAAAATATTTGCCTCATCAAGAGGGGCATCCACCTCATCCAATAGACAGAACGGGCTTGGCTTTACCATGAATATTGAAAAGAGGAGGGAAATGGCTGTCATTGCCTTTTCACCCGCAGAAAGCAGTGTGATATTTTGAAGTCTCTTGCCGGGAGGCTGGACAATTATATCAACACCTGTTTCAAGCATATTACCCTCATCCACAAGAATCAGCTCAGCCCTCCCGCCGCCGAATAACCGCCTGAATATACCCTTAAAATTCTCATTTACCTTTGTGAAGGTTTCGGCAAACATATGCTTTGTGGTGCTGTCAATCTTCTCAATAGTCTGGTGTAGTGATTTTATAGATAGAATCAGGTCATCCTGCTGTGTCTTTAAGAAATTGTATCTCTCGCTTATGCTGTTATATTCCTCTATTGCCGCCAGATTTACATCACCAAATCTGTCAATTTCACTCCTCAAAAATTCCAAACGGGTGTTTACCTCTTCAAAATTCACCTCTTCAACTGTAACCTCCGGGATTTCATTTTCTTTTATGTTGTATTCTTCTACAGCCCTTCTCCTTAAATTTTCAATCCGCAGATTAAGTTCAGCCTTTTTCATCCCCAGATTATTTAAAGTATCTCTTAAGCCCTCCAGTTCTGCCTCTATTACTTTTACTTCCTCTTCAATAGCCTTCAGGCTTTCATTTTTCTCCTTAAGGGACTCCTCTCTCACATTTATTTCCTTCTTTTTCTCATCCCTCTTTAAAGATACCTGATAAACCTCATCCTCCATTCTCTTTATGGAATTTTCTATCTCTTTTTTCTTGCCAGATATCTCAACCCTATCCTCTTCTCTTTTCTCAATCCTTAAATTTAAATCTTCTATACCCCTTACTATCCTCTCAATCTCTCTCTTGTGGCTATCCAGCTTGCCATTTAGGGCTGTAAGGTCTACCTTCAACCTGTTTGTATCATCTATAAGGACATCAAGATTTTCCCTCAATGACTTCATATCCTCTTTTATACTGTTACTCTGTGCCGTTATCTTGCCGTGTTCCTCCTCTTTCTTTAGAATCTCATCCTTGTATTTGCCCGACTCGGCGGTAATCTCTCCTATCTCAATGTCAAAACCTCTTGTCTCATAATCTATTGTATCTATCTTTTTCTTAAACCTCTCTATCTCATCCCTGATTCTTGTCAACCCATTCTCTTCACCTATCAGCTTGAACTCCTCTTCCCTTATAGAGCTTTCAAGCCCTGCAATCTTTGATTCAAGTGATTCTATCTCTGACTTTACGCTATCCCTTTCCTTACTTGCTGAATCAAATTCAGCCTTTAAACTCTCTATCTCAATATTTATTTCAGCTATCTGCCTCTTTCTCTGCATCAATCCCTGTTCGCTTCCCTTTTTGCTTCCTCCTGTAATAGAGCCGTGAGGGTCTATTACCTCTCCGTTCAACGTAACTATGGTATAAGAATTCCCATTGTTTCTCCATATATTAACGGCACCCTCTATGTCATTTACAATCAATACATCTCCGAGCAGACACTCCAAAATACCTTTATATTTTTCGTTGCATCTTACAACCTCAATTGCCCTTCTCCCCTGACTGCTTACCCCCTCCCCGCCTGCCTTTGCATGAAACTTTAAATTAAGGGGTATAAATTGTGCCCTCCCTGCCAATTGAGATTTTAAATGCTCTACCCCTTTTACGCCTTCATCATGGCTCTCAACCACAACACCCTGAAGTCTGTCACTCAAAACCGACTCAATGGCTGTTTCAAACTCCGGCGATGTCTCAATAAAATCCACCAGCACACCATGAACTCCATTCAAACTACCGCTCTCCCTTGATTTCATTACAGACCTTACACCCTCTTCATAACCCTCAAAATTTTTCTGGAGCTCTTCAAAAGATTTAAGAACTGAAAGGCGGGTCCCGAGTCTTTCCTTTATTTCTGATGCCCTCTCCTCATGGGTTCTCAATGATTCCTTTAACTTAATCAAATGCCCAATTAACTCTTCCTTATTCTTTTTAAATCCATCCATCCTTTCTCTTGCCTCAGACAGCTTCTTTACAGCATCTTCAAGGGTTATATTTAAATTTTTGATATTGCCTTCCGTCTCTGTTTTTTCTATTGATACCCTTTCCTTCCTCTTTTGTATGAAATCCAAACGGGTCTCAAGGGATGTAAGTGTATTTTTATTCTGAGAGATTTCTCCAATAATCTTTATGACTTCAGTATCTATCTGTTCAAGATTTGACTGCTTTTCCTTATGCTCCTTATTCATTTCTATAAGGCGGTTTTCTCTCTCACTGTAGAGCCTTTTTTGTTCATCTACCTTAATCTGGATACTCTCCATGTCGCTCTTTATATTGTTATACTGCCCCTCAAGATTATCAATCTCCCCTTTTAATTCCTCTACCTCCTCTACTGCCCTTATATCGTCATTGGTCAGGTCCTCAATCTGCCCTTTCGCCAGAGAAAGGCGCTCCTCATCCCGCTCTACACGGCTTCCCAGCTCAAACTCCTCCTGCCTCAGCTCCGACAATCCCTTTTCTTCAACAGCCAATTCAGTTCTCAGGCTTTCCAGCCTGTTCTTTGATGAAGATGCCCTTGCCGATGACTCTATCTCTTTTTCTTTATAACTGTTATATTCAGTGTCAACGTTATTCAAGGCATCTATTTCTTTCTTTAGCTCCACACTTAGAAGCCTGATACCGAGCTCCCTCATCTCCCCCTTGTATTTTTTGTATCTCTCAGCCTTGTTTGCCTGCCTCTTTAATGAATTCATCTGTCTCTCAAGTTCCCCGACTATATCACCAATTCTGAGTAAGTTTTGTTGTGAGGACTCAAGCTTCTGTATTGCTGCATTTCTCCTATGCTTATATTTCATGACCCCTGCAGCCTCTTCAATTATAAATCTCCTGTCATCAGGCTTTGAATTTATAATCTTATTTATCTGCCCCTGCTCCATCATAGAAAATCCCCTTGTATTTAGACCTGTATCAAGGAATACATCTACAATATCCTTTAGCCTGCATGGGGTTTTATTTATATAATACTCACTCTCCCCCGACCTGAAGAGCTTCCTTGACACTGTAATCTCTTCATATGGAGAAAGTTCAGGGGATGTCACGGCACCTTTCAGATTTGTAACTGTGAGGGAGACCTCTGCCATATTGAGAGGCTTTCTCCCTTCGCTTCCGTTGAATATAAAATCATCCATCTTGTTTCCGCGGAGCACTTTTGAACTCTGTTCACCAAGCACCCATCTTATTGCATCCGATATATTACTCTTGCCGCAGCCATTAGGTCCTACAATTGCAGTTATCCCGGGCTCAAACTCAACTTTGGTTTCATCAACAAATGACTTAAACCCTATCATCTCAAGAGACTTAAAATACATATTATTTAACCTCCCTAATTAGCTGATCGCCATCGGCTAATAGCTAAAAATTTTCTAAATAAAATACCACAATATAATTTCTATGTAAAGAGGAAAATACAATTTGTTGTATAAAATAATTTTAATAAATACAATATATTGTGTTTTTGCCTTAGGACAAAGACATGATTTTAGACAGGATATACAGAGCTTGTCCTGAGCGAAGTCGAAGGAATAAAACAGGATAAAAAATATTTAAAAATTAATCCTTCGACAAGCTCAGGATGCAATCCTTTTTTATCCTGTCTAATTAAGTCTTTGTTATGGTATAACCAATAAAGAAGGAGGATAATAAAGATGAAGGAAAAATTAACTGCTCTTGAAATTATTAAAGCCATAAACAATCACTCCACAGGACTTTAATGGGCGTCTCCTTTTCACCTCCGAAAGGGACTAACATTCAATTTTGAATATTAGTCCCTGAGAAAGGCTAATAAAATTCATCAGATAACACCAATGCCATTTTTTTATTGCCTACATGTTCAAAGTTATGCTACCGTTCAGATAATAACTGGTTCTCCCTCGCTCCGCGAGGGAGAACGCGGGGCTGAGCCATGGTGCCCCATCCCTTCGCTTCGCTCGGGAGAACCAGGGGCACGAAACCAATGACCCTACGGGTCATGGCTCAGCCCCGCATTGGGCAACAGAAAGAGGAAATACATGCACCCAGTTCGGGAAGCAATTACAGGCAAGGAAAAACAAGGGGATTTGCTTTCCCCGTATCAAGCACTCGTTCAATTCTACTGTGCTTTCAACTCTGGCAATATGCAAATGATGTCGGAAAATTGGGCGCAGTCAGACGAAATTGCAATGGACAACCCTCTGGGTGGCATCAAGCGCGGCTGGTCTGAGATACGGCCAGTTTATGAGCGTATTTTCAGCGGCCCTGCGGAAGTCTACGTCGAGTATTTCGACTACACCATCCACGAAACAACGGAGATGTTTTACGCTGTAGGAAGGGAGCGGGGATATTTCCGCTTGGGTGTCGAAGAAATAACGCTTGCCATCCGCACTAGCCGAATTTTCCAGAAAATTGATGGTCGCTGGAGGCAAGTCCACCATCACGGCTCAATCGAAGACCCGCAGTTGTTGGCTAGGTATCAGTCGGCTGTCTTGGGTAAGAAGCCTTAATTGTCTAACCCTGCATTCGAGAGGGACTGCGCAAAAGCGCGCAGCCCCTCAATTTGAACGTTCTCCCTCGCTCCGCGAGGGAGAACGCGGGGCTGAGCCATGGTGCCCCATCCCTTCGCTTCGCTCGGGAGAACCAGGGGCACGAAACCCATGACCCTACGGGTCATGGCTCAGCCCCGCGTTGGGCTACAATAGTTTTGTTTTAAAATGTTTATGTCGATGGTACAGTGAGAACGGTGAATGCAATCAAGAATGGCAGAGCGAAGAAACTGATACAGTCAACAACCATTGCGAAGTAAAGGAACAATATATGGCCAATAAATCACATTTCAATAGTGGACACATGGCAATAAATCAATTGAAAAAGAATGGGGCTTTGCATAGTTCAACGATCACGGGAATTGCATCGCCACACACGGTTCATGGTGTCTTTATTCAAGATGCAGTTGACTTTTTGAAGGCATTACCTAATTCATCAGTCCAATTAATTTTGATAGACCCGCCATATAATCTTGACTTAGACAACTGGGATAGTTTTCATAACTATCTCGATTGGGCAAAAGGGTGGTTGGATCAAATCTGTCGTGTGTTATCTGATTCAGGTAACTGTGTTATTTTTGGGGGCTTTCAATATCAAGATTTAAAGAAGGGAGATCTCCTTGAAGTCCTCCATTATACTCGCCATGAAACAGCTTTACGATTTGTCAATCTTGTCATTTGGTACTACAAGAACGGCATGAGTGCACATCGTTTTTTTGCCAACAGGCATGAAGAAGCAGTTTGGCTTTCCAAAACGAAGAAATACTATTTCGATCTGGACTCTGTTAGGGTGCCATTTGATGAGGCGACAAAAGAGATGTACAAAAAAGACAAGCGTCTCAATCCCGAAAGTATTGACAAGGGGAAAAACCCTACAAATGTTTGGGAAATAGGGAGGCTAAATGGCAATTCGACAGAGAGGGTTGGCCATCTAACGCAAAAGCCAGTCGAACTTATCCGGCGTTTTGTTAAAGCTCTGTCGTTTGAAGGTTCGATAGTCCTTGATTTTTTTGCCGGTTCTGGAACAACAGGGCGTGTTTGCATAGAAGAGCGTCGGCATTCACTCTTAGTAGATTCAGATAATAAACTGTACGGTTATTTAGACAAACACATTAGGCAGATTAAATCGAATTTGTTTCTGCCCGAATATAGTCTGATGAAAGACACCAACATTGATACCGTACTTGAAGAAATTGCTTTGGTGAATCAACAACTTCCGCAAAATTCCATTGTCAAGGACTATCGCAATGAGTAAAGGACAAACAAGGCGGCTAACCAAGCAGCACATATCCTCGGGAGGCGCAAGCGGCATCTTTGGCGAAGATGCTCAGGTACACGATCAGTCTGTTGGTCGTGCAAGTGCGAGTGTATTTGAGAAACTTAAGCAAGAATATCAGAAGTACCAATTCAGATTCAGGCAAACGATCAGCAAACAGGAAATAAATGAGAAGCTAAACTCAATTGACAAGCGATTAGGAGAAACTCTCTTCGTAAAAGAGTCAAAAATCAAACCTGATGGAGGGATTATCGAGGTCCAAGACAAAGATAAACAATGGAGGGTAGTTTTAGTTAGCGAAGCAAAGTTTCAAGGAAAAGATGCTGAAAATATTAAGGCGGGCGTACTTGTCGGGAAGAACAAAGATCAAGAATTAATGGTAGCAGGGAACGCTATTGAAAGAGTGTACAAGAACATTAATGAAATCAGAAACTTTATGCTCGACGAATATCATTTCCCGTATGCAGTATTCTTGCAAGGCTCTAACTTTGCAACCAAAACAGTTCAGGTATTTAAACCCGACGGTTCTTTCGTGGAAATTAGACATGACTCAGGTGCAATGAACAGAATTGACAGAGTAACGGCAGCGAATTATTGCATGCAGATTAATTGTAATTACTGCAAGAATATTTTTATAGGTCATAAGAACTCGTCCATAATGCTTCAAGCCGCTTCCATATATGCCAGATGCGAACCTTGGAAAGAGGATGAAATGCGGAAGATTATGATGGATATTGCAAATACATCCATAGGCATCTTAAATCAGTTAGGATAGCATACAAGAGAATTTATAAACCAAAGGCTAACAGAAGTGATCAAGAAATCTGATCGCCCAACCATCAGTTGCAGCGGACAAGCCGCTTAATTCATTGTTCATGTATAGGAAAATATAAAAGCAACCGCAGATAGACGCAGATGTAAAAGATTTTTAAAAGAAATTTTTATCTGTGTTAATCTGTGCCCATCTGTGGTTTCATTAAGTTTTTGTCCTTTGCGTCTTTGTGCCTTTGCGGTGAAAAGATTTTATATTTTCCTTGTATCAAAAAATTATGAGATTAAGGGGGGTATGTTTTATTCTTCAAATGCCTCGCAGAACTCATCTGTAATTTGGGGGAAATCTTCGGGGAATTGTGTATTGTATTCAATCATCATGCACTTATTCATAACAACCTTTATCTTATTTTTTATTAACTTTTCTGCTGCCTGATTATTTACAACGCCTATCTGCATCCATACCACCTTTGCACCTATCTTGATTGCCTCGTCTGCAATTGGAGGGACAGCATCAGGCTTGCGGAATACATCCACTATATCTATAGGGAAAGGGATACTGCTCAAAGATGGATAACACTTCTCTCCAAGGACTGTATCATAGTTTGGGTTTACAGGGATTACCTTATAGCCCTTTTCTTTCAGAAATGATGCTACGCGGAAACTGTCCCTGTCAGGCTTATTGGAGATACCAACAACTGCAATAGTCTTATAATTAGTCAGTATCTCCTTAATCTCATCATTGGTAGAATTATATGCAGGGAATTCACATGCAGGCTCTGTCATAAGTGCCTCCATAATTATTTTCTCAAGATAAAAGTATCACAATATGTAACCTGTGTAAAGCGTAAATTTCCTGTTCAAAATTTCCTGTCCAAAATTATTCAAAATTTGTGTTGCGAACCTTAATATCTTCAAGGTAATGCTGAGTATAGATAAGGAGGTTCGTCTTTTTTTTCATCAGTTTTCGATTCTTTATCCCTTTTTCCTCATTATAAAAAGATACTTGAAGCCTCTTAGATAAAAATTAAACTCTCTTGCCAGTTTATGCCAGAGTCCTGTATTAGAGGTCTGATTCCGTCTAATAACACAAATTACATCTAATAGCATTTACCTTCTAACAAAAGTCCAATTGATTATAATCATCAGAGGTTATGCCATATTTTTTTAGCATATCAAAGTTTTCTAAAAGTGCTGCCCTTTCTTGATGACAGTTTTCAGGATGGTAATTTATGATACAATTAGCATAATCATCAAGTAAAACCTCTATATCTTTCTTTGTCATTTTATTTATTTCCAAATTAGGGCAATATTCTTCGATTGCTTCCAAAAGATTTTCCAGTGATTCTTCCGCTGTAATTAAAAGAACTGGTTTATTAGGTTTTATACCTGCTCTTTTTAATAAAGTTGATGGTTTCATTTATGACATCTCCTATCAAAGATTATTTTTCCCATTTGGTCTTTGAATATGTCCATTTATTCCATGAAAATCATAGCATTCAAAAATACACTTGCAAAAATCAATCATCCGTTTATCATTTATAGCTATTGCCCTTTTATATAATTTGATAAAATATCTTTTACCTGCCTCAGTCTGCGAATAATTCTTTTTTATATTATTGTGTTGTGTGCATAAAGTCTGTCCATTATCAATAGAGTTATCTCCACCTTTATTTTTAGGCTTTATATGGTCTGCATGTATTTCAATACCGTCTGCTTTACCTTTACCACAAACAACACATTTATAGCCATCACGCTCAAAAATTTTTTCTTTTATATCAGCAGGGAAGTCAAATAACTCAATTTCTCTTATGCGGTTAGGATCATAACGATATACACTCTTCTTAACCTGAATCAACTTCCCCCTTTCATAAAGATTACGAATAGCCCTCCACGGGTCTCTTGGTGGTTCAGGATGATTTTTAAGGTATTGCTTTGTAACCCAGTCCACAACTGGACCGTGTTCTAAGTCCTCGTTCGGATGTTTCTCAAAATACTCCATTATCAATTCACTAATACTTTTTTCCATGCCCATATTTACACCGTATCGAACTTGAGTTGATTTATCCGTCCTTCGGTCAGAATCCGTTTTTTTGCCAACTCACAATATTTTTTGTCAATATCAATCCCAATACCCTTTCTATCAGTTTGCCTGCATGCAAGTAATGTTGAACCACTTCCAAGAAAAGGATCAAGTATCGTGTCTCCAACAAAGCTAAACAGTTTTATACATCTTCTTGGCAATTCAAGAGGAAAAGGAGCAGGATGTCCAATCCTTTTCTTGCTCTCGCCACTGAAATTCCAAACACCATTTGTCCATTCCATAAACTCTCTCTTGGTTATATCTGATTTTCGACTTCCGCTTGTCTTTTTCCATTCCTTTTTATAAAGGATAACTATTACCTCAACAGGTGCTATAACATAAGGTGCAGAGGCGGAAAGCCATGACCCCCACGCAGTTCTGCGCGAGATATTCTGCTCATTCCAGATAATTGTAGAGTGATATTTAAAACCTATTTGCTTTGCAATTGTAGTTATATCTGCACAAACACTCTGCTGACCGCCCTTGTTTTTATCAAGTGGGATATTAAGACAAAACCGTCCATCGTCTTTCAAAAAATCATAACACCTCTCAAGCCATTTTTTTGTAAATGACAGGTAATCACCATAATCCATTGTATCGTTATGAGAGTTATACTGAATATCCACATTATATGGAGGAGAGGTTACTATTAAATCTATTGAATTTTTCTTAATGCTTTCTGTTTTTAAAATATCAGTATTATATATCTGTATTGAGTTCCTATTGAAATACAAATCGGCAGGATAAGAAGCTCTTGAGACAATAATCTGTTTGTCAACCTCAACATAACTTGCATCTTGTTCTTTTATTAAACCGGTCACGTTATGCTTTAAACTTGTCCCGTTATGTTTTAAAACTGGAAAGGGAACAGGAGAAGCGGTTTTTTTATATTTGCTCGGCTTTTTACTTACTTTAAGATTTTTAGAGATATTTTTTGCTGTAAGCATATTTTTCAATCCTCTATTTCAAACCATTCCGAAGGCTCTTTATAAAATTTTCTGCTGACGCTGTAGCCATTTCAGTATCTTTTTTAATCGGCTAATCTTAAGACAAATATTCACTCTTCTTATGGTATGTAAAGTTTATTGGAAGGACATAGGAGAGTCAAGGCATTTTTTTTCACCTGTCAAGCCAAAGTAGAAATGTTCTATTATGATGGTTTTGTTAATAATATTTCTCTCATATCTTTATAACGATAACAATTTACAGCAGGATACTTTTTCCACGGATGATCCTTTTGTGGAATATACACCTTCTTTGGTTTTGATTGAATCACCTACTTACAGATGTGTCATCTGCGGGCGTGGAATAAAAGATGGAGTAGAAATACATGCCGACCATATAAAACCCAAAGATTTGGGAGGAAAAGCAGAGATAGAAAACGGGCAGACATTATGCGCCCAGCATAACTTCCAGAAGAAAAACTATAAACAGACCGAAACGGGTAAAAAGATGTTTATTTGCCTATATGAATTGGCTAAGAAACACAATGATAAAAAGTTACAAATCTTCTGCACCGATGTTTTGAGTGAATATGAAAAGCATGAAATCAATTGTCATATAGCTTGGAAGAAATAAACATACTGCCGCTCCACCCCAGTTGTTCAAATAAGGCGACTTACTTGCTATTAAATATAATGCAATATTCTCTATCTGTCAATTGCCCCAAAATCCTAAATCGGATTTTAGGTTACCTCTACCTTAAATAGCCCGGGGTATTTATCATCCTCTAACAGAATCCTCTTCACATTCCCCTGCCACATCTTGATAAATTCCTCATGTTCCTCTTTTGAGGCAGTTCCTGAAAGCACCTCACCCATCAATTCACCCATTGCAGGGTCCTGGGGGAGTGAAGATGTATCATAAACCACTTTAACTTTTTTACCGTTGTCCAGCCTCTGAAATATAAAAGTATTATATTCAAAATTTTTCTCATCAAATATAAGGAGATTCTGCCTGTTAAATTGCCCGCCGAGACCTCTAAAACCTGTTACAGGTGCAGCACCTGTTATAAAAGATATGACCTGAGACATTGGCCCATAGGCAAGGTCTGTAGCCCCTCCTTTTATTGTAACCTTTATATTCCCCCTGACAGGTGTATCTTTGCCATACAGTGCCTTGAGTGCCTTTGCAGTTATTTTATATGCACCTGATACTGCGGCACATGAGTGCCCGGCTAATTTTACTGCATCTGCATATTTAAATACGATCTGCCCTTCCTTTTCAGTTGCACCAAGTGTAAATGCAAGGGGATCTGTCAATACAATTGATTCAGCCTTTTCAAAAAAATTCTGTTTCCAGTTGCTCTGTCCTTCTGACATTTTCCAAACCTCCTTCTTAGGAAATTATAAAAGCAACCACAGATGAACACGGATAAACACAAATAGAAAAAAGATTTAAAAAAAATCTGTGTTCATCTGTGTTTATCTGTGGTTTTATTAGGTTTTTGTTCCTGCAAGTGCCTTCTCAATCTCGTCGTTTATTTCCTTAACTATGCTATCAGCCGAGATATTGTGCATCATAGCAGTCTGGGCTACAGTTTCAGTTGCCTGCCCCGGACATGAGAAGCATCCAGCACCATAATGTTTTTCAAATATCTTTTTTGTCTCCGGATAAACGCCGATTAAATCTCCAATCATAATCTCCTTACTGCACTTATCCCCTCTTTTTATTACAGGGCCTTTCTGCATGGGTTTTGCAGGAGGTGTCGGTGTTGCTTTTGGCAGTGGTGCTGTCCTGCCGCCCTTGCCATTAAGTGAATCATTTATCTTCTGGATAAAGTTATCCAGACCTAAATTGTGCACCTTGCATGCCTGTTTTATTGTTATCATTCTTGCAAAGGTAGCCCTTGCAGTTGGGTTTGCAAGTGCCGCAAAACCGCTCTCAACAAAAACAGCCAAGAGATGCGGCCATTTTTCAAGCACATCAGAGACCTTCATTTCTGCAGTTATAACCTCTTTTTGTGCAGTAACTGGAGCTGGTGTCTCTTTTACTGGTTCCTTTGCCTTCTCCTCTGTTTTTGGCTGTGGAACAGGGGCTGGAGGGGTAAGGACTGTATATATATTGACTATGAATAACATTATAGATACAGCAGTTACTGTTGAGAATATGTGAAACAGTATTGTCTTCCAGTCAGAAGACCAGAAGCCCCCTATCAGATATGCAAACAACATCCCGATTAGACCAATGTTCACTCCATAAAAATGAATGGGGACTAATTTGGGCCACTTCAAAGGTTGTGCATTAAACCTCGGTAATATATGATAAGCTACGCCGAATAGCATCATGGACATAAAACCAATAAGATTGAAATGGACATGAACAAATGTATAGTTTAATCCGCTGACGACATTGGTAGCTATCAAAAGTCCGAAGACTATACCGAACAAGAGATAAAATATACTTACCTTAACAAAAAGCTTTGGATACTTCTCCATCTTTTAAAACCTCCTAAAATTTTAGCCACGAATGAGCACGAATTAACACTAATTTTTTAAAGATACGGTAAAGGCAAAGATTTTCTCTGCCTTTATCTTTACCTCACCTTTACCTGCCTTATAAATTCGTGAATATTCGTGTCAATTCGTGGCTGAATAGTTTATGTTACCTTGCCAGTTTGGCAGCAAAAAATATTACTAATACGGCAAATACTGTATTTAATCTTGCAAGCCATGAGACCTGCCATCTCATTTTTTGTAATTCAGGATTCTGTTCCCCCGGCTTACTATTTTGCAAGAGTGCGGTCATTCGCGGCCCTACAAAAAAATCATGGATAATACTTAATATAATCATTAAGGTAACAACTGTCAATTTCATTGCCAGAGTCCTTCCAAATTCTGTCCCAAACATCTGTTCGGGCAGGAATATCTCATGGGTCATCCCCTTGTTGAATATATTTAAGAACCCCGTAATAATCAGTGTTACTATACATATCCACCCGACAATCCTGAACCTTGTCCCAATGACCTTCAATAAATTTCCCCTCAACGAAGGCGGGTCAATCTTCCGTGAAACAGGTGCAAGCACAAATGCAAGGAATAGCATCCCCCCGAGCCATACAAATGCCGCAAATATATGAAGATAGACTGTAAATAGATAGAAGCTCATATATTAATTATAATACTATAAAAAGCAAAAGGTTGAAACCATGATGTAAATCATAAATTCCTTGAAATCCTGAAGATTCTATTAGATAATCATTTACATTGATAAGGTTTTACTAACACTTGTCACTACTTTTGGAGGTTATTATGAAGGCACTAATACTGGCAGCAGGGAAGGGGACAAATTTAGCTCCATTCACCACCACGAGACCAAAGCCAATGATAAATGTCGGTGGCAGATTTATACTGGAAAACACCATAAGACTTCTCAAGGAGAGCGGGATAAATGTAATAAATATTGTTGTTGGGCATGAGGCGGATACAATTGTCCGCCATTTTGAGAGGGGTGCAGATTTTGGTGTAAGTATTCACTATGTATATCAGGAAAAGCTGGCGGGTATTGGTAATGCAGTCTATAAGGTAAAGGATAGATTTAACCCCGGTGAATACTTCATGCTTGTGTATGGCGATATTATAACATCGGCAAATATATTTAATTATACCCTTCAGTCCTTCAATATGGCAAAGGAGCCAGTCGCCTCTGTTTGTTTAACCCCTTCAACAAAGATGTTCGGGAATGTCTATCTTGACAATGAAATGAGGATTACAAAGATAATAGAAAAACCAAAAAAAGGGGATTTGGGCAATTATGTGCTGTCTGGTGTCTTCATACTGCCAAGCAGGTTCTTCTCAGTCTTAGAGAAGACAAAATTTAATATGGAATTAGCTCTTGGAAGTCTCATTAAAGAAATTGGTTTGAAGGCGTCAATATGGGAAGGGGAGTGGATAGATATTGCATACCCGTGGGATATACTCATTGCAAATAAAATCATAATGGATTCGTGGGGGAAGGCATCTATTTCAAAATCAGCCCGCCTTATAGGGGATGTAAGGATTGAAGGTCCTGTTCAGATAGAGGATAATGTAGAGATTCGCTCCGGCACTATAATTGAGGGGCCATCATTCATCGGTGCGGATAGCTTTATAGGAAACAATGTCCTGATAAGAAAATACACATCTGTGGGAAAGGGGTGCATCATAGGTTACGGTGTTGAACTTAAAAACTGCATCCTCTCCGGAAATTCACGGATTGGGAGGCTCTCATTTATAGGTGATAGTGTTATAGGAAATAATGTTGATATCGGCTCAGGGATTATGACTATAAATGGAAATCTGGATAGAAGCACTGTTAAATCTACTGTAAATAAAAAGAGCATGGATACGAATCTAAATAAACTTGGTGCCTTTGTCGGCGATGATGTGATAATCGGCTCAGGTAATACGATAATGGCAGGGGCAGTGATTGATTCTAAGGTCAAGATACCCCATCATTATACTTACCCGAAAATGCAGTAAGAAGTAGGAAGTAGAAAGTAGAAAGTTTAGATATCTTCTTACTTCTTACTTCCTACTATTTTTTTGGAGGTTTCATGTGCGGCATCAGCGGAATCGCTGGATTTAAAAATATTGGAATACCTTTACTTGACAGCATAAGACATCTTGAGTATAGGGGTTACGACTCCTGCGGTATTGCGATACTCGGCTCTCACGGTATTGAGGTTAGAAAGAATATCGGCTCAGTTGATGAGGTAAATGAAAGAGAGAGGTTATCAGAGCCTGATGGGAAGCTGGGGATTGCACATACGAGATGGGCTACACACGGCGGTGTAACGAAGGAAAATACCCATCCGCATTTAAGCTGTAAAGGTGATTTTGCCCTTGTCCATAACGGGATTATATCCAATTATCAGGAATTAAAAAAAGAGCTTACCCGCGAAGGGCATAAATTCCACTCAGAGACAGATACAGAGGTTATTGTCCATCTTGTGGAAAAATATTTTAAATCATCAAAAGATTCGGTTCGGCAGGCTCACGATGCAGTAGAAAAGGCATTTATAAAGGCTATTAAAAGGCTTGAGGGGACATATGCTGTTGCCATGGTAACTATTTATGAAAAGGATAAGATATTCTGTGCAAAGAAGGAAAGCCCGCTGGTAATAGGAATAGGAGGAGATACAAATTATATCGGCTCAGATTTTAACGCCTTCATAGATTATACAAAGAATGCAGTTGTGCTTGATGATGACGAGTATGCTGTTGTATCAAAAGACCGCTACTTTATAAAAAATACTGCCAATGGAGAAACTGTCAGAAAAAAGATTACAGAGATACACTGGGATAGTGACATGGCAAAAAAGGGCGGCTATCCCCACTACATGCTCAAGGAGATATATGAACAGCCGCAGTGTGTTATAAATGCCTTGCAGGTTGATAAACTCCTTATTAAAAAAATATCAGATATGATAATAGAGAGTAAGAAGACATATTTGATAGGGGTAGGCACCACTTACTATGTGTCCCTTATTGGTGAGTATCAGTTCTCCTCCGTTGCAGGTATTTTTACACCTGCGATAAGTTCGGATGAGTTTAAGAACCTTGCACATATAGATAAAAATACACTTGTTATAGCCTTATCACAGTCAGGTGAGACATACGATACCTTAAATGCACTGAAATATGCAAAAAATAAAGGTGCAAAGACTGCAGCAATTGTAAATGTAATGGGGTCATCCATTGCCCGCCTTGCAGACTATACCATATTGCAGGGTTCTGGTCCTGAGATATGTGTAATCAGCACAAAGGCGGCATTGTCGCAGATGATTATATTACTGATGGCTGCCATTGAAATAGCAGTTAGAAATAAAAAACTTACTGTTAAGAATAAAACTGAAATTGAAAGGCATATATCCCACCTCCCTGAAATCATCCAGAGGGTGCTTAATGAAAAATCGGGATTCATACATACAATAGCCCAAAAGTATTCCCACATAAATAACTGGCTATATCTTGGCAGGGGGAAATATTATCCCATAGCACTTGAGTCATCTCTAAAGATGAAAGAGGTTGCCTATGTCCATGCAGAGGGGATGCCTGCAGGCTTCTTAAAACACGGGACTATTGCACTGATAGATGAAAATCTATACTCAATTATGTTTATGCCTCCAAAGAGTGATGAAGACCTCTACAGGCTTTCTTCAGGGAGTGCAGAGGAGATAAAGGCAAGAAAGGGCTTCATCATTGGATTTCACTTTGGAGACAAGAGGGAGAGTGAGAAACTATTCAATGAAGAGATTGTCCTGCCAAAAGTCCCGGATATAATCGCACCATTCTTAGAATTGGTTGTAGCCCAGCTTTTTGCCTATTTCACAGCAGTAGCCTTAAAGAGAAACATAGACAAGCCAAGGTCTCTTGCAAAATCCGTAACTGTGGCATAGTATAGCAGGATACACATTTAACTACATTATTGACATTATGCAAAAGTGTAGTTAATAAGTAGTTAATTATGACTCTTGTAAGAAATACCCTTGTAGAGTAAAAAATACCTACCCTAATTTTTATAATAAAGGATTGGGTAATGAACCCAAAATCTAAAAGATTTTCTGACAGGAAAAGGAAGTTACACAGGCTCCTCTCAATGCTCCGCATACTTGACAGCCGAGAAAAATGCAATCCCGACTCCCTTGCCGAAAAATTCAACACTTCTCCGCGAAATATCTTCAGAGATATAAATGACCTGAATGAATCAGGTTTCTCCATCACCTTTGATAAGAGAATCAAT